>NZ_QNVX01000039.1:0-41734 GCF_003314725.1 Rhodovulum sp. BSW8
GGGTCCCCGAACGCTCCGACCTCCCCACCATGATCCAGGACGCCTGGAAATGGTTCCAGTCACAAGGGTACAGGGGCTGACCGGAACGGGGCGGAGGCGCTCTCAGACGGGCGGCAGGGCGGCATCCGCCGCCAGCCGTTCGATCCGCTCGGGGCTTTCCAGCAGGTCGGCGAGGGTCAGCGACTCGATCAGCAGCAGATAGGCGTAGAAGACCTGACCGAAGAGCCTGCGGATGCGGCAGCTTTCCTCGTCCTCGCAGTCGTCGCAGGGCTGGTAGGCCCGGCGCGACAGGCAGGGCAGCGGCGCGATCGGCCCGTCGACCTCGCGCAGCAACTCCCCGATCGAGACCTGACGCGGCGCCTTGATCAGCAGATAACCGCCCGACCGGCCCCGGCGCGAGCCGAGATAGCCGGTGCGTTTGAGATCCAGCAGGATATGTTCCAGAAACCGCTTGGGCGCGCCGGACCTCTGCGAGATCTGCTCGATGGTCAACGCCTCGCCGTCCCCGGCGGCCTCTTCCGCGAGCGCGATCAGGGCCTTCAAGGCATACTTGGTCTTCTGGGTGATCATAGGCCACGCATACGAGCGAAACCCGCGACGATCAAGCGCGGCTGTTGCCGGACCGTCCCGGCCGCGCTCGGCACCCCGAAAGACGAATTCTTAAGATACAGTGGCTTGACACCGAAGACCTGCCCAAAGCCATGGCGTTTTTGTCCACATGACGCCAGCCGTCGTCCCCGCCCGGGGCAATCCCTCGACCGAAACCGGAAAGGACGGGAGGATTTATCACGACAACTTCTGTAGACTTAACTGGCCACAATGGGGGATTCGCACCATGCAGCCAGCTCCAAGAGCGGGTTTCGGCGGGCTTGTGACAATGGGGCGGCGCAATGCCGTCGCGCTGATCGTCTTTCTGGTCGCCTATCTGGCCCTCTTCGCCTTCATCCTGACACCCGAAAGCCTCTGGACCCAGCCGAGTTCTGCCACCGGCCACAGCCAGAACGCGGGGCGGTAACACCCGAAAGCCCCTCGGCGCCCATCCGCCGGGGGACCGAGCGCCCGACCCGGGCGGCCACTGGCTCCGGACCGGGAAAGGCGCGATAAGCAGGCGGCCCCGGGACCCGCCCGGACGGCGCGGGTCAAGGAGTCGCTGTCCCATGCTTGGCAAACTCGGCACCGTGTCCGGGCTGACCCTGCTCAGCCGGATCTTCGGGTTTCTGCGCGACGCGGTTCTGGCCGCGGCGCTGGGCGCAGGGCCGGTGGCCGATGCCTTCATGCTGGCCTTCCGCTTGCCGAACCATTTCCGCGCGCTGCTGGCCGAGGGCGCCTTCAACGCAGCCTTCCTGCCTGGATATGCCGCGCTGTCGGCCTCGGGCGGTCCGGCCAAGCGCTTCGGTGCCGAGGTGCTGGGCTGGCTGTTGCTGGCCAATCTCGTGCTGCTCGCGGTGGCGCTGACCCAGACCGGATGGGTGCTGAGCCTCCTGGCACCGGGGCTTGGCGCCGAGGACCCGACCCGGGCGCTGGCGATCACGCTGACGCGGATCACCTTTCCCTACCTTCTGTGCATGTCGGTCGTGGCCTATCTGGGTGCGCTTCTGAACAGCCGCGACCGGTTCGCCGCGACCGCCGCCGCGCCGATCCTGCTCAATCTCTGCATGTTGGCAACGCTTTGGGCCGCGCCGCTCTTTCCGGGCGTGGCGCAGGCGGCGGCCGTGGGGGTCACCCTCTCGGGCGTGGCGCAGGTGGTGCTGCTGGCCGTGGCCGCGACCCGCGCCGGGATCGCGCTGAGCGTCGCCCCGCCGCGGCTGTCGTCCGAGACCCGGACCTTCTTCCGACGCCTCGGCCCGGCGATGCTGGCGGCGGGCGCGCTGCAGATCTCGGTGCTGGCCGATACGGTTCTGGCGACCTTCCTGCCCGCCGGGTCGCTGTCGACGCTTTACTATGCCGACCGGCTGTACCAGTTGCCGATCGGGCTGATCGGGGTCGCGCTGGGCACCGTGCTGCTGCCCGATATCGGGCGGCGGGCAGGGCTTGGCGATGCCGACGGGATGCGCCGGGCGCTGGACCGCGCGGCGATGGTCTGCCTCGCGACGGGCCTGCCGATGGCCGTGCTGATGGCGCTTCTGGGCGACTGGGCGGTCGAGGTGCTGTTCCGGCGCGGGGCCTTCGATGCCGAGGCCGCGCGCGCCTCGGCCACGATCCTCGCCGCCTATGCGCTGGGGCTGGTGCCCGCGCTTTCGGTGCGCTCGCTGGTCGCGGGCTTTCACGGCCGGGGCGACACCCGCACGCCGCTGACGGCGCTGATGCTGGCCGCGATCCCCAATCTGGGGCTCAAGCTCGCGCTGGCCCCGGTGCTGGGCGCGGTCGGTCTGGCGCTGGCGACCTCGGCGGGGATGGCGGTCTATGCCGGCCTGCTGTGGGTCCTGTCGCGGCGGCGCGGCCATGCTTCGGCGCTGCCGCGCGGGCGCGTCGCCGGGCTTCTGGCGACGACCGCCGTGATGGCGGCGGCGGTGCTGGCCCTGAAGGCGCCCCTGCGTGCAGCGGCCGAGGCGGCGCTGCCCGGGGGCACGCTGGCCGCAGCCCTGATCGCGCTGGGGCTTGTGGGGCTTGCGATCCAGGCGGCGGGCAGCCTGCTTTTCCTGCGCGGCTGGCGCCCGGCCTGAACGGCGGCCCAGGCCGAAGCCCGCTCCCGGCGGCTTGCCCGGCGACGGAAACCCGCCCGCGGCCCGTATCAGCCTGCAACGCCCCTTTCGCCGCATTGCGAGCCTTTCCCGATGAAAACCAGACTGCGCCTTCTGATCCTTCTGGCCGCCGCCGCGCTGGGCGCCGGAGCCTGGGCGGTCTCGCTGCGCGACACCGCCACCGGCACGCCCGCCACCGCCGCCGCGACCCGCGGCACGGTCGAACGGACGGTTCTGGCCACCGGCACGGTCGAGGCAAGCCAGCTGGTCAGCGTCGGCGCGCGGGTCTCGGGCCAGATCGAGACGCTGGCGGTCGCACTTGGACAAGAGGTGACGGCGGGCGATCTGATCGCGCAGATCGACTCGCTCGACCAGCAGAACGACGTGCTGCAGGCCGAGGCCGATCTGGCCAATATCCTGGCCCAGATCGCGGCCAAGACCGCGAGCCTGAAGAAGGACGAACTGACGCTGAACCGGCAGGTCAGGCTGGCCGCGCAGAACTATGTCTCTGACGGCGATGTCGAGGCGGCGCAGGCCGATGTCGATGTCGACCGCGCCGATCTCGAGGCGCTCGAAGCCCAGCGCAAACGCGCCGAGGTGACGGTTTCGACCGCTAAGATCGCGCTGGAACGCACGCGGATCACCGCACCGATCACCGGCACCGTCGTCGCCATCGTCGTCGAGGAGGGCCAGACCGTGAATGCGGTCAACGACGCGCCGACCATCGTCAAGCTGGCCAATCTCGACCGGATGGTGGTGAAGGCCGAAATCTCCGAGGCCGACGTCGTGCATGTCAGGCCCGGGCAGGACGTGCGCTTTACCATCCTCGGCGAACCCGACACCCCGTTCACCGCGACCGTGCGCGACGTCGAACCGGCGCCGAGCGAGATCGAGGACAGCGACACAATCTCGACCGACGAGGCAATCTATTACAACGGCCTGCTCGAAGTCGACAATCCCGACCGCAAGCTGAGGATCGGCATGACGACCCAGGTCTCGATCGTGCTCGACCGCGCCCAGAACGTGCTGACCGTGCCCGCCTCGGCGATCAGGACCGGCCCGGGCGGCGCCGAGGTCGACCTGTACCACCCCGCCACCGGCAAGGTCAGCCCGCAACCGGTCAAGGTCGGGCTGAACGACAAGGTCACCGCCGAAATCGTCTCGGGCCTGTCCGAAGGCGACCGCGTCGTGACCGGATCGGCCGAGGCTCCGGCGGCCGAAGGCAGCGGATCGCGGCGGATGCGCCCGCCGATGGGGTTCTGAGATGGACGGCACCGAACCTGGCCAGCCGCTGATTGCGGCGCGCGGCATCACCCGCAGCTTTCAGGCGGGCGACGAGACCATCACCGTTCTCGACAGCGTGGATATCGAGATCCGCGCGGGCGAGATGGTGGCGATCATCGGCGCCTCGGGGTCCGGCAAGTCGACGCTGATGAACATTCTCGGCTGTCTCGACCGGGCGAGTTCCGGCCGCTACCTCTTCGACGGGCAGGATGTCTCGGCGTTGGGTCCCGACGCGCTGGCCGAACTTCGGCGCGAGCATTTCGGTTTCATCTTCCAGCGCTATCAGTTGCTGCCCGATCTCGACGCGGTCGGAAATGTCGAGGTTCCGGCGGTTTATGCGGGCGAAGGCGCCGGGCCGCGGCGCGCCCGGGCGACGGACCTGCTGCGGCGGCTCGGCCTCGGCGACCGGCTGGACCACCGGCCGAGCGCGCTTTCGGGCGGCCAGCAACAGCGCGTGTCCGTCGCGCGCGCCCTGATGAACGGCGGCGAGGTGATCCTGGCCGACGAACCGACCGGCGCGCTCGATTCCACCTCGGGCGAAGAGCTGATGGCGTTGCTGCTGGATCTGAACCGGCAGGGCCATACGGTGGTGATGGTGACCCATGACCCGCGCGTCGCCGCCCATGCCCACCGGGTGATCGAGATCCGCGACGGCCGGATCGTGTCGGACACCCCCACCGCCGCCCGGACCGGGGCGGACAGGCCCGACCGCCCGGTCCGCCGGATCCGCGCGGGCGCCGGGCTGAGACGCCAGATCGAGGCATTGGCCATGGCCGCGCGGGCGCTTCTGGCGCATCGGGTGCGCAGCCTGCTGACCATGCTGGGCATCATCATCGGCATCGCCTCGGTGGTGCTGGTGGTGGCGCTTGGCAATGGCAGCCAGCAGAAGGTGCTGGAAAACATCAGCTCGCTCGGGACCAGCACCATCACCATCCGCTCGGGCAGCGGCTTCGGCGCGCGCGACGCCAACCGCTTCGAGACGCTGGTGCCCTCGGATGCCGATGCGCTGGCACTGCAGGACTTTGCCGACAGCGTCTCGCCGGCGGTGTCCGACAGCCTGTCGGTGCGCTACCGGAACGTGACCTCGACCGCCTCGATCGGCGGGGTCAGCGGCGATTATTTCCAGGTCCATGCCTATACCACCCTGCAAGGCACCGTCTTCGGCCCCGAGGACATCGCCGCCCGCGAACAGGTCGCGGTGATCGACGAGGACACCCGCGACACCTTCTTCGGCGCGGGGGCCGACCCGCTGGGCGAGGTGCTGCTGCTGGGCCGGGTGCCGGTCCGGGTCATCGGGCTGGTGCGCGCGACCGGGGCGACCTTCGGCCCATCCTCGCTGAATGTCTGGATCCCCTACACGACCTCGATGGCGCGGGTTTCCGGGCAGGACCATTTCAGCAGCATCGCGGTCCGGATCGCCGATGGCTATGACATGACAAAGGCGCAGGACGCGATCCTGGCGCTGATGCTGACCCGCCATGGCAGCAAGGATTTCTTCCTCACCAACAGCGACTCGATCCGCGAGACCATCACCAGCACGACCCGGACCCTGACCGCGCTGGTCGCGATGATCGCGGTGATTTCGCTGATCGTGGGCGGCATCGGGGTGATGAACATCATGCTGGTGTCGGTCACCGAGCGGACCCGTGAAATCGGGGTGCGCATCGCCATCGGCGCGCGCCGGTCCGACATCGTCGCGCAGTTCCTGATCGAGGCGGTGCTGGTCTGCCTGATCGGCGGGCTTCTGGGGATCGCAGGCGCGCTGCTGACGGGCGAGATCGTCGACCGGGTCGCGACCGAGGTGCGGCTGTCCTTCTCGGGCACGGCCATCGCGGTCGCGTTCCTGTCCTCGACGCTGATCGGCGTCACTTTCGGGTTTCTCCCGGCCCGGGCGGCGGCGCGGCTCGACCCGGTGGTCGCCCTGAGCCGGGAATAGGACCTCAGGCGGCCCGCATCGCCCGGCGGCGCAGCCGGATCGCGGCGATCCCGGCCCAGAGCATGCCAAGCGGCAGGGTCAGAAGAACGCCGAAGCCCAGCGTCGGCAGGGCGATGACGAAGGTCAGCACGATCATCACGATCGCCGCCATGCGGCTGACATAGAACAGTCCGAACGGACCCAGCAACAGCGCGGCCAGAACGGCGACGGCGACATTCGGGCCGCCATCCGCGAGGGTAGAGCCGGAAACGGCAGAGATATCGGTCATGGCAGGTCCTCACACCCAGCGCATTCGCCCGGACCAGAGGCGGCCCGGACCTCGATGCATCCTGCCTCTGCCCGAAATCGGGCCGAAATCGCGCGCCAATGCGGGCGGAGGGCGGCGGATAAAGACAATTCTATCGCCGCCCCGATCGCCCCGAAGGACGGCGGCCGCCCCGGTTTCGACAGCTGGATTGCGAAACTGTAATCCGGCCGACAGGGGCACGCGATCCGAGGCGTGCTAGGGTCCGCGCGCCCGGCGCGGCGCGGATGTTGCACCGGACCCGAGACTCGGCCATGCCGCGGGAGCAGACGCCCGCGAAGCCGTAAAAGAACGGGCCGACGCATGTGCCCGGTAGAACAGGAAAGGGCGGGGCGATGAGGCTCGGTCGCAAACCGGTGCTGGCCGGGCTGGCGGTGCTGGCGCTGGCGGGGGGGCTGGTCTGGTGGTGGGGCCATGAACGGGTCTATCCCGGCACCGACGATGCCTATGTCGGGGCCCATGTACTGACCGTCGTTCCCGAGGTGAGCGGCCGCATCGCCGAGCTGGCCGTCGACGAGAACGACCATGTGGCGGCGGGCGATCTGATGTTCCGGATCGAGGATCGCGCGCTGAAGGCTGCGGTCGATCAGGCCCGGGCCCGGGCCGATGCCGCGCTGCAATCGGCGGGCGCCGCCGCCCGCGAGGTCGCCGCCGCCGAGGCCGAGCTCGACGTGGCCCGCGCCGCCCGCCGCGAGGCCGAGGCCGACTACCTGCGTCAGGAGGGGCTGTTTCGCCGCAACGACGTGTCGCAATCGGCGCTCGACAGGGCGCTGGCCGCGCGCGACCGGGCCCTTGCCGAAGAGACGGCAGCGGCCCAGCAACTGGCCCGGGCGCAGGCCAGCCTCGGCGACGAGGGCGACCGGAATGCCGGGGTCCGCGAGGCGCTGGCCGCGCTGCAGATGGCCGAGATCGACCTCGACCACGCGACCGTCACAGCCCCCGAAAGCGGCTGGATCGCCAATATCGACCTCAGGCCCGGGTCTGTCGTGACCGCCGGGCAGGCGCTTTTCTCGCTGGTGGGCGATGCCGAATGGTGGATCGAGGCCAATTTCAAGGAAACCGATCTGACCCGCATCCGCCCCGGCCAGCCTGCCGCCATCGGCATCGACCTTTGCCCCGCGCTCGATCTGACGGGCCGGGTCGCCAGCATCGGCCCGGGGGCGGGGGCGGTCTTCTCGCTGTTGCCCGCGCAGAACGCCACCGGCAACTGGGTCAAGGTCACCCGCCGCATCCCGGTCCGGATCGCGCTTGACCCGGTGCCCGAGGCCGCGCGCTTCTGCCTGAAGGCGGGCGCCAGCGCGACCGCGACCGTCGACACTACGGCCGCGCCCGGACCATGAGCGCCGCGCGCTGGCCCATCGTCCTGGCGGTGGTGCTGACCGCGATCCTCGAGGTCATGGACATGACCATCGTCAACGTCGCCCTGCCCCATATAAAGGCGGCCTTCGGGCTGACCTCGGACCAGACCGTCTGGATCGTCACCAGCTACATCGTCGCCTCGGTGGCGGTGATGCCGCTGACAGGGTTCTTCGTGCGGCGGGTCGGCCGGCGGCGGCTGATCACATCGGCGATCCTGGGCTTTGCCGGCTTCTCGATGCTGTGCGGGCTGTCCTGGTCGGTCGGCGCGCTGGTCCTGTTCCGGATCGGCCAGGGGCTGTGCGGAGCCTTCCTGATCCCGCTGTCGCAATCGATCCTGTTCGACGCCTTCCCGCGCGAGAAACGCGGCCAGGCCATGGCCTTCTTCGGGCTGGGTGTGGTGGTGGCACCGGTCTTCGGCCCGACGCTTGGGGCGCTTCTGACCGAGTATTTCTCTTGGCGCGCGGTCTTCTACGTCAACCTGCCGCTGGCGGCCTTCGCGCTGATGCTGATCGCTGGCGAGCTTGAGGCCGAAGAGACCCGGGCGCTGCCGGTCGACTGGGCGGGGCTCGCGCTGATGCTGACGGCCATCGCTTGTCTGCAGATGACGCTCGATCTGGGCGAGACCCGTGACTGGTTCGGCTCGAAGCTGATCCAGGTCACCGCGCTGAGTTCGGCTGTTGCGGGGGCGCTGTTCGTCGTGCGGGGCTGGCACAAGCGCGACAACATCGTCGATTTCTCGCTGCTGCGCGACCGCAGCTTTGCCGCGGCGAATGTGGCCATCCTGGGCTTCGGGGTGTCGATGTTCGGCGCCATCGCCATCCTGCCGCTCTTCGTGCAGGGGCTTCTGGGCTACCCGGTGCTCGACGCGGGCTATCTGTTCATTCCGCGCGGGCTGGCAGCGGGCGTGTCGATGGTCCTGACCGGCGCGGTGCTTCTGAAACGCATCGATGCGCGGCTTCTGGTGGTCGCGGGGCTTGGGCTGACCGGGCTGGGCAATGTGCTGCTGAGCGGGCTGAACCTCGATGCCGGGTTCTGGGATCTCGGCCTTCCCGGCGTGGTGACCGGCTTCGGGATGGGGCTCTTCTTCGTGCCGATGTCGACGCTGGCCTTCCAGAACATCTCGTCGGCGCGGCAGGACGAGGCCTCGGGCATCTATGGCGTCACCCGGTCGATCGGCTCGTCGATCGGCGTCGCCATCCTGGGCTGGCAGGTGTCCGAGCGCAGTCAGGTGCACTGGGCTCTGCTGGGCGAGGAACTGACCGCGACGCGCCAGGCGGTGGCCCAGTATCTGGCCCCCCGGGGGCTGACCCCGACCAGCCCGGAAGGCGCGGCCTGGCTGGCCCAGACGCTGCGCGCACAATCGGCGATGCTGGCCTATCAGGACGCCTTCCTGCTGGCAGGGCTTGCCGCCTTCGCGATGATCCCTGCAGCACTGGTCCTGCAAAAGCCGCGCCCGGGCGCGCCCGCCGAAACCGCGACCGCCTGAACGTCCGCGGCCCCCGCTGCGACAACGCCCCGTTCGCGTTCGCCGGTCCAGATGCTTGCAGCACTCGCCCCAATCGCTAGGGTGCGACGCATGCGACACCACCCTTCGGCCCGTCCGGCCGGCGGCGGATCGCCCACCGGGACGGTATATGGAAGGCTTCCTGCTCAACGCCACGCTTTATCTGCTGTGCATCGTGCTTGCGGTTCCGCTGGCCACGCGGCTGGGGCTTGGCTCGGTCCTGGGCTATCTTCTGATCGGGCTGGTTGTTGGGCCGGTGCTGGGGCTTGCCGGTGCCGAGATGATCACGCTGCGCCATGTCTCGGAAATCGGCGTGGTGATGATGCTGTTCCTGATCGGGCTCGAGCTCGACCCCCGCGCGCTATGGGCGATGCGGGACAAGCTGGTCGGGATGGGCGGGCTGCAGGTGCTGATCACGGTGGCGCTGGTCACCGCGGCCGCCATTGTCTTCGGCCAGACCTGGCAGTCGGCGCTGGCCATGGGGATGATCTTCTCGCTGTCCTCGACGGCCATCGTGCTGCAGACCCTGACCGAAAAGAAGCTGATGAACACGCCCGGCGGGCGCAGTGCGTTTTCGGTGCTGCTGATGCAGGACATCGCGGTGATCCCGATGCTGGCGATCATGCCCTTCCTCGCCTCGCCCGAGATGCGCGCGGCCGAGACCGAGGGCACCCATGGCGCGATGCATCTGATCGAGGAGCTGCCCGCCTGGGGCGTGACGCTGGTCACGCTGGGCGCGGTCGCGGGCACGGTGCTGGCCGGTCACTATCTGGTGCGCCCGCTTTACCGTTACGTCCAGGCGGCGCGGCTGCGCGAGCTGAACACCGCGATGGCGCTGGTGATCGTGGCGGGGATCGCCTCGCTGATGCTGATGGTGGGGCTGTCGCCCGCGCTTGGCACCTTCCTCGCGGGCGTGGTGCTGGCCAATTCGGAATTCCGGCACGAACTGGAAAGCTCGATCGAGCCGTTCAAGGGCCTGCTGCTGGGACTGTTCTTCATCACGGTCGGCGCGGGCATGGATTTCTCGGTGTTCTGGGACGCGCCGATCCTTCTGCCGGTCTATGTGACCGGCCTGGTGCTGATCAAGGTCGCGGTGCTGTACGGGCTGGCGCTCGCCTTCAAGCTCGACCGGTCGAACCGCTGGCTGTTCACGCTGGGGCTGGCGCAGGCCGGGGAATTCGGCTTCGTGCTGGTGGGTTTCGCCTCGTCCCAGCGGATCATGCCGCCCGACATCGTCGCCATGTCGAGCCTTGTGATCGCGCTGTCGATGCTGATCACGCCCGCGCTCTTCATCCTGCACGACATCATCGCCCGGGTTTTGCAGGCGCGCGGCGGGCCGCGGCCCGATGCCGACCAGATCGACGAACACCATCCCGTCATCATCGCCGGGATCGACCGGTTCGGGCTGACGGTGAACCGGATGATCGCGCTGACCGGCGGACGGACCACGGTGATCGACGACGACCTGCGCGCGGTGCGGCGAGTCCGGCGGCTGGGCTTCAAGGCCTATTACGGCGACGCGACCCGGCCCGCGCTGCTCGATTCCGCGGGCATCGACACCGCCGAGGTGCTGGTGGTCTGCATCGGCGACGCCCGGGCCGCGACCACGCTGGTGCGCTACGCCCGGCGCGTGCGGCCCGATCTCTTCATCATCGCCCGCGCCCGCGATCGCGAACATGTCTTCGAGCTGTACCGCGCAGGCGCCGACGAGACCGTGCGCGAGGTCTTCGACAGCGCGCTGCGCTGCGGGCGCCGGGTGCTGGAAAAGACCGGGCTGACCGCCTACGAGGCCGAGAATGCCGAAGACACGCTGTTCAGCTTCGACCGCACGGCGCTGCGCGAGCTGGCAAAGGTCTGGAAGCCCGGCGTGCCGCTGGAAGACAATGCCGAATACATGGAGCTGAACAGCAAGCTTCAGTCCGATCTGGAACGCGCCTTCGCCGAAAGCCTGCTGCACGAGGCCGCCGCGCTGCGAAGCGAAAGCGAGACCACGACGCCGACCGACGTGCTGGCCGAATCCGACACCCTGCCCGAGCCGCGCTGATCGCCCGTCCGGGGTGCGGTGCTTGGCGCGCTTTACCGGCATGGGCGCCGTCCCGCAGACTGGCCGGGCCGGACCCGATGCCGGACCCGCCCCGACCGCCCACGCGACAGACCGGAGCCCGCCCATGGCCAACCCGCTTTACGACCAGCTTTTCGGCCGCCATGCCGGGCGCGAGACGCCCTTCCTGCATCTGGCCGACGGCCGCACCCTGACCCATGCGGCCTTTCTGACCACCGCCGCCCGCTTTGCCCATGCGCTGAACGCCTTCGGGCTCGGCCCCGGCGACCGGCTGGCGGTGCAGGTCGAGAAATCGCCCGAGGCGCTGGCGCTTTATGCAGCCTGCGCCCAGTCCGGGGTGATCTTCCTGCCGCTCAACACCGCCTATACCCCGGACGAGCTGGCCTATTTCCTGTCCGATAGCGGGGCGCGGCTGTTCATCTGCGACGGCCGCCGGATGGGCGCGCTGACGCCGTTCGCCGAGGCCGCGGGCGCCCGCATCGCCACGCTGAATGCCGATGGCTCGGGCAGCTTCACGGTGATCGCCCGCGCCAAATCCGGCACCTATCCGACCGTGCCGCGCGACGCCGAGGATCTGGCCGCATTCCTCTACACCTCGGGCACCACGGGGCGGTCCAAGGGGGCGATGCTGACCCAGACCAACCTGATCTCCAATGCCGAGGTGCTGACCGATGTCTGGCGGTTCACCGACCGGGACGTGCTGCTGCACGCCCTGCCGATCTTTCACACCCACGGGCTTTTCGTCGCCACGAACATCCTGCTTCTGGCGGGCGGGTCGATGATCTTCCTGCCGAAATTCGACACCGATGCGGTCATCGCGGCGCTGCCCCGCGCCACCGCGATGATGGGCGTGCCCACCTTCTATACCCGGCTGCTGGACGATCCCCGTTTCGACCGCGCGCTTGCCGCCCCTCTCAGGCTGTTCGTGTCGGGCAGCGCGCCCCTGCTGGCCGAAACCCACCGCGCCTTCGAGGCGCGCACCGGCCACCGCATCCTCGAACGCTACGGCATGACCGAAACCAACATGTCGACCTCGAACCCCTATGAGGGCAAGCGCATCGCGGGCACCGTGGGCCTGCCGCTGCCCGGGGTCGATCTGAGGATCGCCGATCCCGAAACCCGGGCCGAGCTGGCGCAGGGCGAGATCGGCCAGATCGAGGTCCGGGGCCCCAATGTCTTCAAGGGCTACTGGCAGATGCCCGAAAAGACCCGCGAAGAGCTGTGCGAGGACGGGTTCTTCCTGACCGGCGATCTGGGGCGGATCGACGAGAACGGCTATGTGCAGATCGTCGGCCGGGCCAAGGACCTGATCATCTCGGGCGGGCTCAACATCTACCCCAAAGAGATCGAAGAGGCGCTGGACGCCCAGCCCGGGGTGCTGGAAAGCGCGGTGATCGGCGTGCCCCATCCCGATTTCGGCGAGGCGGTCGTGGCGGTGCTGGTGCCCGCGTCCGGGGCGGAGCCCGATCTGGACGCCATCGCCGCCGACCTCAGGTCCCGGCTGGCCGCGTTCAAGCAGCCGCGCCGGATGGCGCTGGCCCGGGCGCTGCCGCGCAATGCGATGGGCAAGGTGCAGAAGGCCATGCTTCGCGCCGAGTATCGCGACAGCTTCGCCTGAGCCCGCGCCTCGCCCGGGCGGCTATTTCAGGGCCATGATCGCGGCGAAAAGCCCGCCCGACAGCAGGGCAGTCGCCGGGACGGTGATGCCCCAGGCCGCGACGATGGTCATGAAATGCGACCGGCGCACCAGCTTGCGGCGGCGGCGTTCTTCCGGGGCCAGCCGCTTGGCCTGCGGCAGCGTCTGGTCCATCCGGCGCCAGCGCCGCTCGGCATCCCATTCGCGGAAAAACCCGACGCCGAAGACCCCGCCGACGGCGATATGGGTCGAGCTGACCGGCAGCCCCAGCCAGGACGCCACGATCACCGTCAGCGCCGCCGACAGCGCCACGCAATAAGCCCGGACCGGGTTCAGCTTGGTGATCTGGCTGCCCACCATCCGGATCAGCTTGGGTCCGAACAGCATCAGCCCGAACGAGATCCCGAAGGCACCGATCACCATCACCCAGACCGGAATCGCGACCTGCCCCGCGACCTCGCCATCCTGCTGGGCATGGACGATGGCCGCCAGCGGCCCGACCGCATTGGCCACATCGTTGGCACCATGGGCAAAGGACAAAAGCCCCGCCGAAATCACCAGAGGCCCGGTGAACATGACCTTGAGCGACCGGTTCCGGTTCTCGAGCCCCTCGGACTGGCGCCGGATCAAAGGCACCGAGACCAGGCCGGCCAGAACCCCGACCAGCACCCCGATCAGCACCGCATGCCCGAGCCCGATATCGAAGAGGTGTTTCAGCCCCTTCATCGCCAGATAGGTCGCGAAGGCGGCCGACATCACGCCGATCAGCACCGGAACCCAGACCCGGGCCGCCGCGATCTTGTCGTCCCGATAGACCACCTTCCACTTGATGAAGGCCAGCATCCCGGCCGCGATCACCCCGCCCAGAAAGGGCGAGATCACCCAGCTGGCGGCGATGCCGCCCATGGTCGGCCAGTCGACCGCGGTAATGCCCGCCGCAGCGACGCCCGCGCCCAGAACGCCCCCCACCACCGAATGGGTGGTCGAGACCGGTGCCCCGATCCAGGTGGCGATATTGACCCAGACGGCGGCCGCCAGCAGCGCGGCCATCATCGCCCAGGTGAAGGTGGCCGAATCCGCGACGCTTTCGGGCGCGATGATCCCCTTGGAGATGGTCGAGACCACATCGCCGCCCGCGATCAGCGCGCCCGCGCTTTCGCAGATCGCTGCGATGGCGATGGCCCCGGCCATCGACAGCGCGTTGGCGCCGACCGCAGGACCCATGTTGTTGGCGACGTCATTGGCCCCGATGTTCAGGGCCATGTAGGCCCCGAAGGCCGCCGCCGCCATCACGAACAGAAGGCCCGGCGTGTTTCCCGTCACCAGTGCCGCGGCCAGCGCCGCCGCGATGATGAAGGCCAGCGAGATTCCGACGCCCACCAGCGGGCGCGACACGGATTGCGCGGCGGTTCCAACCTGCGACAGGCGCTTGAGGTCCTTGTCCAGCGTCTTCCACTGGCGGTCCTTGAAACTGTCTGACAAGGGAAGCCTTTCCTCGTTCGGCCGTCCGTCGGGGACGCACGCCGCTCACTGCTATGAGACACCCTGCGGCGGGGCCTCCTGCGATTGAGGGGCCCAGAAACCGCAGCGCGCCGCAGGTCCGCACGCGCGGACGATCCGTCACGGCGGGGTCAATGTCACTGAAACGTCACATTCACAAGACCCGCCGGGGCCGACCCTGGCGGTTTCTCATCCCAATCGGGCCGAATGGGCCCCAGAGCGTGTCGTATTTGCGGTTGATGACGCTATATTTTTGCACATCTCCCAAAGTATGGCGTCTATGATTCGCGACAGTCGGTCGCGCAAAGCGCGCCCCTCCGGAGAGGCCCGGAGGAAGAACAGCGCGGACGCAGCCCCGACCGCGCAGGATGCGAGCGGAAAAAATGGACGGGAATTTGGCGACCGAGCCAAAGTCACCGGTCGGCAGCCAGATCGCGGCGCTGCCGTTTCGACGTGACAAGAATGGCCGCCTGAGCGTGCTCATGGTCACCTCCCGCGGGACGGGCCGCTGGGTCATGCCCAAAGGCTGGACCATGGACGGGCGCAAGCCCTGGGTCGCCGCCGAGATCGAGGCGCTGGAAGAGGCCGGGGCCGAGGGCTTCATCGCGACCCAGAGCATCGGCACCTACGATTATGACAAACGGCTCGACGACGGCTCGGTGCTGCGCTGCCGGGTCGAGGTGTTTCCGATGATCGTGAAGACGCTCAAGCGCGACTGGAAGGAGCGGCGCGAACGCACCCGCCGCTGGTTCAGCCCCAAGGCCGCGGCCCGGCGGGTCGACGAACCCGAACTGGCCACGCTGCTGCGGTCGCTGTCGGGCAAGCCGCAGAAGGTGCCCGTGATCCGCGACCTGATCCGGTCGGCCTGACCCGGATCGGGGGCGCCCGGGGCGGCCGGCGTTCGCGCAGTGCCGCCGACAGCGTCATCGCCGCCCAGCAATGCGGCACGGCACGCCTGTCGGCCCGGCCGGACGGCGGATCGCTTGACGGCGCCGGGCCGAGATCCAAGGCTGTATCCCAGGAGCGCAAAGATGACAGCTGACACCGCCTATGACCGGTTGATGGCCGGGGCCGCCCGCGCCCGCTGGGACGCGGCCGACCTGCATGTTGCCGCCTCGATCCTGGCGCTCGCCCTGTCCGAAGCCCCGGTTCCCGAGGACCTGCCCGCCCATTGCGGTCTGGACGCGGCCGAACTGGCGGGGCTGCTGGGCGCCCTCTTTCCGGCGGCGCCGCGCGAGTTTCTGCGCGGCATCGGCGCAGTCCCCCGCGGCATCGAGGAAGACTCGCTGCGCACGCTGCTGCTGGCGCATGCGGGCGGCACGGCGCTGGCGGTGCCGCTGGCCTCGATGATCGCCCGCCGCGCGATGGAGCCCGATCACCTATGGCAGGATCTGGGCCTGCGCAACCGCGGCGAGCTTTCGGCGATGCTGACCCGGCATTTCGGCCCGCTCGCGGCCAAGAACACCGCCAACATGAAATGGAAGCGGTTCTTCTACCGGCTGATCTGCGAGGAGGAGGGCTTCGTTCTCTGCGCGACGCCGGTCTGCACCGACTGCGCCGATTTCGACATGTGCTTCGGCGAGGAAAGCGGCGAATCGCGGCTGGCCCGCGCGGGCCGGGCCGAGCCGCCGGACGGCAGCCCGCCCCCGGCACGGGCGGACGGCAGGGTCAGGTCTTGAAGATCCGGTAGATCGCCGGGATCACCAGCACCGTCAGCAGGGTCGAGGAGGCCAGACCGAACAGCAGCGACAGCGCCAGCCCCTGAAAGATCGGATCCGCCAGGATCACCGCCGCCCCGATCATCGCGGCCAGCGCGGTCAGCAGGATCGGCTTGACCCGCGTGGCCCCGGCCTCGACCAGCGTCTCGACCGTGATCCGGCCCTCGGGGTCGGCATGGCGGATGAAATCGACCAGCAGGATCGAGTTGCGCACGATGATCCCCGCCAGCGCGATGAAGCCGATCATCGAGGTCGCGGTGAAGGGCGCATGGAACAGCCAGTGGCCCAGCATGATGCCCAGAAAGGTCAGCGGCACCGGCGTCAGCACCACCAGCGGCAGCCGGAACGACCCGAACTGCGCCACGACGAGGATGTAGATCCCGACCAGCGCCACCCCGAAGGCCGCGCCCATGTCGCGGAAGGTGACCCAGGTCACCTCCCATTCACCGTCCCACAAGAGGACCGGCTTGTCCTCCGACAACGGCTGGCCATGCAGGCGGATCTCGGGCGCGGGCAGACCTTCCCAGTCGACCCGGGCCAGCCGGTCCTGAACCGCCAGCATGCCGTAAAGCGGTGCCTCGAAATCGCCCGCCAGATCGGCCTGGACCATCTCGGCATAGCGCCCGTTATGGCGGAAGATCGGGAACGAGGCCTGTTCCTCGGTCAGCCGCACCACATCGCCCAGTTCGACCACGCCGCGCCCGCCGGGCAGCACATTGGCCGGAACCGGCGTCGCCAGCGCCCGTTCATCGAGCACCCGGTCGGCCTTGTCGCGCGCGACCACGATCGGGATCGGCGCCCGGCCCGCGCCGCGATGCGAATAGCCGACCGTGGTGGCGCCGTTCAGCATCCTGAGCGTGTCCAGCGCATCGGCCTCGGCGACATCGAAGAAGGCCAGATCGGACGGATCGGTCTCGGCCCGGATGCGGCGGGCGCGGGTGCCGAAGCTGTCATCGACATCGACGATGAAGGGCGTGTCCTCGAAGGCCTGCCGGACCTTGGCCGCGACCGCCCGGCGGGTATCGCCATCGGGGCCGTAGATCTCGGCCAGCAGCGTCGCGATGACGGGCGGCCCGGGCGGCGGCTCGACCACTTTCAGGACAGTCCCCGCGGGCAGATCGAGCGCCCCCAGCCGCTGGCGCAGGTCAAGCGCGATGGCATGGCTGGTGCGGTCGCGGGCATCCTTGGGCGAGAGGTTGACCTGCACATCGCCCTGTTCGGGGCTTTCGCGCAGGAAGTAATGCCGGACGAGCCCGTTGAAGTTGAAGGGCGCGGCGGTACCCGCATGGGTCTGGGCCGATACCGCCTCGGGCATGGCCAGCGCCACCCGCGCGGCCGCCTGCGCCACCGCGTCGGTCGCCTCGACCGAGGCGCCCTCGGGCAGGTCGATGACGATGGCCAGTTCCGACTTGTTGTCGAAGGGCAGCAGTTTGACCGTCACGTCCCTGGTGTAAAGCGCGGCCATCGAGCCGAAGGAGACCGTCGCCACCCCCAGCAGGAAAACCAGGCTGATCCATTTGCGCGACAGGATCGGCCGCACGAGATGGGCGTAAAGCCGCCCCAGCCGCCCGCCCGGATGACCCGCCCCCGCGCCCCCCGCATGCAGAGGCGCCCGGCCCGCGATCTTCAGCATCAGCCAGGGCGTGATCGTCACCGCGACCAAAAAGGAAAAGATCATCGCGGCCGAGGCATTGGCCGGGATCGGGCTCATGTAAGGACCCATCATCCCCGAGACGAACAGCATCGGCAAAAGCGCCACCACAACGGTCAGGGTCGCGACGATGGTCGGGTTGCCGACCTCGGCCACGGCCTCGACCGCCGCCCGCACCCGGCTGTCGCCCGGTTTCATCATCCCCCAGTGCCGGGCGATGTTCTCGATCACCACGATGGCGTCATCGACCAGAATGCCGATGGAAAAGATCAGCGCGAACAGCGACACCCGGTTCAGCGTGTAGCCCATGGCATGGGCGGCAAAGAGCGTCAGCAGGATCGTCACCGGAATGACGATGGCCACCACCAGCGCCTCGCGCCAGCCGATGGCAAAAAGCACCAGCGCCACGATCGAGACCGTCGCCAGCCCCAGATGGAACAGCAACTCGTTGGCCTTTTCCGAGGCGGTATGGCCGTAATTCCGCGTGACCTCGACCGCGACCGTATCGGGGATAAGCCCGCCCTTCATCTGCTCAAGCCGCTGCAGGACCTGTTCGCCCACCACCACGGCATTGGCGCCCGCGCGCTTGGCCAGCGCCAGCGTGACCGCGGGGCGGCGGACGATCTCGCCCTCGGGGCCGCGGGCAAGGCTCGCCACATGGTGTTCGTCCAGATCCGAGGCGAAGCCGATCTCGGCCAGATCGCGCAGATAGACGGTGCGTCCGTCGCGCGCGGTCAGCTCCAGATTGCCGATCTCGGCCGGGGTTGCCAGCGTCCGGCCCAGCACCAGCCCGACCTGCTGGCCGCCGTCGCGCACCAGCCCCGCCGGGGCGGCGGCATTGGCACCCGCGACCTTCTGCGACAGCTCTTGCAGCGTGATCCCGTACAGCGCCAGCTTCTGCGGATCGGGGGCGACGCGCAGCGCCTCTTCGGTCTCGCCGACCAGATAGGTCAGCCCGACATCGTCGATCCGGACCAATTCGGTCTCGGCCTCGCGGGCAATTCGGGTCAGATCGGCTGCGGTCACCGCGGTCTGGCCAAAGACCGGGGTGAAGGTCAGCGTGACGATCGCCACATCATTGATGCCGCGCCCGACCACCAGCGGTTCGGGAATGCCGACCGGGATGCGGTCCATGTTGGCCAGGATCTTGTCGCGCACGCGCAAGATCGCGGTGTCCTGACTCAGCCCCACCTTGAACCGCGCGGTCACCATCGCCCGGTCGTCATAGGTCTGGGAATAGACATGCTCGACCTCGTCGATCCCCTTGACGATGGTCTCGAGCGGCTCTGTCACCAGCTTGACCGCATCGACCGCCCGAAGCCCGTCGGCCCGGACATGGATATCGACCAGCGGCACCGAAATCTGCGGTTCTTCCTCGCGCGGCAGGGCGATCAGCGCGATCAGGCCCAGCGCAAGCGCCGCCAGCAACAGAAGCGGTGTCAGCGGCGAGCGGATGAACCCCTTGGTCAGGTATCCGGCAAGACCGAGGCGGCGGGCGGCGGGGCGGGTCTCGTCACTCATCGGGGCTCACCACGCGGTCGCCGGGTTCCAGCCCGGTCAGGATCTCGACCCGGTCGCGGCCGTCATGGCGCAGCCGTTCGCCCGGCACCACCACGCGCTCGACCGGGCCATCGGGCCCCGCCACCGCGACGAAATCGAGCCCGCCCCGATGCGTCACCGCGCCCGGCGGCACCAGCAGGGCCTGCCGGGTGCCGACCGGCAGCCGGACCGGCACCCGGCGCCCGACGAAACGCCCGTCGAGCCCCTCGACCTCGACATCGGCCAGCACCCGGCCGCCTTCGATCTGCGGATAGATCTTGACCAGCCGCCCGCTCTGGCCGTCGCGCCCGGTGCTGTCGCCGACGGCGATCCGGTCGCCCGGGCGCAGCGCCAGCGCATGCCGTTCGGGGATCGCGAGGCGCAGGAACAGCCCGCCGCCGCCGATCTCGGCCACGGTGTCGCCCGCGACCAGCACCGAGCCGGGCGAGATCGGCACCGACAGCACAAGCCCGCTGCCGGGCGACAGCACCGCGCCCTCGGCGACCTGCTGCTCGATCACCCGGCGCCGGGCGGCGGTGCTGTCGATCTGGCCCTCAAGCTCGGCCACCTGGGTCGTGAGTTGATCCAGCCGCTGCTGGGTGACGACGCCCCGCTCGCGCAGCGCCCTGCCCCGGTCGAGATCCCGCCGCGCGGTGTCGAGCTGGGCGGTCAGCGCCTTCAGCGTCGCGTCAAGCGCGCGCATCTGGAAGGTCAGCTTGTCGTCCTCGATCCGCGCGATTTCCTGCCCGGCCTCGACCGGATCGCCCTCGGTCACCTTCAGTTCGGCCACCGTGCCGCCGATCCGGCTGCGCGCGGGCACCCGGTTGCGGGTCTCGACCTCGCCATAGACCGGCTTCCATTCGGTGATCGTCACCGGCGCCAGCACCGTTTCGGCCGCCGCCGCGGGCACTGCCGTCAGCAGCGCCAGAATCGTAATGAGTCGCCCGCCCATCGCCGCACCTTTCCCCGGATCGCACCTGCCCGGGCGAACCGGTTCGCCCCCAGACCAACAAATGCAATTTATTGAATGTATGAGCCGGTTCCGTCGCATTTGCAAGGGCTCCGGACCGACCGCCCATTCCGGATCCTGTCCGGCGCCCGGCGATCTGGTGTAAAAACCGATTTGTTACAGAACGATGACCCCACCGCGGCCGAATCCGGCGGGCTTCGCCGGGCCCGACTGCGACATTCCGCGCCGCCATCGGCCTGTCGGAATCCCGCCGGAAAGGCGCCATCGGCCGCGCAGCGATCCGCCTAAAAGGCGACTGATAAGCTTGTTTGGAAGGGGCCTGACGTCTATCTTTCTTTCCGTCTCGGCAAGCCGGAGGAGGCGGCACCGACACGACCGCATTTATAACGTTATTTGTTAGCCGGGGAGGCGGGCACCCGGCGTGCAGCCCGGCCCAGTTTCGCGGATGATGTTGACGTTACGTGCCATGCCAGACTCAAGCTGTCCCGAGCCCGGGGTCGACCCCACCGAAGGGCTCACGGAATTTGCGCTTGAATCCCTTCTGGCCTCGCCAGAGGGATGGCGCTCCTTTGCCCGCGAAAGCGTGGCGGTCTGGCCCAATTCCCGGCCGCTGGCGGTGATCTTCGCGCTGGTCAACGCCTCTGCCCAGATCGAGGCGATCTTCTCCGAAGGCAGCCCGGCCCGTACCGCGGCGCAGAACGGGTTCCGGCTGGCGGGGCTTTTGTCGGCCGATCTTTACGCAATGCAGAGCCTCGGCCTGCCGCATGCCCGCGCGGCCGACTTCGCGGCCTACTGGCACAGCTCGGACCCCTATTTCCTGAACCTCTGATCCGCCCGGACGCCGCCTTGCCAAGCCCCGTGCCCGCATGCGAGCAAGGGGAACCGTGAACTTGCAGGGGGACGCATTTTGCCAGGCGAGAAGACCCCAACACCCGCCCGGACCGCCGGGACGCAGCCGGTGCAGAAGCACAATGCCGGCCTGCCGCTCGATACCGGCTGGGTCGCTGCCACCCGGGTGAACCGTCCGGCGGCCGAACGCCATGTGGCGGGTCTTGCCGCGCGGCGCCCGGCCGATCCGGCGGCCGAAGCGGCCTGGCTTCTGCGCGCGGTCGGGCTGATCGACCTCACGACACTGTCGGGCGACGACACGCCGGGCCGTGTCCGCAGGCTGTGCGCCAAGGCCCGGAACCCGTTGCGCGCCGATCTCAGGGCGGCGCTTGGCGCCGGGCCGGTGACCACGGCTGCGGTCTGCGTCTATCACGAGATGATCGCGCCTGCGCGGGCGGCGCTCGAGGGCTCGGGTCTGCCGGTCGCGGCGGTCTCGACCGGCTTTCCCGCCGGGCTGTCGCCCTTTTCCACCCGGCTGGCCGAGATCGAGGCCAGCGTCGCGGCCGGAGCGGCCGAAATCGACATCGTGATCTCGCGGCGTCACGTCCTGTTGGGCGACTGGCAGGCGCTGTATGACGAGGTCGCGGCCTTCCGCGCCGCCTGCGGCCCCGCCCACATGAAGGCGATCCTTGCCACGGGCGAGCTGGGCACGCTGACCAATGTCGCCCGCGCCAGTCTGGTCGCGATGATGGCGGGGGCCGATTTCATCAAGACCTCGACCGGCAAAGAGCCTGTGAACGCGACCCTGCCGGTCGGGCTGACCATGTGCCGGATGATCCGCGCCTATCGCGAGGCGACCGGCATCGACGTCGGCTTCAAGCCCGCGGGCGGGATCTCGACGGCGACGGATGCGCTCGACTGGCTGGGGCTGGTGGGCGAGGAACTCGGGCCGCGCTGGCAGGAACCCGCGCTGTTCCGCTTCGGCGCCTCCTCGCTTCTGGGCGCGATCGAGCGGCGGCTGGACGAGATCGCCTTCGGGGCGGGCAGCACCCCTCGCCGCCACGCGCCGGGCTAGAGCGATGCCGCCCACCACTCTCGACCGCGGCCCCGGCCGCGCCCCCGATGCCGAGGCCCGCGCCTGGATCGCCCGGAAGCAGGGCCGCTTCGGTCCCTGGATCGGCGGGCCGGTTACGCCGGACGGGCCGCGCCGGACCCTGATCGCGCTCGCGACGGGGACCGACCTTGCCGAGCTGGCCGAGGCGACGCCGTCGCAGATCGCCGACGCCCGTGCCGCCGCCGGAAGCGCGCAAGCCGACTGGGCCGCGCTGTCCGGCCCCGCGCGGGCCGTTCGGCTGCGGGTCTGGGCCGAGGCGATCGAGGCCCGCGCCGCCTGCCTGACCCAGCTTCTGGCGCTGGAAACCGGGCGGCCGGTGCGGCATGGCCGCACCTGGCTGGCCGAGGGAAGAGCGGCACTGCGACAAGCGGCGGATCAGGCCTTGCTGGGCCTGGCAAACCGACCGGGCCTCGTGCCTTTGGGGATCGTCGCGCCCGGCCTGTCGCTTGGCCGGATCGGTCCGGCGCTGGCGGCAGGCAATGCCGCGATGCTCGCGCCCGGCCCGGGCGGCGGCACGCTTGCCGCCCTGTGCCTGGCCGAGGCCGCGGCAGAGGCCGGGCTGCCCGCGGGCCTGCTGACGGTGCTGACCGGCCCCGCCGAGCCATTGCTCGGTCTCGCGCGGCCACCCGTCCCTGAGCTTGGCGGCCCTTGCCTGCATCTTGTGCTGGAGGATGCCGATCTCGACGCCGCCGCCGACGCCATCGCCGAGGCTCTGGGCAATCCGCCGCCCGGCACGACCGGGCAGCGCCTGCTGGTTCAGGACTCGGTGGCCGAGCGGGTCCATTCCCGGCTGGCCGGGCGCATGGCGCGGCTGATCGTCGGCGACCCGCTGGATCCGGCGACCGATCTGGGGCCGCTGCCGGGGGCCGGGCTGCGCGACCGGCTGACCGCCGCGCTGGCCAACAGCACAAGCACCCCGATCCAGCCGCTGCCCCGCTTGCCCGACACGGGCCTCTATTTCGCGCCTGCCCTGATTCCGGGCCTCGCCCCGGCCTCGCCCGAGATGGAGACCGGCCTGCCCGGCCCGGTGCTGCTGTCGATCACCTTCCGCAGCCCGGCCGAGGCCATCCTGCTGGCCAATGCCGGGCCGCCCGCACCCTCCGCAAGTCTCTGGAGCGAGACGCTGGCCGTCGCGCTCGATCTTGCCACCGCGCTTGAGGCCGGAACGGTCTGCGTGAACGGCACCGATCTTGGCCCCGCCCCGGACCCTCTGGAACTCTGGCAACGGCCTGCGGGTCTTGCCCCGGCCCGGCCCATGGCCCCCGCACCGGCCGACCGGGGCCCCGACCCAACGGCCGCGCTGACTGCGGCGCGCCGCGTGCAGCCCGGCTGGGCCGGGCGGGGCGCCACCGGGCGCGCCGCCGTTCTGGCCCGTGCCGCCGCCCGGATGCCCGAAGAGGCCGCCGCCCCGCTGGCCGCCTGCGCCGCGCGGACCGCGACCGCCTGCGCCACCTGGTCCGAAGGGCCAGGCCGCGCCACGCTGAGACGTCACAGGCCGCTTGGCCTCATCGCCGCGCTTTGCCCGGCCGAAACCCCGGCCCTCGCGGCAGCCTCGATCCTCGGGCCGGTGCTGGCCGCGGGAAACGCCGCAGTGCTGCTGCCGCACCCCGGCGACGAGACCCGGCTGCGTCTTTTGGTGACGGAGTTGGAAGCGGCCGGACTGCCCGCCGGGCTGGTCCAGATCCTGTCGGGCGCGCCAGCGGCTGTGGCGCTCCGCCTCGCCGCACGGGTCGATCTCGACGCGCTCTGGTGTTGCGAGGGAGACGACCTGCCGGACACCCTGCCCGTCCGGGCGGCATCCGGCGGCCCGGCGCTATGGCTGGCGCAAGCCGCCCCCGGGGCCTGGTCGGACCCGGGGGACGCAAGCGAGGCCTTTCTGCGGGCGGCCACCCGCGCTCAGACGATCCGGACAAGCTGGGGCGCCTGAGCGCCCCGGCCTGGCGGTATGGCGGATCAGCGCGAGAACACCCGGCGCCAGAACCCCTCGGCACGGTCGCCCACCGTTTCGAGCGATTCGCCCATCTCGTCCAGCATCGGCTCGATCCGGTCTTCCTTGAACCGGGCCAGCATCTGCCAGATCCAGATCACCAGCGCGCCCAGCGCGCCGAGGAAGAGGATGTTGAACCACGGAATGGGGCTGTCATCCGGGCTGTCCACCGGACGGAGCTCGACCGCATTCGGATAGATCGACAGGTATTCGTTGCGCCAGCCGTAATGGGTCACGACCACCCATTCCGGATTTTCCTTGTCCGAGATCATGTCGCTCGCCTTGGCCTGAAGGTTCGAGCTGTCGAACTTGAAATAGGGCGGCCAGCCCCAGCTGGTATCCTCGTTGCGGAAGACGACCGGCTTGCCGTCGGGGTTGAACGTCTCGATGAAATTGACGAAGCGGGTATTGTCGCCTTCGCTGTTCCCGGCGCCGTCGCTGGCGAAGAAGATCCGGTTCTCGCCGAAGTTGATCTGACGTTCCTTGGTCGCGGTGATCCGCACCACGTCATGCTGGGGCAGCGTGTAGTGCAGGAAGCCCGCGATCACCAGGACGACGATGGTGACGATGGTCCATTTGACGTATGCCATTCGAGCCTCACATGTAATTCGTGATATAGATGATCGTGCCGACGACGATGGCCGGCACGACATAGACCCCGAGGATCAGCTTGCGCCGGAGCGAGCGGTCATATTGCCGGAGCCCCTCCTCGACGTAAGCATCGCGGTCGCCGATACGGATGTCCTCGTCCCATTCCCGTCCGAGCTTGCCGCGTCTGACCGCACGGGAATAGAGCGACACGGCAATATAGATCACCGTGAGGATCACGAACCCCGCAAGAGCAAAACGCAGGAATGCAAACATGGTTCCGTCCTCCCCGGAGATCCCGCCCTCGCTGCCGAATATAGGCATGCCCCGTGCGATTTGCACGACAGGCCAGCGGCCGGACGCAGCCTAGGCGCGATTGCCGCAGGGAGCGCGAGGCGCTAGGATCGGGCATGGACACATCTCCGGGGCATGGTCTGGAACGGGCGGTCGCGGCAAGGCGCGACGAGGTAGCCGCGCTGACGCGCGATCTGATCCGCATTCCCACGCTGAACCCGCCGGGGCGCAACTATCTGGAAATCTGCGAATATCTGGGCGAGCGGCTGGCCGCGAAGGGTTTTGAGGTCAGCTATGTCCGGGCCCGCGGCGCGCCCGCCGACAGCGACGCCCATCCGCGCTGGAACATGATCGCGCGGCATGAGGGCACCGAGGGCGGCGACTGCGTCCATTTCAACGGCCATCACGACGTGGTCGAGGTCGGCCATGGCTGGAGCGTCGATCCCTTCGGCGGCGAGATCCGCGACGGCCGGGTCTGGGGCCGGGGCGCCTGCGACATGAAGGGCGGCATCGCTGCGGCGGTGCTGGCGGCCGAGACCTTCGTTGCCACCTGCCCCGCCTATCGCGGCGCGGTCGAGATCAGCGCCACCGCCGACGAGGAATCGGGCGGCTTCGGCGGGGTCGCCTGGCTGGCCGAGCGCGGCTGGTTCGCGCCCGAGCGCGTCCAGCATGTCATCATCCCCGAGCCGCTGAACAAGAACCGGATCTGTCTGGGCCATCGCGGCGTCTGGTGGGCCGAGATCGAGACGAAGGGCCGGATCGCCCATGGCTCGATGCCCTTCCTCGGCGATTGCGCGATCCGCCATATGGGCGCGGTGCTGGCCGAGATGGAGGCCACGCTGTTTCCGCTGCTGGCGGGGCGGCACACCGCGATGCCCGTGGTGCCCGAGGGCGCCCGCGCCGCGACGCTGAACATCAACGCGATCCATGGCGGCGAGCCCGAACAGGAGGCGGACTATGACGGCCTGCCCGCGCCCTGCGTGCCCGACCGCTGCCGCATCACCATCGACCGGCGGGTGCTGATCGAGGAGGACCCCGAGGAGGTCAAGCGCGAGATCCGCGCGCTGATGGAGCGGGTCCGCGCCCGCCGTCCGGGCTTTGACTACGAGATCCGCGAGCTGTTCGAGGTCCGCCCCAGCATGACCGACCGCGGCGCCCCGGTGGTTCAGGCGGTCGAACGCGCCATCGGCCGGGTGCTGGGGACTGCGCCCGATTTCGTCGTCTCGCCCGGCACCTATGACCAGAAGCATATCGACCGGATCGGGCGGCTCAGGAACTGCATCGCCTATGGGCCCGGCATTCTCGATCTGGCGCATCAGCCTGACGAATGGGTCGGCATCGACGACATGGTCGAGGCCGCCCAGGTGATGGCGCTGACCCTGTCCGACCTGCTCGACGGCTGACGGCGCCTCAGCGCGCCGCCACCGGGATATTGTCGATCAGCCGCACCCCGCCCAGATGTGCCGCGACCAGCAGCCGGGCAGGCACGTCCGCAGCCTCGAGCGGCGCCAGATCGGCAGCCGCGCGCAGTTCGAGATATTCGACCTCGGCAAAGCCCGCCGCCATGATCGCGGCTCGCGCCGTGGCCAGTGTCGTCTCTGCCCCGGCCCCGGCCTCGAGCGCCTGTCGCGCGGCCTCGAGCGCCCGATAAAGGGCGGGCGCCATGGCGCGCGAATCGCCGGGCAGAAGCGCATTGCGCGAGGACAATGCCAGCCCGTCGGGCTCGCGCACCGTGGGGCAGCCCACGATCTCGACCGGAATGTCCAGATCGCGCACCAGCCGCCGCACCACCATCAGCTGCTGAAAGTCCTTCTCGCCGAAAAAGGCGCAATCGGCGCCGGTCTGCAGCAACAGCTTGGTCACGACCGTCGCCACCCCGTCGAAATGGCCCGGCCGGTGCGCGCCGCAGAGCCCCTCGCTGACGCCCGAAACCGAGACCGAGGTCGCAAAGCCCGGCGGATAGACCTGATCGGCCGCGGGCACATAAAGCGCATCGACGCCGAGCGGCGCCAGTTTCTCGGCATCGCGCGCCTCGGTGCGCGGATAGCGCGCCAGATCGCCCGGATCGTTGAACTGCCTGGGGTTGACGAAGATCGTGACGATCACCCGGTCGGCGGCAGCCTTCGCGGCAGCGGCAAGGCTGAGATGCCCGTCATGCAGCGCGCCCATGGTCGGCACGACGGCGACGCGGGCGCCCTCGGCCCGCCACTCGGCCCTGACAGCGCGCAGCGCCTCAAGGCTGCGCAGGATCGGCGCGGTCATGCCGCACCTCCGGTCTCGTCGGCAAAGACATGCTCGGGGCCCGGAAAGCGCCGGGCGCGGACCTCTTCGGCATAGAGGGCCACGGCCGCGCGGGCGGCACTGCCCAGTTCGGCATAGCGCTTGACGAATTTCGGCCGAAAGCCGGTGAAGACCCCCAGCATGTCGTCGACGACAAGGATCTGCCCGTCGCAGCCCGCCGAGGCGCCGATGCCGATGGTCGGGATCGGAACCGCGTCGGTGATCCGGTCGGCCAGCGCCGCGGGCACCTTTTCCAGCACCACCGCGAAGGCGCCGGCCTCGGCCACCGCCTGCGCATCGGCCAGCACCCGCGCCCCGTCCGCGCCGCGCCCCTGCACCTTGTAGCCGCCGAAGCCCATCACGCCCTGCGGCGTCAGCCCGACATGGGCCATCACCGGAATGCCGCGCGCGCTCAGAAACCGGATCGTCCCGGCCATCGCCGCCCCGCCTTCCAGCTTGACCGCGCCGCAGCCGGTCTCGGCCATCAGCCGCGCGGCATTGCGGAACGCCTGTTCGGGGCTTTCCTCATAGCTCCCGAAGGGCATGTCGACGACCATCAGCGCATGGCTCAGCCCGCGCGCCACGGCCCGGCCATGCATCAGCATCATCTCCATGCTGACGCCCAGCGTCGAAGGAAGCCCGTGCAGCACCATGCCCACGCTGTCGCCCACCAGAACGACATCGCAGGCGGCATCGACCGCCTCGGCCATCGGCGTCGTATAGGCGGTGAGGCAGACCAGCGGCGCGGCCCCCTTCCTCGCCCGGACCTCTGCCACCGTCATCTGGCGGCTTTCGGCACTTGCACTCATCCTCTCCTCCCCGGCGCTGCAATTGGCGCGCCTTATAGCGTGCTGCAGCGCAGAATCCAGCCCGCTGCCATGCCCTGGGCCTTGCCTTGCGCCCCCGCCCGGCCTCAGATGGGGACGGAACGGAAAGGAGACCGCAGGATGCGCCCCATTCGGATCATCGCCCGGACCCTGGTCCTGGCCCTGCCTTTCGGACTGAGCCTTGCGGCCGTCCCCGCCCGCGCCGCGCCGCCGGATGCGATTACCCTCGGCATGGTGCTGGAGCCGCCGAACCTCGACCCGACCTCCGGCGCCGCCGCCGCGACCGACGAGGTGGTCTATGCCAATGTCTTCGAGGGGCTGACGCGCTTTGCCCCAGACGGCACCGTGGTGCCGGGCCTCGCCGCCAGCTGGGAGACGAACGGGACCGCCACGGTCTACACCTTCCATCTGCGGGAGGGGGTGCGGTTTCATGACGGCACGGCGATGGAGGCCGATGACGTGGCCTTCAGCCTCGACCGCGCCCGGGGCCCCGACAGCACCAACGCCCAGAAGGCGCTGTTCGACGGGATCGACAGCATCGCGGCAACCGATCCGCTGACCGTGACGGTAACGCTTGCCCGGCCCGACGGGGCGTTTCCCTTCAAGATGGCCTGGGGCGATGCGGTGATCGTCGCCCCCGAGACGGCCGGGACCGAAGCCACCGCCCCGGTCGGCACCGGCCCGTTCCGGTTCGACCGCTGGGTCCATGGCGACCGGGTCGAGCTGGTGCGCAACCCCGATTACTGGGGTCCGGCCCCGGCGCTCGCCCGCGCGACCTTCAAGTTCATCCCCGACCCGAACGCGGCCTATGCGGCGATGATGGCGGGCGATGTCGATGCCTTCCCGAACTTTCCCGCGCCCGAAACGCTGCCGCAATTCGAGGCCGACCCGCGGTTCAAGGTGATCGTCGGCACCACCGAGGGCGAGACAATCCTTGCGATCAACAACCGCCGCCCGCCGCTTGACGACATCCGGGTGCGCGAGGCCATCGCCCATGCCATCGACCGGCAGGATGTCATCGACGGGGCGATGTTCGGCTATGGCACGCCCATCGGCACGCATTTCGCGCCGCACCATCCCGACTATGTCGACCTGACCGGCCTGTCGCGGCACGACCTCAAGAAGGCCCGCGCGCTTCTGGCCGAGGCGGGACAGACCGACCTGAAACTGCGGCTGGCGCTGCCCCCGCCAAGCTATGCGCGGCGCGGGGGCGAGATCGTGGCGGCCGAACTGCGCGCCGCGGGGATCGAGACCGAGATCACCAACCTCGAATGGGCGCAATGGCTCGACCAGGTGTTCAAGCGGAACGATTTCGACCTGACCATCGTCAGCCATACCGAGCCGATGGATATCGGCATCTATGCCCGGCCCGATTACTATTTCGGCTATGGAAAGCCGGATTTCTTGGCCCTCATGGACCGGCTTGCGGGCGCAACCGCCCCCGACGAGCGGTCCGAGATCCTGAAGGCGGCGCAGCGGATGATCGCCGAGGACCACGTCAACGTCTATCTCTTCCAGCTGGCCAAGACCGGCGTCGCCAATGCGAAGATCGAAGGGCTTTGGGAGAACGCACCGACCCAGGCCAACGACCTGACCGCCGTGCGCTGGGCCGACTGATCCAGGCGGGCGCCTGCGGCGCACGCCCTCTGGCCTGCCCCTGACGGGGCAGGCGATTCTCGGGGTATATGAACCAAGAAGAAGGACCGAAGAGCCCCCCGCATGCATCTTCTTCTTGGTCCAAATACCCGGTTCGCGACAGCACGGCCGGGCGCCACGCCTCCGGTCAGGCGATCACGTTGAATCCGGGCCCGTAGGGATAGAGGGTGATGTCTTCCGCCCCGTCCCCGGTGACGATCAGGATGTCGTGTTCGCGGTAGCCGCCCGCGCCGGGACGACCTTCGGGGATGGTCAGCATCGGCTCCATCGAGATCACCATACCGGGTTCCAGCACGGTCCCGATATCCTCGCGCAGCTCCAGCCCGGCCTCGCGGCCATAGTAATGCGACAAGACCCCGAAACTGTGGCCATAGCCGAAGCTGCGATATTGCAGCAGGTCCCTCTCGGCGAGGAAGTCGTTGATGCGATGGGTGATCTCTGCACAGGAAGCGCCCGGTTTCAGCAAAGATATGCCGTAGTCATGGGCCGCCACGTTGGCCTCCCAGATCCCCAGCGTCGCGGGGTCGGGCTCGCCCAGAACCATCGTGCGTTCCAGCGCGGTGTAGTAGCCCGAGATCATCGGGAAGGCGTTCAGCGACAGCAGGTCGCCACGCTGCAGGACACGGCCCGTGACCGGGTTATGGGCGCCATCTGTGTTCGGCCCGGACTGGAACCAGACCCAGGTGTCGCGGTATTCGGCCTCGGGAAAGCGGCGGGCGATTTCCAGCTCCATCGCATCGCGCCCGGCCATCGCCACGTCGATCTCGCGCGCCCCCTCGCGCACCGCCGCGCGGATCGCGTGGCCGCCAAGGTCGGCCACCGCCGCCCCGGCCCGGATCAGGTCAAGCTCGGCCGGGCTCTTGCGCATCCGCTGCCGCATGGTGGCGGGGGCCAGATCGACCGTGCCCGCGGGGGCGAGGAAGGTGTCAAGCTCGTCCCGCCGGGCCAGGGTCAGGTGGTCGGCCTCGATCCCGACGCGGCGGCCCTGCCCCGCGACATGGGCGACCGCACGCCAGAAATTGTCGCGCGCCCAGTCGGTATAGGTCAGCGCCTCGCCATGGCAGCGCCGCCAGGGCTGGCCCGCGTCGATGCCCGCGCCGATCAGGACCGACTGCGAGGCGGTCACCACCAGCGCATAGGGCCGGCCGAAGCTGCAATAGAGAAAGCCCGAATAATAGGCCACGTTCTGCATCGAGGTCAGCACCGCGACCTCGGCGCCGGTGGCGTCCATCGCGGCGCGAAGCCCCATCAGGCGGGTGTCGTATTCCTCGGGCGCGAAGGGCAGCGCGGCCTTCTCGCCATTCGCGAAACAGTAGAAGTCGGGTCGGATTTCAGGTCGGGTCATGGGAGCTCCCTGACAGGCCATCCCGGCGCGCGGGCCGGGACATCGGATGTTCCCGGCGTACAGGAGGACAGGCGGAAACCGCCGGGCATCGGGGGCGTCACGCCCCCCGCGCACGACGCCATCGGCACGGTGCCCGGGGCCGAGCATAGCCGGTCGGCGCCGTCTGGCAAGCGCTGGATCGCGGCCAGAGGCGGCGGCGATTGCACTGGCGCCAGGCCCGCGCCTTGGCCTAGATTCAGGCGCATGCTGCGTTACGCCCTGACCCGCCTCCTGTCGCTGTCGCTGAGCCTGATCGCGGCCAGCATCGCGATCTTTGCGGCGATCGAGGTGATCCCGGGCGACCCCGCCGCCTACATGCTGGGGCTGAACGCGGCGCCCGAGACGGTGGCGGCGCTGCGCGACGAGCTGGGGCTGTCGGGCTCGGTCTGGGCGCGCTATCTCGACTGGGCTTCGGGGCTTGCGACCGGCGATTTCGGCATCTCCTACACCTATCGCGTGCCGGTGGCCGATCTGGTGGCGCAGCGCCTGGCCGTCTCGCTGCCGCTTGCCGCCTATGCGCTGGCGCTGTCGACGGCGATCGCGCTGCCGGTGGGGCTCTGGGCCGCGGCGCGGCGCGGACGGGCGGCCGATCTTGGCATCATGGCGGCGACGCAGCTGGGCATCGCGGTGCCGAATTTCTGGTTCGCCATGCTGCTGGTGCTGGTCTTCGCGGTCAAGCTGCGCTGGGTGTCGGCGGGCGGCTTTCCGGGCTGGGAGGCGGGGCTGGGCCACGGGCTGAAGGCGCTGACCCTGCCGGCGGTGGCGCTGGCCCTGCCGCAGGCCGCGATCCTCGCGCGGGTGATGCGCTCGGCGCTGATCGAGACCTTGGGGCAGGATTATATCCGCAGCGCCCGCGCCAAGGGGCTGAGCCGGGCCCAGGCGCTGCGCCGCCATGCCTTTCGCAACGCGCTGATCCCGGTCCTGACCATCCTCGGGCTGCAATTCTCCTTTCTGCTGGCGGGGGCCATCATCATCGAGAACGTCTTTTTCCTGCCCGGGCTCGGGCGGCTGATCTTTCAGGCCATCACCCAGCGCGACCTGATCGTGGTCGAAAGCGTGGTGATGCTGCTGGTCTTCGCGGTGATCCTCGTCACCTTCCTCGTCGATCTGGCCTATGCCGCGGTCGATCCGCGGCTGAGGCGCCGATGAGCGCACGGCCGACCCTGATCGCGGGCGGCGTGCTCAGCGGCACCGTGCTGGCGCTGGCGGCGCTGTCGCTGGTCTGGGTGCCCCATGACGTGACCGCGCTGAACATCGCCGAGCGGCTGCGCCCGCCGGGCGGCGCCTATCTGCTGGGCACCGACCAGCTGGGCCGCGACATGCTGTCGATGCTGATGGTCGGCGCGCGGTCCTCGATCGCGGTGGCGCTGGTCGCGGTCGGCATCGGCATGGGCGCGGGCGTGCCGCTGGGGCTGATGGCGGCGGCGGCCCGCGGCGGCTGGCTTGACGAGATCGTCATGCGGATGAACGACCTGATCTTCGCCTTTCCGGCACTGGTGATCGCGATCCTGATCACCGCGATCCTCGGCCCCTCGGCGCTGAACGCGATCCTGGCCATCGGCATCTTCAACATCCCGGTCTTCGCCCGGGTCACGCGGGGCGCCGCGCTCAGCCTCTGGACGCTCGACTATATCCGCGCGGCCGAACTGGCGGGCAAGGGCAGGGCCCGGATCAGCGCCGAACATATCTTGCCCAATATCGCCAACCTGCTGATCGTGCAGGCCACGATCCAGTTCAGCCTCGGCATCCTCGCCGAGGCGGGGCTGTCCTATGTCGGGCTCGGGGCGCAGCCGCCGACGCCCAGCTGGGGCCGGATGCTGGCCGAGGCGCAGACCATGATCTACACCGCGCCCCGGCTGGCGATCCTGCCGGGGCTGGCCATCGTGCTGACCGTGCTGGGGCTGAACCTTCTGGGCGACGGGCTGCGCGACGCGCTCGACCCGCGCCTCAGGAGAGCCGCCCGGTGATCCTGCTGCGCGATCTGGGGCTGAGCCTGCATGGCCGTCCGGTGCTGAACGGCGTCTCGCTCGAAATCGGGCGGGGCGAGATCCTGGGACTTGCGGGCGAAAGCGGATCGGGCAAGTCGATGACCGCGCTGGCGATCATGGGCCTTCTGCCCGAGGGCGCCGAGCTTCGCGGCCATCTGCGGCTGAACGGTCTCGATCTTCTGTCGCTGTCGGACCGGCAGATGTGCGCGATCCGCGGCCGCGATCTGGGCATGATCTTTCAGGAGCCGATGACCGCGCTGAACCCCGTGCAACGAATCGGCGATCAGGTGGCCGAGACGCTGATCGTGCATGGCGAGGCGACCCGGGCCGAGGCACGCCGCGCCGCCGCGCGGCTCCTGCACCGGGTCGGGCTGCCGCCCGAGCGGTTTCCGCCCACGCGCTATCCGCACGAGCTGTCCGGCGGCCAGCGTCAGCGGGTCTGCATCGCCATGGCCATCGCGCTGCGCCCGCAACTGCTGATCGCAGACGAGCCGACCACCGCGCTCGACGTGACCACGCAGGCGCGGATCCTCGATCTGCTGAAGGGGCTGGTGGCCGAGACCGGGATGGGGCTTTTGCTGATCACCCACGATCTGGCGGTAATCTCGGGGCTTGCCGACCGGCTGGCGGTGATGCGCCGCGGCGAGATCGTCGAGGAGGGCCCGGCCGCGGCCGTTCTTGCCGCCCGAAAGCACCCCTATACCCGCGCGCTGGTGGCAGCGTCTGCGCACCGGCCCGCGACGCCTCCGCCGCTGCCCGGCCCGCCGCTGCTGGAGGTGCGCGAGGCGCGGCGCAGCTATCCGGCGGCCCATTCCGGCCTGTTCCGGCGGCTGCCGCCCCATCGCGCGGTCGACGGGGTCAGCTTCGGGATCGCGCGCGGTGAAAGTCTGGGCCTTGTGGGCGAATCCGGGTGCGGCAAATCGACCTTGGCGCGAGCCGTGCTGGGGCTCGATCCGCTGCAGGGCGGCGAGATCCGGCTGGACGGAGATGTCGTGCGGGCCGGTGCGGCGATGCCCGCCCGGCTGCGCCGCAAGATGAACGCGGTCTTTCAGGACCCCTATGGCAGCTTCAATCCGCGCCACCGCGTGGCCCGGCTGATCGCCGAGCCGTTTCATCTGGACGGGCGCCCGAGCGATGCCGCAGACCGCATCGACGCGGCGCTCGAGGCTGTGGGGCTTGATCCGAAGGACCGCGACCGCTTCATCCACGAATTCTCGGGCGGCCAGCGCCAGCGCATCGCCATCGCGCGCGCGCTGATCGCGCGGCCCGATCTGATCGTGCTTGACGAGGCGGTTTCGGCGCTTGACGTTCGCGTCAGGGCGCAGATTCTCGATCTGCTGGCCGATCTGCGCGCACGGTTCGGTCTGTCCTATCTTTTCATCAGTCACGACCTGTCCGTGGTCAGGTCGAGCACCGAACGAGTGCTTGTGATGCAGGCGGGCCGGATCGTAGAGGAAGGGGCGACAGAAAAGGTGCTGCACAACCCTGCGCATGCTTATACCAAGGCATTGTTGTCGGCCGCGCCGAAGCTGAAGGAACCGGATTAAGACGTATGCGCGAGCTTTGGTTCGAAACCGACCGCTGCTTTATCGGCGGGGTCTGGCAGCCGCCTGCCAGCCGCGATTTTCTTGCGGTCGAGAATCCCTCGACCGGCGCGCCGATCGGGTCGATCGCGCGCGGCAAGGTTGCCGATATCGACGCGGCCGTCACCGCCGCGGACGAGGCCCGGCAGGGGTCCTGGGGCCGGATGACCGCGACCGAGCGCGGCCGGGTTCTGACCCGAATCGGCCAGTTCGTGCGCGGCCGTGCCGAAACGCTGGCGCGGATCGAGGCCACCGATGTCGGCAAGCCGCTGACCCAGGCACGGTCGGATGCGATGACGCTGGCGCGCTATCTGGAATTCTATGGTGGCGCCGCCGACAAGGTGATGGGCCACAGCCTTCCCTACATGGAGGGCTATACCGTCTACACCCTGCGCGAGCCGCATGGGGTGACGGGCCATATCATCCCCTGGAACTACCCGATGCAGATCATCGGACGCTCGGTCGGGGCGGCGCTGGCGATGGGCAATGCCTGCGTGCTGAAGCCGGCCGAAGAGGCTTGCCTGACCGCGCTCGCCTTCGCCAAGCTGGCCGAAGAGGCGGGCCTGCCCGATGGCGCGCTGAACGTGGTGCCGGGGCTGGGCGACGAGGCCGGCGCGGCGCTCGCCTCGCATCCCGGGGTCGATCATATCTCGTTCACGGGCTCGCTGTCGGTCGGACGCAAGGTTCAGGCCGAGGCCGCACGCCATGTGGCGCCGGTGACGCTGGAACTGGGCGGCAAGTCGCCCCAGATCGTCTTCGCCGATGCCGATCTCGACGCCGCGCTGCCGTTTCTGGTCAATGGCGGGCTGCAGAACGCGGGACAGACCTGTTCGGCCTCGTCGCGCATCCTGGTCGAGCGGCGGCTTTATGACGAGCTGGTCGAGCGCATGGCGGGCGCCTATCGCGCGCTCTGGGTCGGCCCCGCGCTTGAGGATCTCAATCTCGGGCCGCTGATCTCCGGTCGGCAGAAAGAGATCGTTCTGGACTATCTCGGCAAGGGGCAGGATCTGGAAACCGCGGCCGAGGGCCGGATCATCGGCAATGCGCCCGCGGGCGGGTATTACGTGGCGCCGCGGCTGCTGACCCGGGTGCCGCCCGGGCACCGGCTGGCGCAGGAGGAAATCTTTGGCCCGGTGCAGGTGGTGATCCCCTTCGCCGACGAGGAGGAGGCCGTGTCGATCGCCAATGGCACCGGCTACGGGCTGGTTGCCGCGGTCTGGACCCGCGACGGCGCCCGGCAGATGCGGATGGCCAGGAAGCTGCGCGCGGGCCAGGTCTATCTGAACAATTACGGCGCGGGCGGCGGGGTCGAGCTGCCCTTCGGCGGCGTGGGCCTTTCGGGCCATGGCCGCGAAAAGGGGTTCGAGGCGCTTTACGGCTTTTCGGTGCTGAAGACGGTCGCGGCCCGCCACGGCTGAGCCGACCGCAGGTCGGCCTTCCGTCGGGCGCTGTGCCGTGGGTATTTTTGCCAAGAAGAAGACGGAAGGGGGCGCGATGCGGCCGGGGCGGCGGAACCTTGTGACCGATGTGGCGGGGCTGAGGGTCGGCCAGGCCGGGGATGTGCTAGTGAAGACCGGCGTGACGGTTCTTTTGGGCGACGCGCCCTTCGTGGCCGGGGTGCATGTGATGGGCGGCGCGCCCGGCACCCGCGAAACCGATCTTCTGGCGCCCGACCGGCTGGTGCAGGAAGTCGATGCGCTGGTGCTGTCGGGCGGGTCGGCCTTCGGGCTCGATGCCGCGGCGGGGGTGGTCGAGGGGCTGCGCGCCATGGGGCGCGGCTTCGAGGTCGCGGGGCAGCGGGTGCCCATCGTGCCGGGCGCGATCCTGTTCGATCTGGCGAATGGCGGCCACAAGGACTGGGACGAGGCGCCCTATCGCGCGCTTGGCCGCGCGGCGCTGGCAGCGGCAAGCGAAGAGATCGAGCTGGGCAGCGCGGGTGCGGGGCTGGGCGCCACCACGGCGGATCTGAAGGGCGGGCTCGGCTCGGCCTCGCTGGTGCTGGAGAGCGGCATCACCGTCGGCGCGCTGGTTGCGGTCAATGCGCTGGGGTCTGCGGTCATGGGCGGCGGGCCGGAATTCTGGGCCGCGCCCTTCGAGATCGGGGACGAGTTCGGCGGGCACGGTGTCGGGCGGCACGACCCTCTGGCCGAGCCACGCCCCGAGGCAAAGCTTGGCCAGTCGACGACCATCGCCATCGTCGCGACCGATGCGGCGCTGACCCAGGCGCAGGCGACGCGGATGGCGGTCGCGGCCCATGACGGCATGGCCCGCGCGCTGGTGCCGAGCCATACGCCTTTCGACGGCGATCTGGTCTTTGCCGCAGCGACCGGGGCGAAACCGCTGCCCGAAGGCGGGTACGAGGCGCTGCGGCTGGGCCATGCCGCCGCCGTCTGTCTGGCGCGGGCCATCGCGCGCGGGGTCTATCTGGCGCGCGCAGCGCCGGGCGACACAAGGCCCTGCTGGCAGGAGCTGTTCGGCCAGGACTGAGCCAGGCCTAGAGCCCGTCGAGCAGCGCCCCGGTCAGCGGGCTGTCGGGCCGGGTCAGCCCCTCGATCACGTCGAAATGGTGGCGCCCTTCATCGACGGTCAGCGCCGCCCCCGGCCAGGCCTCGGCCAGGCAGCGCGCCTGATCGACAAAGACCGGGCGTTCGTCGCCGCCAACCCAGACATGGACCGGCACATCGGCCCGCGGCGTCATCAGCGCCGGGCTTTCGGCGGCCGCCGTTGCGGCATCGAGGTGAAGCGGGCCAGCCATCTGCGTGCTCAGAAGCGGCCGCAGGTCCGAGACCGGCGAGATCGGCACCACCCGGGCGATCCGGTCCGCGGACGCGCCCGGCGCGGTATCGCCGCAAAGCATCCGCGCCACCAGATGGCCGCCCGCCGAATGCCCGGCCAGCACCAGCGGCCCGCCGGGGACGCGGCTGGCGATGGCCTCGACCGCCGCGCGGATATCGGCGGTGATGTCGGGGATCGCGACCTCGGGGGCCAGCCGGTAGGACGGCATCGCCACCGCCCAGCCCCGCGCCACGGCCCCCGCCGCCAGATGCGACCAGAGCGAGCGGTCGAACTTCATCCAGTAGCCGCCATGGACAAACACCACGAGCCCGCTAGGTTCTGCCTCGGGCAGGAACAGATCGAAGCCCTGCCGCGGATGGGGTCCGTAACTTTGCCCCGTCTGGCCCCGTGCCCTGGCCCGGAATGCCGCGGCCTCTGCGGCCCAGCGCGGCGGGTAGGCTTCGGCGGACGGGATATAAGGGGCGTTGGCATAGGCGTCGTCCCAGTCGATGGCTTGTTCTTGCATCCCCGTTCCCCCTGCCTCCATGCTGCACCGAAAATATCCAAGGGAGAATGACCGATGCTTGCACGCGACCTCAAGAGCCTTCTCAAGGACCCGGGCCTGCTGGCCACCGATGCCTATCTCGCCGGGGACTGGGTCGGGGCCGATGACGGCGCGAGTTTCGCCGTGACGAACCCGGCCAATGGCGAGACCATCTGCCAGGTGCCCGACATGGGCCGGGCCGAGGCCGCCCGCGCCATCGAGGCCGCCGCCGCCGCCCAGAAGGGCTGGGCCGCGAAGACCGCGAAAGAGCGCGCCGGCGTGCTGCGCAAGTGGTACGACCTGATGACGGCCGCGCAAGAGGATCTGGCGCTGATCCTGACCGCCGAAATGGGCAAGCCGCTGGCCGAGGCCCGGGGCGAGATCGCCTATGGCGCCTCCTTCGTCGAATGGTTCGCCGAAGAGGCCAAGCGGATCTATGGCGAGACCATTCCGGGCCATCAGCCCGACAAGCGCCTGACCGTGATCCGCCAGCCGGTGGGGGTGGTGGCCGCGATCACGCCCTGGAACTTCCCCAATGCGATGATCACCCGGAAAGCGGCGCCCGCGCTGGCTGCGGGCTGCGCGATCCTGATCAAGCCTGCGGGCGAGACGCCGCTTTCGGCGCTGGCCATGGCGGTGCTGGCCGAACGGGCGGGCCTGCCCAAGGGGTTGTACTCGGTCATCACCTCGTCGAAATCCTCGGATATCGGCAAGGAGTTCAGCGAGAACCCGGTGGTGCGCAAGATCACCTTCACCGGGTCGACCGAGGTCGGGCGCATCCTGCTGCGACAGGCCGCCGACCAGGTCAAGAAATGCTCGATGGAGCTGGGCGGCAACGCGCCCTTCATCGTCTTCGACGACGCCGATCTGGATGCGGCCGTGAAGGGCGCCATAGCCTGCAAGTTCCGCAACAACGGCCAGACCTGCGTCTGCGCCAACCGGATCTACGTGCAGTCGGGCGTCTACGACGCCTTCGCCGCCAAGCTGGCCGAGGCGGTCGGCAAGCTCAAGGTCGGCGACGGCATGGATGACGGCACCGATCTCGGCCCGCTGATCTCGGACGCCGCGCGCGAGAAGGTCGAAGAGCATCTGGCCGATGCCACCGCCAAGGGCGCCAAGGTGATCCTGGGCGGCAAGCCGCATCAGCGCGGCGGCACCTTCTTCGAACCCACCATCGTCACCGGCGCCACGCAGGAGATGCAGTTCGCCACAGACGAGACCTTCGGCCCGCTGGCGCCGCTGTTCCGGTTCGAGACCGAGGACGAGGTCATCGCCATGGCCAACGACACGATCTTCGGGCTGGCCTCGTATTTCTTCGCGCGCGACCTGAGCCGGGTCTACAAGGTGGCCGAGGCGCTGGAATACGGCATCGTCGGCGTCAATACCGGGCTGATCTCGACCGAGGTCGCGCCCTTCGGGGGCGTCAAGCAGTCGGGGCTGGGCCGCGAGGGCAGCCGCCACGGGATCGAGGATTACCTCGAGATGAAATACATCTGCATGTCGGTCTGAGACCGGCGCCCGCAGGGCGACAGAGCGCCGCAAGCGGGCGGGTCCCACCTGCCCGCTTGCGGTCATTTCCGCCTTGACCCCGAAGGGTTAAAGGGCCGAACATCGCCCCATAAGGGGCAGCGGCCCGACGCCATTGGCGGCCGCACCCGACCTCCGGGACAGGCCCTTCGCGCCCGTGCCGGACCCGGGCGCAGGACTTCCGTGACGCGGCGGCGCGACCCGTCCGAAGCCACCGATGGGAGGATTTCATCACATGCGCTGCTTCACCATCCTGGGCCCCTCGCAGTCGGGCAAGTCGACGCTGCTGAAGGCCCTGGGCGAGCTTGAGGGCCGACCGGTCACGGCCGCCTTCACCGACGCCCTGACCGTCAGCCAGTTCTCCTATCTGGGCGAATCCTGGGCCGGGTTCGACATCGCGGGCGGGCCCGACTTCCTGGGCCATGCGGGCGAGGCGCTGGCCGCCTCGGACGCCGCCATCCTGTGCGTGCCGCCCGACCCCGAGGCGGCGGTGCTGGCCGCGCCCTATCTGCGGCTGGTCGAACAGTCGGACGTGCCCTGCTTTGTCTTCATCAACAAGATGGACCAGGACGAGGCCCGCATCCGCGACATCGTCGGCGCGCTGCAGGCCTATGCCAACCACCACATCGTCCTGCGCCAGGTGCCGATGCGTGACGCCGAGGGCCATGTGGTGGGCTCGGTCGATCTGGTCTCGGAACGCGCCTTCCAGTACCGAGAGGGTCAGCCCTCGAAGCTGATCGAGATCCCCTCGGACATCCAGGACCGCGAACAGGAGGCCCGGGCCGAACTGCTGGAACATCTGGCCGATTTCGACGACAGCCTGATGGAACAGCTGATCGACGACCGCGAACCCGCCTCGGGCGAGGTCTACACCATCCTCGCCGAGGCGCATCGCGACAGCGCGATCATCGCCGCCTATCTGGGCGCCGCCAGCCATGGCAACGGGCTGACCCGGCTGATGAAGGCGCTGCGCCACGAGGCGCCGGGGCGCGAGACCATCGGGCTCCGGCTCGGGATCGAGGCGCCGCTGGCCGTGGGCGTTGCCTCCGACACCCGCAAGCATGTCGGCAAGTCGATCCTGATCCGGGCGCTCGGCAGCTCGATCCGGCATGGCGAGCCTCTGGCCGGCGGGTCCATCGGCAACCTGACCGGCATCGACGGCAAGCCGGTGGCCGAACCGCTCGACCCCGGCACGCTGGCGGTGGCGGTCAAGTCCGACCATCTCGATCCGGGCATGGCCTATACCGCCGAGGGCAGCCAGCCGCTGCCGCGCTGGACCCGGGGCCGGCCGCCGACCTATCCGCGCCTGCTGTTGCCCGCGAACGAACGCGACGATGCCCGGCTTTCCGCGGCACTCGGGCGGATGGCGGCCGCGGATCCGGGGATGGAGACCACCCAGGACGGCGAGACCGGCCATGCGGTGGTTCATCTGCAAGGCCCGATCCATCTGCGCCGGGTGCTGGCCAAGCTGGCCGAGGATTTCGGCATCGAGGCGGCCGACCAGCCGGTCTCGGGGATCTACCGCGAAACCATCACCCGGCCCATCGAGACCCACTACCGCCACCGCAAGCAGTCGGGCGGCGCCGGGCAGTTCGCCGATGTGGTGCTGACCGTCCGGCCGCAGGGCCGGGGCGCGGGCTTTGCCTTCGACGAGACGATCAAGGGCGGCACCGTGCCCCGCAACTACATTCCCGCGGTCGAGGCCGGGGCGCGCGAGGCGATGGAACGGGGGCCGCTCGGCTTTCCGGTGGTCGATGTCGCGGTGACGCTGCTCGACGGCAAGACCCATGCGGTCGACAGCTCGGACCATGCCTTCCGCACAGCGGCCAAGGCGGGGGTGCGCGAGGCGCTCGAGCAGGCGGGCTCTGTGGTGCTGCAACCGATCGAGCGGGTCGAGATCCATGTGCCGACGATCCATTCGGGCTCGCTCGTGGCACTGATCAGCAGCCTCAAGGGCCAGGTGCTGGGCTTCGAGGCGCATCGGCGGGCGCGCGGCTGGGACGTGTTCCAGGCGCTGATCCCGACCGCCGCCAAGGAGGAACTGTTCCAGGCGCTGGGCGGGCTCAGCCACGGCACCGCCTGGTTCGAAAGCCATTTCGACCATTACGAGGAACTGCACGGCAAGGATGCCGACCGCATCCGCGAAGCCCGCGCCGCCGAGCTGGCCTGACGCGATCCCGTCACCAACCGGCCCCGGGGGCCCCGGGGGGGGCCG
>NZ_QNVX01000039.1:41787-45947 GCF_003314725.1 Rhodovulum sp. BSW8
AATGACCGCTCGATGCGAAAGGCGCGCGGGGGGACCCGCGCGCCGCATGGGCTGTCAAGCTGGCGGGGTCGATCAGACCGCCGCGCCCTCGGGCTGCTCGGCTTCCGCGCGCGCCTCGATGCGCTGCGCGCCGCCGCTCGAAATCTCGATCCGGCGAGGCTTCAGCGATTCCGGCACTTCGCGCACCAGATCCACATGCAGCATGCCATCGGCATGGGTCGCGCCGGTGACGCGCACATGATCGGCCAGCGCAAAGCGGCGTTCGAAGGCGCGGGTCGCGATGCCGCGATGCAGGAAGCTGCGTTCGGTGTCCTCGGGCGCCTTGCGGGCCGCGATCACCAGCGCACCGTCCTTGACCTCGACCGACAGCTCATCCGCAGCAAAGCCCGCCACGGCGACCGAGATCCGGTAGCCCTGATCCGAGGTCTTCTCGATGTTATAGGGCGGGTAGGTCGGCTGGGCCATGTCGCTGGCCATCACCCGGTCCATCAGATCCGCCACCCGGTCGAAGCCGACGGTGGCACGGTAAAGCGGGGCAAAATCGTAGTGACGCATGGTATCATCCTCCATTGAGCGATGTCGTCTCTGTGGGGGCCCTCCCGATGCGGGACGGGCCGGTCTCGCGGACCCCGAAGGCGCCCGCAAAGGACAAGCTGGGAATGGACAAAATCGGTTTCAAGACCCCACGCACCGCTCTTCCAGCAGATTTTTGGGGCCGGCCCGGCCGCCGTCTCTCCGGGTTCAGGGCCGCAGGAACCTGGCCCCCGCGCTACGCGCCGTTCCCGCGCCGAAGCGGCGCATCGGCGAAAGCGGGGCCTCAGACACAGGGGGCGCCGCGCTCTCTGTCCCGCCCCCCGCCAGCCGCGCGCGCAGGATCTCGAGCCCCTCCTCGACCGTGCTGCCCAGCGCCACCTTCCGCGCATCCATCTCGGCCTTGGCCGAAACCACCGACACGATCCGGGGCACCCCGTTCTCGACCCGGAAGACCGGCGCGCCCGAGGCGCCGAAATCGACTTCGCAGGACAGCATCACCACCCCGTCGATCCCGGCCAGGACGTGGCAGACCTCCTGCAGCGAGGGCACCTCGGACCGGTCGAGCGCATAGGACACCACACCCACCGCATCGCCCTGCCCGGGCTGCGGCGCCACCCCGAAGGGCACGAGCCCCGGCAGCCGGATCGCCCGGTCAAGCTGCAAAAGCGCCAGATCGTGCCGCACCCGGCCGACCGAGGCCTCGGCGCCAGGGACATAATCGGGATGCACCGCGCCGCGCCGGATGCCGCGATAGGCCTCGGCCCGGCCGTTGCGCCAGCCCGCGCGAAACTCCATCCGCTCCAGCGGCAACCGCCCGCCGGTCGTCTTGTCGAACAGGCAATGCGCGGCGGTCAGCACCAGATCGGTGGCGATCAGCGCGCCGGTGCAGAACCCCCCGCCGCCCAGTTCCAGCCGCCCGACCCCTTCCCAGCCTCGCGACTCGTCGCCGGTGACCAGCGCGTGCAGCGGCCGGTCGGCGGCTGCGGCCCATGCAGGCGGGACCGGCACCAGCGCCCCCAGGGCCAGAAGCCCCGCCCACACCGATGGCGCACGGGCTCTGACCCTCGGGCGGGGCCGGTCCGCAAGACTGGGGAAAAGGAAACGGCGCAGGCACATCGCCCTGCCCTAGCACCGGCTCGCGGCAATAATGCGGCATCCAGGGCGCGGCGGGGCCGCGCTGTCAGTCCCGGCGTGACAACGCCCGCGGCTTCGGCCCGCCGGTCGCCCAGTCGACCAGCTCGACCGTATGCAGGACCGGCACCCCGGTGCCCGACCCGATCTGCGCGATACAGCCGATATTGCCCGCAGCGATGACGTCCGGTGCCCTGGCCTCCAGCGTCCGCACCTTCCGGGCCTTCAGCTGCCCGGCAATCTCGGGCTGCAGCAGATTATAGGTCCCGGCCGAGCCGCAGCACAGATGCGCATCGACCGGCTCGACCACCTCGAACCCGGCGCGGCGCAGCACCGCCTTGGGCGCTTCCTTCACCTTCTGCCCGTGCTGCAGCGAACAGGCCGCGTGATAGGCCACCCGCAGCCCGCCCCGGCCCGGCGGCAGATCCAGCCGTTCCAGCAGCTCCGTGATATCGACGGCCCGCGCCGCCACTTCCGCCGCCGCCTCGGCCAGCGGATCGCCCCGGAACATGTGACCGTAATCCTTCACCGTGGTGCCGCAACCGCTGGTATTGACGACGATGGCATCAAGCCCCTCGCCCGCGATCTCGGCCGACCAGGCCCGGATTGCCCGCGCGGCCTGGGCATGGGCCTCGGCGGCCCGGCCCATGTGATGGGTCAGCGCCCCGCAACAGCCCATGCCCGTCGCCACCACCACCTCGACCCCGTGCCGGGTCAGCACCCGGATGGTGGCATCGTTGATATCGGGGTCGAGCGCCTTCTGCGCGCAGCCGGTCAACAGCGCCACCCGCATCCGTCGCGCACCCTTGGCGGCAAAGACCTGCGGCCGGTCGCTTTCGCCCGGCTCGGGCAAGCGGGCAGGCGCCATGTCCAGCATGGCCCTGAGCCGCGGATCGGGCATCAGCCGCGCAAACGGCCGCCCCAGCCGCGCCAGCCGCAGCGCCGCCCGGAACCGCCCGGGATAGGGCAGCGTCTTCGCCACCAGCCAGCGCAACGCCCGGTCGCGCCAGGGGCGCCGGTAGGTCGCCTCGATATGGGCGCGGGCATGATCGACGAGATGCATGTAATGCACGCCCGAGGGACAGGTGGTCATGCAGGCCAGGCAGGACAGACAGCGGTCGACATGGCGCACGGTGCGCGCATCCGCGGGCCGCCCGCTCTCCAGCATGTCCTTGATCAGGTAGATCCGCCCACGCGGGCTGTCGAGCTCGTCGCCCAGCACCTGATAGGTCGGGCAGGTGGCGGTACAGAACCCGCAATGCACGCAGGCCCGGAGGATCTCGTTCGCGCGCGCGATCCCGGGGTCCTGCAATTGCTCTTCGGTGAAATTCGTCTGCATCGGCTCAGCCCATCGCCCCGGGATTGAAAAGACCCCTGGGGTCGAACTCGGCCCGAAGCCGCGCGGCCAGCGCGGCCAGCGGCGCCGGTTCCGGGCTTGCCAGAGGGCCCGCCCCCCGGACCCGAACCGCATGTCCGGCAATGCCCGACAGGGCCGGGCGGATGTCATGGCCTTCCGGCACCAGCACCCAGACAAGCCCCCCGCCCCAATCGAAAATCGCCGCCTCGGCCGAGACCGCCGCCGCCGCGCGCGGCCCGTCCGAGGGCCGGACCGAGATCCGCCAGACATCGCCCGGCCGGTCGGCGAAATCCTCCACGTCTCGAAGCCGCCGCATCATCGCCGCGACCTCATCCGGCGCCTCGACGACCCGCGCCGGGCCGAACCGGTCCAGAAGCGCCCCAAGCCGCCCGGCGCGATAGGCAACCGACGCCGCGAATCCCTCCAGCCGCAACCAGGTCTCGCCCGCCTCGGGCAGATGCGCCGCCGCCGACACCTCGAAGGGCGAGCCCAGCGCGGCCGACATCGCCGCGACCGCCGCCTCGGACGTCAGACCCTCCATCACCAGAACCGCCGCCGCCTCGGGCACCGGCAGCACCTTCACGGCCAGTTCGGTCAGCACGCCCAGCGTGCCCCGGCTGCCCGCCAGCAGCTTGACCAGATCGTAGCCGGTCACGTTCTTCATCACCCGCCCGCCATTGCGGATCACCCGGCCGCGCCCGTCGACGAAACGCACCCCCAGCATCGCGTCCCGGCAGGCCCCCGCCTGCACCCGGCGCGGCCCCGAGACATTCGCCGCCGCCACCCCTCCAATCGTCGGAACGCCGTCGCGGCCCAGAAGCCGGCGGTGGTCCATCGGCTCGAAGGCCAGCCGCTGCCCCTCGGCCGCCAGCACCGCCCCGACCTCGGCCAGCGGCGTCCCCGCCCTGACGACCAGCGTCAAGGCGCCGGGCTCGTACAGCACCACGCCCGAAAGCCCCGCGACACTCAACGCGTCGCCCTCGGCACCGACCATGCCGCGCGTGCCCCCGCCCTCGATCCGCAAGGGGCCATCCGCCCCGGCCACGATCCCGGCCAGTTCGGCCTCTGTTTCAGGTCTCATCATTCTTCTTGGTCCAAATACCCTCGGGGGGTGAATTGTCCGTCAGGACAAGAGGGG
>NZ_QNVX01000040.1:0-1547 GCF_003314725.1 Rhodovulum sp. BSW8
CCGCCGCAACCGGATTTTGTGTCCGGGGCGCATATCGATGCTGCGGCGTATGAGTCGATGTACCGTCAGTCGGTCGAGGACCCGGAAGGGTTCTGGGGCGAGCACGGCAAGCGGCTCGACTGGATCAAGCCCTATACCGAGGTCAAGAACACCAGCTTCAGGATGGGCGAGGTCGAGATCCACTGGTTCCGGGACGGCACGTTGAACGTGGCGGCGAACTGCATCGACCGGCACCTGAAGACCCGGGGCGACCAGACCGCGATCGTCTTCGTGCCCGACGACCCCGGCGACCCGGTCCGCCACATCACCTATCGCGAGCTGCACGAGAAAGTGAACCGGATGGCCAACGTCCTGCTGAGCCAGGGCGTGATGCGCGGCGACCGCGTGGTGATCTACATGCCGATGATCCCCGAGGCCGCCTATGCGATGCTGGCCTGCGCCCGGATCGGGGCGATCCATTCTGTCGTCTTCGCGGGCTTCTCGGCCGACGGGCTGGCCAACCGGATCAACGATTGCGGCGCCAAGGTCGTCATCACCGCCGACAGCGCGCCGCGCGGCGGGCGCAAGACCGCGCTGAAATCGAATACCGATGCGGCGCTCCTGCACTGCTCGGACCGGGTGCGCTGCATGGTCGTCAAGCACACGGGCGACCAGACCTCCTGGATCCAGGGCCGCGATGTCGACGTGCTGCAGCTGATGGAGCACGCGAGCCCCGACTGCCCGCCGCGCGAGCTGGCCTCGGAACACCCGCTGTTCATCCTCTATACCTCGGGCTCGACCGGCAAGCCCAAGGGCGTGGTGCACAGCTCGGGCGGGTATCTCGCCTATGCGGCGATGACCCATGAATATACCTTCGACTATCACGAGGGCGACGTCTTCTGGTGCACCGCCGATGTGGGCTGGGTGACCGGCCACAGCTACATCGTCTACGGTCCGCTGGCGAATGGCGCGACGACGGTGATGTTCGAGGGCGTGCCGACCTACCCCGATGCGGGGCGGATGTGGCAGATCTGCCAGGACCTCAAGGTCAACCAGTTCTACACCGCGCCGACGGTGATCCGGGCGCTGATGGGCCAGGGCACCGACTGGGTCGAGAAATACGACCTGTCCTCGCTCAAGGTGCTGGGCTCGGTCGGCGAGCCGATCAATCCCGAGGCCTGGGAATGGTACAACGCGCATGTCGGCAAGGGCCGCTGCCCGATCGTCGACACCTGGTGGCAGACCGAGACCGGCGGGCATCTGCTGACGCCGCTGCCGGGCGCGACGGCGACCAAGCCCGGGTCCGCCACCAAGCCCTTCTTCGGGGTGCAGCCGGTGGTGCTGGAGGCCGAGTCGGGCAAGGAGATCGACAGCACCGAAGCCGAGGGCGTGCTGTGCATCAAGGACAGCTGGCCGGGGCAGATGCGCACGGTCTGGGGCGATCACGACCGCTTTCAGGAGACGTATTTCAGCCATTACAAGGGCTATTACTTCTCGGGCGACGGCTGCCGCCGCGATGCGGACGGCTATTACTGGGTGACGGGCCGGGTCGATGACGTGATCAACGT
>NZ_QNVX01000041.1:0-9878 GCF_003314725.1 Rhodovulum sp. BSW8
AGCTCTTCGCGCTCGCTCGGCGCAGTCGTTGATCTCGGTTGGCTTGCTTTCCGGCTCATACAAGCCAGAATTTACGCCAATGCGGCAATAAACAACTGAAATCACGGTGGAATATTCGGCGGTGTTGGGCAGGCTCATTCGCATTTCTGCGCGCTTCCGCGCATCATGGCGGGCGCTGGCATAGTGAAATAACCTAGTTCCAAACCATGACTTCGGCGCGTTGTTCATACGAGTTGCCGCCCTGAAACTCCTCTTGGTCCCGCGATCTTCCAATCTCGGCGAAGGCCTGATCGTGTTGACTATAGTGTATTGCTATTTGCGCTACAAGATATTATCTTCGGGTGCAAAGGAGGTGACTCATGGCCACCACAGCCGACCGTAAGGAATATCCCATCTCGATGCGACTGCCGGAATCGGATGTCGCGATGATCGACCGCGCGGCTACGTTGCGTGGCCGCTCGCGCACGGATTTCGTGCGCGATGCCGCCGTTCGCGCCGCCGAAGAAGTCGTGATGGAAAACCGGCTAATCCGCATGAGCCCTGAAGGCTTCGCCGATTTCATGGATGTCCTGTCCCGTCAGGCGGCTCCGGTTCCCGAGATGGTCGATCTAGCCCAGCGGCCCGCGCCGTGGGAGCCTGGCTACGTCGCCAAGCGGTGAGACGTGGCTCTCTATCAGCTCCAGAAGCGCTCACCGCCGCGCATGATGTCTCCGAATTCTCCTGCGGTAAGCCCACGCTCGATCACTGGCTAAAGACGCGGGCGCTTTCCAACCAGGAGAAGGGCTTTACTGCTGTCATGGTCGTCCACGATGACGGCCGTGTCGTCGGATACTACGGTTTGGCGCCAACGGCAGTCGTTCCTTCGGTATTGCCTCGCTCAGTCAGAACAGGCCAGCCACCAGATCCCGTTCCCTGTCTTCTTCTCGGCCAACTGGCCACCGACACCGTTTGGGCTGGCCGCGGGATCGGCACAGGGTTGCTGAAGCACGCACTGCAGCGCTGCGTCCAGGCAGCTGCACTCGTGGGAGGGCGCGCGCTGATGGTCAATGCCGTTGACGCGGACGCGGCACAGTTCTGGCAGCGCCGCGGTTTCTTGCCTTCGAAAGACGACCCGTTTGTTCTGTTCCGCCCGATCTCTGTGATTGCTGCGTCGCTTGATGCGTAACCCAAGATATGAAGCCTTCCGCGTGAATGCGCTGGAGTGCCAGAGCGTAGCTTTGATGTTGGCAAAAAGAGCCATTTCGGGCTAAATGGCGCAAACGGCGAGTAACGGGTTCAATTATGAAGACGATGTCCGCAAGGGAGGCGAAAAACGCCTTTGGCTTGATGATCGACACCGCTCGTGCGGAACCCGTGTGCATCGAGAAGCACGGACGTGGTGTGGTGGTGGTCGTTTCGGTGGAGGAGTATGAGCGGCTTTGCGTGCAGAAGGACCGCAAAGACCAAACGACAGTGGGAGGCGGGGGCAACGGGAATGCACGGGCTTAGTGAGCGCGACATTTGCAGCAAGTTTATTACGCCCGCCCTTACTGCCGCAGGCTGGAACCTGCATACTCAAGTCCGCGAGGAAGTGAGTTTGACGGCTGGGCGCATAGTTGTTCGCGGTAAATTGACATCCCGCGGCAAGCAGAAGCGTGCGGACTATATCCTCTATCACAAACCCAACATCCCGATTGCTGTTATTGAAGCCAAAGATGCCTCACACTCGGTCGGCGCGGGCATGCAGCAAGCGCTCGAATATGCCGAGATGATCGACGTGCCGTTTGCCTTTTCGACGAACGGAAAAGGTCTCCTCTTGCACGACAGATCGGCAGTGGACGGTTCCGTCGAGCGTGAAATCTCGCTCCAGGAAATGCCATCACCTGAGCTACTTTGGCAGCGTTATGCGGCTTGGAAAGGTATCGCGACCGCCCAAGACCCCCTCGTCAACCAGGACTATTTCGATGACGGTACCGGCAAGGCGCCGCGCTACTATCAGACATTGGCCGTCAATCGTGTGATCGAGGAAACCGCAAAAGGTCGCGATCGGTTGCTGCTTGTCATGGCGACCGGGACGGGCAAGACCTACACAGCGTTTCAGATCATCTGGCGGCTATGGAAGGCGGGTGCAAAGAAGCGGATTCTGTTCCTCGCAGATCGTAATATTCTCGTCGATCAGACGAAAACGAACGACTTCAAACCTTTTGGTGGTGCGATGACCAAGATCGCCAACCGCCAAGCTGACAAGTCCTACGAGATCTATCTTTCGCTCTATCAGGCTGTCACCGGGACGGACGAAGCGGCAAACATCTACAAGCAGTTTTCGCGTGATTTTTTCGATCTGGTGATCATCGATGAGTGCCATCGCGGGAGCGCGGCGGCCGATTCCGCTTGGCGCGAAATTCTCGAGTATTTCTCGAACGCAACACAAATCGGCATGACGGCAACGCCGAAAGAAACGAAGGATGTGTCCAACATCGATTACTTCGGCGAACCGGTTTACACCTACTCGCTCCGCCAAGGCATCGAAGACGGCTTTCTGGCTCCATATAAGGTCGTCCGTTACGACCTCGATAAGGACCTGACCGGCTATCGACCGGAAGCGGGAACACTCGACCGCTATGGCAACGAAGTCGACGACCGCATTTATAACCAGAGGGATTTCGACCGGACGCTGGTTCTTGATGAGCGCACCAAATTGGTCGCCTCGAAGATCACAGAATTTCTGAAAGCCACAAACCGCTTCGATAAGACCATCGTGTTCTGCGAGGACACTGAGCACGCTGAACGCATGCGCCAGGCGCTCGCCAATGCGAACGCCGATCTTGTGGCTGAAAACCACCGTTACGTTATGCGGATCACCGGTGACGATGCGCTCGGCAAGGCGGAGCTCGACAATTTTATCGACCCGAAAGCGCGCTATCCGGTCATCGCCACAACGTCGAAGCTTCTGACAACGGGTGTGGATGCGAAGACGTGCAAGCTGATCGTACTGGATCAGCGAATTCAGTCCATGACCGAGTTCAAGCAGATCATCGGGCGTGGCACGCGCATCGATGAGGAGCACGGCAAGCAGTATTTTACTATCATGGACTTCAAGCGAGCGACAGAGTTGTTCGCAGATCCTGACTTCGACGGCGACCCGGTCCAGATCTATGAACCGGGTGCAGACGACCCACCCGTGCCGCCGGACGAAATTGATGATGCGACAACCACGACGGTCGGTAAATTTGGCGAGGAAGAGCAGTCCGAAATTGATGGTGGCGTTCTTGGCGATCCGTTCGGCGGCGAAGACCGACCGCGGAAGTTCTATGTCGATGGTGTCGAAGTCCGCGTTCTCTCAAAGCGCGTTCAATATCTCGGGCCGGACGGCAAGCTGATCACGGAATCACTGCGCTCCTACGCGAAAAAGACTCTCCAAAAAGACTACAAGACTCTCGATGAATTTCTCCGTCGTTGGGATGAAGCGGAAAAGAAGCAGGCGATTATCGAAGAGCTGGAGTCGCTGGGTGTCTCGCTCGATGGTCTGCGCGACGAAGTGAAAAACGGCGACGCTTTCAGCACTTTCGATTTGCTCTGCCACGTTGCCTATGGCCAGCCGCCGCTGACCCGCAAAGAGCGGGCAGAACAGGTGAAGAAACGCAACTACTTTGCAAAATTCGAGGGCAAAGCGCGGGCGGTGCTGGAAGCGCTTCTCGACAAATATGCGGACGAAGATTTCGGTCCGCTGGAAAATGCCAAGGTTCTACAGCTCAAGCCATTCGATGAAATCGGCACCCCAGTTGAGATTGTGAGGGGCGTTTTCGGCGGCAAATCAGCTTATGAGGCTGCCGTCAGGGGGCTGCAGACCGAACTATATCGCGAGGGAGCGTAAAACGTGCCGAATGTATCGGGAGTGATCAAATCCATTCAGGATATCATGCGCAAGGACGCGGGCGTCGATGGCGATGCTCAGCGCATCGGGCAGCTGGTCTGGATGTTCTTCCTGAAGATTCTGGACGACCAGGAGGAGTCGTTGATGCTCCTCAGCGATGACTACAAGTCCCCGATCCCAGCCCATCTGCGCTGGTCCGCCTGGGCCACGGACGCCGAAGGCATCACCGGCGATGCGCTGCTCGACTTCATAAATAATCAGCTCTTCCCCAAGCTGAAGAATCTGTCGCTTGAAGGACCGGAACGTGATCGCGCGCGCGTCGTGCGCGCCGCGTTCGAAGACGCCTACAACTACATGAAGAATGGCACGTTGATCCGGCAGGTGGTCAACAAGATCAACGAGATCGACTTTAACAACACCGGCGACAAGCACGCCTTTGGTGACGTCTACGAGCAAGTCCTGAAGGACCTGCAAAACGCAGGCAATGCCGGCGAGTTCTACACACCGCGTGCCGTCACTCAATTCATGGTCGACATGCTCGATCCGCAGCTGAACGAACTGGTGCTCGACCCCGCGTGCGGCACGGGCGGATTCCTGGCGCACGTGATGGATCACCGCATCGAGAGATATGTCGAAACGGTCGAAGACCGGGCGACGGTCCAGAACAATCTGTTAGGCGTTGAGAAGAAGGCGCTGCCGCATTTGCTGTGCGTTACCAATATGATGCTGCACGGCATCGAAGCGCCAACCAACATCCTTCACGACAATACGCTAGCCACGCCCCTGAAGGATCACAAATGGCGGGGCAAGATCGATGTCATCGTCACCAATCCACCGTTCGGCGGCATGGAGGAAGACGGCATCGAAAAGAACGTGCCGCAGGCGTTCCAGACGCGTGAGACAGCGGACCTTTTCCTGGTGCTGATTATCGAGCTTCTGAAAGATGGTGGCCGGGCCGCCGTCGTCCTGCCAGACGGCACCCTCTTCGGCGAAGGCATCAAGACACGCATCAAGGAGAAGCTGATGACGGAGTGCAACCTGCACACTATCATCCGCCTACCGAACGGTGTCTTCAATCCATATACCGGCATCAAGACGAACCTCTTGTTCTTCGAAAAATGCCACAAGGATGGAAGAGGCAATGCGTTGAATCCGACCTCGGAGGTTTGGTTCTACGAGCACCCCTATCCGGAGGGTTACAAAAACTACTCCAAGACGAAGCCCATGCGCATCGAGGAATTCAGGGGCGACGACAGCGAACAGGCCTGGTGGGGCGACGTCAAGACGCGTGCTGGACGCAAGGAGAATGACCGCGCCTGGAAGGTGAGCGCTGACGAGATCAAGGCCAATGGCTACAATCTCGACATCTCCAATCCGCACCATAAGGAAGAGGAGCATAAGGATCCGAAAGAGTTGCTCGCCGCTTGGCAGGAGAACCGAAAAAAACTCGCCGCCACACAGGAGCAGCTAAGAGCGGTGCTAGCCCAGGCACTCACCAAGTCGACGGCCGCATGATGCTTGCAGAAACGTTTCTAAAGGAGTTTGGGCGACTCGCTGCCGGCACCGACGGCATACGGAAGCTGCGAGAGTTGGTTCTGAATTTAGCAATCTCCGGAAGATTGTCGGACCAGCGGCCAGAGGACGGACATGCACAAGCGCTGGTTGAAGCTGCAGGCAAAGCGATCCGATCAGCTGTCACGTCAGGAAAAATTCGGAAACCAAAGTACTTTGGAAAAGCAAAAAACAGTACTTTAGCAACGTCGATACCGGCAAATTGGATTTCTACGAGTCTTGGTGACCTAGGGCTGATCTCTCCTCGAAATGAAGCACCAGACGAAGCTGCGGCGGGCTTTGTGCCCATGGCCGAAATCGAAGCTAAGTTCGGTCTTCCGCACGGATTCGAAGAACGAAAATGGGCTGATATCAAGAGCGGCTACACACACGTAGCAAACGGTGACGTTGTTCTTGCTAAGATTACACCCTGTTTTGAGAACGGAAAATCTGCAGCAATAACCGGTTTGCCGAATGATCTTGGCGCGGGAACAACGGAATTGCACGTATTCCGACAATTGGCTCACGTCGTTGAGGAAGACTACGTCCTAGCATTCCTAAAATCCGAAAGTTTCATCCAGGCGGGCGTGCCGAAGATGACAGGCACCGCCGGGCAAAAGCGCATCCCGGCGGACTATTTTGCACTATCATCTTTCCCCCTCCCGCCCCTCCCAGAGCAGCAACGCATTGTCGCAAAGGTTAATGAACTCATGGCGCTGTGCGACGAACTGGAGGCGCGGCAGGCTGAAGAAACCGGGCTGAAACGCGCGGCCGCCGCTTCCGCCCTGCATCATCTGACCGAAACCAAAACGCCGGAAGAAACTGCAGACCGTTGGTCCCTGCTCGCCCTCCGTTTCGGTGAGCTGTTTGACGATCTGGAGACGATCAAGGCGCTCCGGGTCGCGGTCATCGACGCGGCGGCCAATGGGGCCTTTAGTACGCCGTCTGAACGAGCGCAATTTACACAAGGCACCGTCGACGATGTCCTAGTGTCATCAAATTCGGGGTGGAGCCCGCGATGCGATAACGTCCTAGCCACCGGTGATGAGTGGGGTGTGCTTAAGGTCAGTGCCGTTACCTGGGGTGTTTTCAAGCCGGAGGAGAACAAGCGGCTTCCGAGCAATATGGAACCAAGGCCTCAGCACGCGCTTGGCGCTGGTGATATCCTAGTCTCTCGTGCGAACACTGCGGAACTCGTAGGACGTGGCGTCAAAGTTCCGGAGGACTATCCGCGCCTCATGCTGTCAGACAAGATCGTCCGATTAGTTCTCTCTGACGCCGTCCAATCAGACTATTTCCTCCTCGCATTTCATGCATCGCCTGTACGTGCCTACTTTGCAAAGGTCGCCACCGGCACAAGCGACTCCATGCGAAACATTACACGCAGCCACATCAAGGCAGCTCCGATCGCGCTTCCATCCCTTGCCGAGCAAAAACGCATCGTGGTCAGGGTCGATGAAGTCATGTCGCTGTGCGACCGGCTGGAAGAGCGGGTGCGTGAGGGCGAGCGGCTGAACGCCGAGCTGATGGCCGCGCTGGTCCATTCCCTGACCGAAACGGATCCCGATGGCGGCGGTACGGCTGAGCCTGCCAGCCTTGCCGAGGACGCTTCCGCCATCACTGCGCCTAAGCTCGCAAACGGAAATGCGCCCGAAACGCCGGAAACCAATAGTACCTTCGCCCCTTCCAAATCGGGGACGACGGCTCCGGGTCTTGCGCTGAGCGTCGACACCAAGTTCCAAGAGGCCGTGCTGGTCGCGGCCATCGTCAGCACTTTCTTCCAAGCTGGGGGTGAGCCTATTGGCAATTTTCGTCTGCAGAAGGCGGTCTATTTCGCTCGCCGCCAGATGGGTGAGCATGTTGGCGAGATGGCCTATCTCAAAAAGGCGGCTGGGCCCTACAACCCATCGATGAAATATTCCGGCGGCATCGCGATCGCCAAGCAGAAGAACTGGCTGCGCGAGGCACGCGGCCGCTTCGGCTTCGGCCATGTGCCGGGGCCGAATGTTGGCGATGCGAGCGAATGGATCGACACATACGGCTATGAAGCGCCCGCTCGCTGGGTGGCCGAGCACTTCCGCTACAAGAAGAACGAAGAGTGGGAAACACTGGCAACGACGGACTACGCTATCGAGCACCTGCAGACGTTCGGTATCGAAGTCGGCGCAGCGCAAATTCTCCAATACATCGCCAGTGACCCGGAATGGCGCCCCAAAATTGAAAAGCTGCGGTTGACCGAAATGTCGGTCGCTACCGCCATGCTTGAGGTGCAAGCGCTTTTCAGCGCGGAAGGCAGGGATGACTCGGTGTGATCATTTCGCCTCTGGAACATGCGCACGATTTTCAGAAAGTCTTTGGGCTGACGCGGCTGGCGACCACGATCGACAAGGCGGAAGCGGCGCTGGGGACTCTCGAACCGGAGACGATCGACTACTGCAAATGCGTCATCGAGATTATCTGCAAACACATCCTCTCTGAACGCGGCATTCCTTATGATGATCTTAAGCTGCCGAAGCTGGTCAAGCAGGCGTTGTCGTCTTGCGGCTTCGACAATGAGGGGATCGCTGGCAACCTTTCGGGGATCGTCGGTGCGCTTGCGGAAATTCGCAACCGAACCGGCATTGCCGGGCATGGACAGCACGACAGCCAGGACATGCCGTCGCAAACGGATATCCGGATTTTCGTGTCGATTTTCGAAAGCGTCATCAGCCTGCTCTGGCATGCCTTCAACAAGTTTAACATCGACCTGACCCTGACGAAGCTCCGTTTCGATCTCATCGAGCAACGTCTCGAACTCGCGTCCTTCAACGAAGTCTTGGATGTATCAACCTCGATCACCTATGATCAGGAAGAGGGGCGCATCTATATTAACGGCAAAGAAGTACGGCCCTCAGAGCTGCTGTTCATTTTCGATCGGAACTCGTACTCCGAAGAGCTCAAGAAGTTCCAGATTTCCGAGGTCGTTGCTGAACCAGATGAGGAGGCACCGACCACATGACCACGCATCTCACTGCCCGCATCGCATGGCATGACGACGGATGGAACGGGCGCGTCTGCTCGAAGCCAGAACTCAACACCTACTGCGTTGGCCTGAAGTCCTATCCTGGGGACGTGATCCACCGAGAGCGGAACTTGGAGAGGGAAACGGCTTGCGCCGGCCAAGCGGTCTGCAAGCTCAAGGGTGACGACGTGCCACCCTGCATATACAGCATCAATGCCTTTGGACCCGACGCGATCCGCGGCTATTCCAATCCACCAGACTTCTTCTACGATGGTGCTGATCGAGAGGAATGGGATATCCCGCCTTCGACAGTCTGCGTCTGGCCGTATGAAGCCATGTATGGCGATGAGGTTTATACTGACGGCCGGCTCGATAACGATAAGCGACGCAGAGGCGCGGACGAATTTTTCGCAGAACTGGACGATGGCGAAAGCCTGATCTTTTACTACGCCAACCACTCCAACCCGTTCACCGACGAGAATGACCCCAAATATGTGATCGTCGGGGTCTCGCGAGTAAAACAGGTCGGCAAACCGCTTTTTTATCCGAACGCCACGGACGACATCAAAAAGCGCTTCGCTCAGGGCATGGTTTGGGCGCGCAATGTGACGTCCTACTACCCTGATGAAGGTTTCCGCATTCCCTATCACGCCTATCGCGACAAACCCGAAATTCTCGAGAAGATCCTCGTCACACCTGAAAATCCCGCCACGTGCAAATACGGTGCGCGTCACCTCACCGACGATACGGCCATCGGGATGCTGGAGCAGCTGCTCGATGCCATAGGCCGGCTCAAAGAGATCGGAGACGCCCAGGAAGATTGGGACCTTCGCGAAAAATGGGTACAGGCGCAGATCGGCAAGCTTTGGCAGCGGCGCGGCTTATATCCTGGCCTGCTTACCGTGATGGATCTTCTCGATGCGGAAGTCAGCATCAACAACGCCAAATGGTATTGCGACAGAAGGGAGGAGAAGAAAGCCTACGAGCTTTTCTTTGATGCTCTCGACAGCGGCAAGGATTGCCCGGAACTGGAATTGACTGGGTTCGTGGCGAAACGTGTCTCGCGTTCCTGGCAGTTGCTGGAAGACGATGCGCGTATGTTCCTCAAAACGATTGCGGTGCGCGTCGACCTCTATCTCGATCAGCTAGAAAGCATTGTTGGTCAGAAGCGTACCGCGCATGGCCTGCCTGACGACCTGAAGGAAATTGTCGAAGACCCCTATCTGCTAAGCGAACTCTTTGTCGGAGATGCGCCCGAAGACATCATCCCATGGAGTACGATCGATCGCGGGGTCTTTCCGTCACCGGAGCTCGGCGGTGATGTACTATGCGACATGCTCCTTGATGATCCTCGCAGGCTTCGTTCGCTGTGTGTGGAACAATTACGACGCGAACCTAGGTCGTGTTGACAAAAGGGATTCCGCTCGTGCGTAGGGTATGATTCAAGCTGGCATCTGCGATGGAGACCAGCTT
>NZ_QNVX01000003.1:0-140205 GCF_003314725.1 Rhodovulum sp. BSW8
AGCTGGTCTCCATCGCAGATGCCAGCTTGAATCATACCCTACGCACGAGCGGAATCCCTTTTGTCAACACGACCTAGTGCACGATGGTTTCTTCGCGGACAAACATGTTTGCCCAGGCGCGGTCGATGAGTTCCGGGCTCATCTGGCTGGGAATCCCCTCGAAGTCGCAGATCGCGATCATCTGGTCGATCAGGAAGACCGGCTGATAATTGGCATAGGCATTGTCGATGGTCGGATATTTTTCCCTGAGCAGGTAGATCAGCGTGTCTTCGTCGATGGGCATCTTCTTCTTGCGGGCGACCAGCGCGAAGATCTTCAGGAAATCCTCCTGGCAGGGCCCGTCGACCTTGATCTTGAAGAAGATCCGGCGCAGCGCGGCGCGGTCGAAGATCTCGTTCGGGTGGAAGTTGGTCGAGAAGATCACCAGCGTGTCGAAGGGCACCTCGAACTTCTCGCCCGATTGCAGCGCGAGAATGTCGCGGCTTTCCTCCAGCGGCACGATCCAGCGGTTGATCAGCGCCTGCGGGGGGTCTGCCTGGCGCCCGAGATCGTCGACGATGAAGACGCCGCCGGTGGCCTTCAGCTGCAGCGGCGCCTGATAGGTGCGCGCGGTCGGATTGTAGACGAGATCGAGCATCGACAACGACAGCTCGCCCCCGGTGATGACGGTGGGGCGGCGGCACAGCACATAGCGCGTGTCGGTGCGGCCTGCGGACCGGCGCAGCGCAGTCGGGTCGTCTTCCTGTTCCTCGGCGGCGGTATGCACGATGGGGTCGTAGACGGTGATCACTTGACCGGCATATTCGATGGCCCGGGGAATATAGATCCGGTCGCCAAGCGCATCGCGTATGCCGTTGGAGATAGAGGATTTCCCGTTGCCGGGCGGGCCATACATCAGGATCGAGCGACCGGCGCTGACCGCCGGACCCAGATGGTCGAGCAGCGAATCCGGCAGGATCAGATGGCCCATCGCCTCCGTCAGCTGGCTGCGGGTGATCTGGATGTTGCGGATCGACTGGCGCTTGACCTGTTCGGCATAGACCTCCAGCGGCACCGGCATCGCGCCGTAATACTCCGACTGGGTCAGCGCGTCGAGCGCGCGCGCCTTGCCCGCCTCGGTGAGCTGATAGCCCATCTCGCCGCCCGAATTGGCATGGAGCGTCCCGGTCGCCTCCAGCAGCTTCTGGCCGCGCGCGAGGTCGACAAGCTCTTGCGCGACCGGCACCGGCAGGCAGATCGCCCGGGCGATCTCGGTCACCACATCGACATTCTTGCGGAAGACCGTCTTCAGCAGGATGTCGCGCATCATCACCATCGGCAGCTGCATCTCGGCCAGCGCACGTGGGGCGGGCGGCCCGAAGACCGTCGAGGCTTGCATGTTCATCGCGGGTCCGGGGCTGACTGCGGTATCGGGGCCGAGACTGCCCCGTGTTTCGGGCAATTCTGGGGCAAAGAGCCGGGTTTTCGCGACAATTGCGGGGATCGCAACCTTTCGTTCAGCCGTCTCGGCCAGAAAGGGGCCGCAAGTCGGAGGGTGACAGATGAAAGGATCGTTCCCGGCGGTTCTGGCGGGGCTGATGGCGGCGATCCTTGCGCTGGCCACGGCGCTGGGGCTGGCCAAGGGCGGTCTGCATATCTCCAATCACGAGGGCGATCTGCTGCATCTGGCCGACATCGTCCGGCGCGAGGTCGACGGCGAATGGCCGCATCTCGATTTCGTCACGCCGCTGGGGGTCTTGGCCTATGCCCCCATCGCGGCGCTGGCCGCCCTGGGGCTGCCGCTCGGGCTCGCCGTGATCTGGGCGCAGGCGCTGGTTGGCGCGGTCCTGCTGCCCGGTGCGTTCTGGGTCGGACTCAGCCGGCTCGACCGCGGCTGGGCCTGCCTCTTCGGGGCGGGCGTCATGGGGCTGGCCGTGGCACTGGCCTCCGGGGGACCGGAGCCCTGGATCTCGCTCTCGATGCATTACAACCGCTGGGGCTGGGCCATCGCCTTCATCGTGCTCGCGATTGCCATCCTGCCGCCGCGCGGGTCCCGCCCGGGGCAGCAACTGGCCGATGGGCTTGCGCTGGGGCTGGGGCTTGCGGCGCTTGCGCTGATCAAGGCCACCTACCTGCTGGCCTGCGCACCGGTCGCCGTTCTGGCACTGGCGCTGCGCCGCGACGGCCGCGCATTGGCGACCGCGCTGGCGGCGGCGCTGGCGATCTGGGGTGGGCTCACGCTGGTCGCCGGGCCCGGGCTCTGGCCCGCCTATCTGACCGATCTTCTGGAAGTTGCCCGCACCGACATGCGCCCCTTTCCCAGCGATCCGTTTCTGACGGTGATCGGCGGGACACGGACCCTGGCGGGCACGCTGCTTTACCTGGCCGCGGTGATCCTGGCCCGGCGCGGCGGCTGGCGGCAGGAGGGGCTGCTGTTGCTTGCGGCGGGGCCGGGCCTTGCCTATGTGACCTACCAGAACCATGGCAACGCCCCGGTCTGGCTGTTTCTGCTGGGCATCCTGGCACTCGCGCTGCGGCGGCCCGGCACCCCGCAGCCCTCCGGTCTGATGGCCGTCGGCTGGTCGGCGCTGCTGCTGGCCGCTCCCATCTTCCTTGCCCTCTTCGAAAGCCCCATCCGCAATTTCTCTGCGGCCGAGGGCGAGGCTGTCGCGCTTTTGCCCGGCGATCAGGGCCTCTGGATGCCTGCCGCGCGCGCGCTCAGGGTCGAGACCCGAATTGAGCGCCCTCTCGATCTCGACCCGCCCGATTGGTTGGTCGATCCCGGCCCCGAGCCCACCGTCTTTCGTGGAACCGAGCTTGAGGGCTGTGTCGTCACCAACGGGCTTGTGGCCTGGTATCGCGCGATTTCGGAAGACCTCGCGGCGACGGGTTTCGCGGGCCATCCGGCCTTTGTCGCCGATGTGCTGAGCGCCTATTGGCTGTTTGGCGGGGTGGGGCGGCTCGACGGCGGGGCGCCCTGGTACTATGGCGGGTTGCCCGGGATCGAGGGAGCCGAGCTTTTGCTGGTGCCGCAATGCGTTGGCAATATCGACGCGCGGCGCGGCATCCTCGCGGCGGTCGAGGCGGGCGGTTACGAGCTGACCGAGCTGCGCCGGACCCGCGATTACATCGTGCTGGGCATCGCGCCGCCCGCCGCCAGCGCCAGATAAAGGATCAAGGCCGGGCCAAGCGCCAGCCCCATGGGAAAATCGCGCGCCTCCCACGAAGCCCAGCCGGGCAGGGCGCGTCGCAGCCCAGGGATCCGCCGGGCCAGACGATGCGCGGCGAAGGCCACCGGGATCGCGGCGGCCAGCAGAAAGAGAAAGGCGCCGATATCGCCCGGCGCAACGAGGGGGGCCATCGCGGCGGCGAACTTGGCATCGCCCGCGCCCACCGCGCCGATCTGGTTCAGCCCGAAACCGAGCGTCAGCACCACCGCCAGATGCAGCCAGCGCCAGGTCCAGGCGTCCAGCGGCAGCAGCGCGAGCCCGATCAGCGCATAGACCGCGACCAGCGCCAGCACCGCGCGGTTCGGAATGGTCATGGTCCGCAGGTCGCTGAGCGCGGCCCAAAGCGCGATCGGCGTCGCGACGGGCAGAAACCAGAGCGCCTCGGTCATCGGCCCGGCCTAGCCGTGCGCTTCGAGCGCGCGCAGGGCCTGGACCGCGGCCTCGAAATGCTGGGGATGGGTCTCGATGGCTTCTTCCAGCAGGCCCTTGCCGATGGCCACGTCGCCCTGCTTGATCGCGGTCAGGGCGAGCGTGTGGTAAAGCTGCGCCCGCTCGGTCTGGGTCATCTCGATCACCGGCAGGTCGTATTTGCGCTGCGCGCCCCGGGCGAGAACCAGATTGTTCTTGGCGGTAAACAACTTGGGGTCATAGGTCAGGGCATCGACGAAAAGCCGCTCTGCCCCCCGGTAATCGCCCCGCGTCAGCTTGGAATAACCCCAGTTGTTGTAGACCCCGGCGGGTTTGGTGGTCAGCCCGGCGGCGGTCTCGTAGAAACTGTCGGCCTTGGCCCATTCGCGGTTGCTGTCGGCCACCATCGCCTCGAGCCGGTAGCGCTGATAGGTCTCGAAGGTGGGCGGGATCCTGTCGAGTTCGGCCTCGGCCTTGCCCCAGTCGCCGACGCGGATCAGCGCATCGGCGTAATTCACCCGGTCCGCGTTTCCAGCCTCGGGATGGCGCACCACCTCGGCCCAGGCGGCGACGGCCTCGGCCGGGCGCTTGGCCCGGATCAGCGACTGCGCCAGCCCGCGCCTGGCGGCCAGCTTGTCGGGATCTTCGTCCAGAAGCCGCCGGAAATAGCGGATCGCCTCGTCGGGATCGGCCACCGTCATCATGATGTCGTTGAGGCTGCTTTCATCGCTCGCCAGCACGTCCTGCACCGCGCGGTCGACATCGGTATCGCCGGGTTTCTGGCAGGCCGCGACCGACAGCGCCAGGGCGGCGCAGATCGGGGCCAGAACGGGATGGCGCATCGCGGCGTCCTTTCGGCTGCTCTGTCCTCAGGGCGTGGCCAGAAGCAGGTATCTGCCCTCGCCGCGCCGCACCAGATCGAAGTTGTTCCCTTCGTTCAGGGCGGAATCATAGTCGCGATTTTCGGTTTTAGCGATAGCGAGCCGCAAATTGCGGCGAATGTCGTCAGAGCCGCCGCTGTCGAGCGCGAAGGCGGTCTCGAACACCCGACGCGCTTCGCCCACCTCGCCCTTTTCCATCAGCACGACGCCCAGATTGTTCCAGGCGGGCACGAAGCGTTCGTCCTCGGCAATGGCTTGGCGCAGCTGGGTTTCGGCCTGACCGAGCCGCCCAAGCCTCAGATTGGCCGACCCGATCGCCGACAGGACATCGGCGGTCAGTCCCTGCTTTGCCGCGGCGCGGTAATAGGCCTTCAGCGCCAGTTCGTATTCGCCCGCGGCCATCAGGCGGTGGCCGACGACAAGACCGTCGACCGCCTCGTCAAGATGCGGGGCACCGGGCGGGGCGGGCAGGCCCCGATAGGCGGGCGAGAGCCGGTCCGAGGGGGCGCAGCCCGCGCAGATCAGGGCGAGCGCCAGCCCGCAACAGCGCAGAAGGTCAGAACTTGGCGTTGTTGAGCGTGTCGTAGATCGCATAGACCGATGGGCCGATCAGGATGATGAGCAACGGCGGAACCGTGAACATCATCGTGCCCAAAGTCAGCTTGGTCGGCAACTTGTTCGCCTTTTCCTCGGCGCGCATGACGCGCTTGTCACGCATTTCGGCCGAGAAGACCCGCAGCGCCTCGGCGATCGAGGTGCCGAAAGTCGCCGACTGGATCAGCACCGTGACGAAGGATGAAATGTCGGTGACGCCGCAGCGTTCGGACATGTCGCGCAGCACCTGCACCCGGTCCTTGCCGGCCTTCATCTCGTTCGAGACGATTTCGTATTCCGAGGCCAGATCGGGAAAGCCCGCCCGCATCTCGCGCGCGACCCGGAGGATCGACTGGTCGAGCGATTGCCCGGCCTCGACGCAGACCAGCATCATGTCGAGACTGTCGGGGAAGCCGTTGACGATTTCTTCCTGGCGGGTCTGCACCCGGCGTTCGACCCAGTATTTCGGCAGGTAGTACCCGATGGCGCCCGGTACGATCACCGACAGGGCGATCTTTGTCGTATCGACCTCGCCGCCCGCGTTCAGCAGGACCGAATAGACCAGACCGCCTGCCAGAAAGAGAATCCCCAGCGTGAATTGCGCGAAGTGGAACACCCGCACCGCCGATTTCGACCGGTAGCCCGCGCGCAGCAGCTTCAGCCGCGCGGCCGAGAGTTCTTTTTCGTCCTGGGGTTCGAGGAAAGTCGAGAAGCGGTCGAGCTTGTCGGCGCGCGACACCTGGCGCAGGGGCGCCTGCTGGTCGCGGACGGTGGCGGCCTCGGCCTCGCGGACCTGACGCTTGAGCTTTTCGAGAGGGTCGACCCGGCGCTTGAGGAAGACCGGCAGCGACAGCGCGATCAGCCCCACGCCCAGCAGACCCACTGCGATCAGCGGCGCGAGCGGACCGAAGCGATCGGTGATCCAGCCGGTGACGTAAGCGACGAACTCCATGGCGCTGCCCTCAGACCTTGATGTTGACCATGATGCGCATGAAGATCACGTTCACGACGAGAAACACGGCGACGGCGATGGCGGCCGGGATGAAGGCGGCGGTTTCCTTGACATCGTCGTAATAGTCGGGCTTCAGCACCGAGATCATCAGGATCGCGGCGATCGGGAAGCCCGACAGGAACATGCCTGACCATTTCGCCTCGGCGGTGATCGCCTTGACGCGGCGGAAGAGCTTGAAGCGCGAGCGGATCACCGCGGCGAGACCCGCCAGCACCTCGGCCAGGTTGCCACCCGATTGCTGCTGGATCGTCACCGCGACCGCGAGAAAGCGCAAATCCTGCATGTCGACCCGTTCGGCCAGATCCTTCAGCGCCTCGCTGACATCGCGGCCATAGGCGGCTTCGTCCGCGATCACGCCGAATTCCGATCCCAGCGGGTCGGGCACCTCCTTGGCGACGATGTTGATGGCCGAGATGAAGGGATGGCCCACGCGCAGCGAGCGCACCATCAGCTCGACCGCGTCGGGCAGCTGTTCCTCGATCAGGCCGAGCCGCTTCTTGGCCTTGCCGTTGACCCAGGTATAGACCCCGCCGACGCCGATCCCGATCGAGGCCAGCACGCGCACCGGAAGCACGGCCCCGGTGCCCAGCGTCAGACCCAGAAAGGCCACGCCCGACAGCACCACCATGATCCCGATCAGCTGCACCGGCGTGAAGGCGATATTGGCCTTCTGCGCCCGCTCGGCCAGAATCGAGTAAAGCGGGATGCCGCGGGCCCGCATGTGCTGGGTCATCTCCTTGCGGAGCTGTTCCAGGACCTTTTCCCGGTCGACGCCCTTTTCCAGCATCTCGAGCCGCCGGTTGACCCGGGCGTTCAGGCTGATCGACTTGCCGAAGACGGTCAGATAAAGCCCCTCGACCAGCGCCAGCACCGAGAGGAAGATCAATCCGTAGATCAGGGGTTCCGCGCCGATTTGCATGGGCTATTTCCCCCGGGCAGGTTCGAAGATGCTGGCGGGCAGGTCGTAGCCCCACTGCCGGAACCGCTCCGAGAAGGCGCTGCGCACGCCCGTCGCGGTAAAGCGGCCGATGATCTTGCCGCTCGAATCGAGGCCCATCCGTTCGTAGCGGAACACCTCCTGCATCGAGATCACCTCGCCCTCCATCCCGGTCACCTCGGTGATCGAGACCATGCGGCGCGAGCCGTCCTGCAGGCGGCTGGCCTGCACGATCAGGTTGACGGCCGAGGCGATCTGGGCGCGCACCGCCTTCAGCGGCATCTCGATCCCGGCCATGGCGATCATGTTTTCCAGACGGCTGACCGCATCGCGGGCGTTGTTGGCGTGGATCGTGGTCATCGACCCGTCATGGCCGGTATTCATCGCCTGCAGCATGTCGATCACCTCGTCGCCGCGGGTCTCGCCGACGATGATGCGGTCAGGCCGCATCCGAAGCGCGTTCTTCAGACAGTCGCGCTGGCTGATCGCGCCCTTGCCCTCGACATTCGGGGGGCGGCTTTCCATCCGGCCGACATGGGTCTGCTGCAGCTGCAGCTCGGCGGTGTCCTCGATGGTCAGGATCCGTTCGGAATTGTCGATGAAGGATGACAGCGCGTTCAGCGTCGTGGTCTTGCCCGACCCGGTGCCGCCCGAGACGATGATATTCAGCCGGGTCGCGACCGCCGCCTGCAGATAGGCGGCCATCTCTTCGGTGAAGGCGCCGAACGTGACCAGATCGTCGATGCCAAGCTTGTCCTTCTTGAACTTCCGGATCGAGACCAGGCTGCCATCGACGGCGATGGGCGGCACCATAGCGTTGAAACGCGAGCCGTCGGCCAGACGCGCATCGACATAGGGGTTCGATTCATCGACCCGCCGCCCCACCGCCGAGACGATCTTGTCGATGATCCTGAGCAGGTGCTTTTCGTCGCGAAAGGCGATGTCGGTCAGTTGCAGCTTGCCCGCGCGTTCGACGAAGATCTGCTTGGGGCCGTTCACAAGGATGTCGTTGACGCTTTCGTCCTTCAAAAGCGGCTCCAGCGGGCCGAGCCCGGTCACCTCGTCGAACAACTCCTGATAGAGTTGGGTGCGGTCGTCCTTGTTCAGGACGACGCCCATTTCCTCGAGCGCCTCGGAGGCGATGGCCTGGATCTCGGCGCGCAGCTCCTTTTCCTCGGCATGTTCCAGCGCGGCGAGGTTCAGGCTTTCCAGAAGCTGTTTGTGCAGTTCGGATTTCAGCTCGCCCAGGCGTTCCTTGCGCTTGCGGTCCTTTTCGCTGGGCGCGGGCTGGGCGGGCAAGGCCGGAGGCAGGGACGCGGCGGGCGGCGGCGGCGCCTCGGGCCGGGGCTCGGGAGGCGTGGCGGGCTGGACGGTGCCGGGCTCGGGCTTTCTGTAGCGCGAGAACATTCGTAGCCCCTTTACTGTGCCGCAGTGGCCGCGGCCGTGCCGAGATCGTAAAGCGACGCCGCGAGCTTCTGGATTTCGCGGCGGAGCGGCGACTTGGCCGCGGTCTCGGCGAGGGTCAGGCCGTGATCGCCCGCCTCGGTGATCGCCTTGCCACCGTCGGGAAGCTGGATCTCGATGTCGATATCGAGGCTGTCGGCCAGTCTGCGGACCCGCCCGCGACCCGACAGGTCGGTGAATTTCGGCGCCCGGTTCAGCGCATAGCGCACCCGTTCGCGCGGAAGGCCTTCGGATTTCAGCACCCGGATCACGCGCAGCGCGTTCTGGGCCGAGCGCATGTCGAGTTCCAGCAGCGAGAAATAAAGATGCGACTGGGTGATCACCGTCTCGGTCCAGTTGACCAGGGTCTTCGGCATGTCGATGACCACGAATTCGAACTGCGAGCGTGCCATGTCGATCAGCGCGTTCACCTCGGGCGGCCCGATGATGTCGAGCGGCAGGATGTCGGAGGGCGCGGTCAGCACATGCAGATCGCTCCGGTAGCTTTGCAGCGCCTGGAGGAAACTGTCGCCGTCCATCGCGCCGATATCGGACAAGAGTTCGAAGACCGCGTCCTTGCGCGGAAGGTCCAGATAGGTCGCGGCCGAGCCGAATTGCAGATCGAGATCCAGCAGGCAGACCCGGCCGCCCGACTTGCGCGCCGCAAGCGCCAGTTCCCAGGCAAGGTTGACCGCGAAGGTCGAGGCCCCGACCCCGCCTGCCAGGCCCTGCACCGACAGCACCACGCCGTCCCGGTTCGAGCGCGACAGCTTGGGCGCGGCGGGATCCGCGGGGGCGGGGGGCGCGAAGGCCGCGGCGGGGGCCTGGCGCAACCGGACGATGGCCTCGTGCAGCGCCCCCTCGGGCAGCGGGTAGGGGACGAAATCGTCGGCCCCCATCCGCATCAGCTGGTGCAGTGCGATCGGGCTCAGCTCTTCGGCGATGACCAGCACGTTCAGCCCGCGCTGCTTGGCGGCGCGGACGATCTCGCCGATGGCCGCGATGTCGGCCTCGTCCGCGTCGTCGACCGCGACCGCGATGAACTCGATGTCCTGCGCCTCGGGCTGGTCGAAAAAGCCGCGCGCCTCGTCGAAGGCAATATCGCCCCAGCCGCCGCCAAGCTCGGCTTCCATGTCCTCGATCAGAAGATCGAAATTCTGGATGTCCCGAGACACCGTGCAGGCCCGGATCGGGGCCTGGTCGGGTATCGACGCTGGCATGCTCGTCATCGTTCCCAAATCCTTCCACGCAGACCGGACAGGGCGGGCGGCCGGCCGCGCCTGCCCCGTTCGCGCACGACTCACTTCGCGCCCGCACGTCGGTCCATGGGCCGAGCGTGAAGAACAACTTGGGCAACATTACGGCCCGAGGTGCGGAATTGTTCGAAAAACCTTCGATCCGCGTCCCAAGCGCGGCTGGTCACCGCGCGGGAGTTAGTGCGGGAGTTGGTCCGGGAATTAGTCCGGGAACTAGTCCGGCGCGGCGACGTCTGCGGGTTGAAGCGTGGGCTTGGGCTGCGCGCTGTCGAGATAGGCCCGGTAGCTGCGCGCCATGTACTTGCCATCGATCGTCATCGGGCGCGGGCGCAGGAAGGCCGCGACCTCGGTCACGGTGCGGCGGTTCTGCCGCTCGGGCCCCTCGGTATGGACCAGCGGCCGGGTCTCGCCATAGGAGACCACGGCCTGCAGCCGCGCGCGCGGGACGCCGCGCGCCACCATATAGGCCACCGCCGCCTGTGCCCGCCGCATCCCCAGCGCCTTGTTGTAAGGCGCGCTGCCGACCTTGTCGGCATGGCCGTAGACCCGGAAGACCACGAAGGGATAGCGCAGGATCCAGGCCGCCTGCCGGTCGAGCGCGGCCTGCGCAGTGGCGTCGAGCGCTGCGCTGTTGAAGGCGAAGGTGATGGTGCTGGGCACCTCGGCGGCGAAGCGGCGGGTCATGTCGATCGCCATCGCCCGGTCGGAGGTCATCACCATCTGGTTGGTCATCGTGGCGTTGCCAAAGCTGCCATCGTCCAGCGTATCGCCCGCGGGCCGGTTGAAATCGGCAATCTGGCGGGGGCTGCAGGCGGTCAGCGCCAGCGCGGCGCTCAGGGTCACGAAGGCAAGGCGGGCACGCATGGGCCTACTCCATCACATAGCCGTAGGAGCCGCCGAAATCCTGCCGTGCGACCTCGCCCGCGGCGCCCGAGCGCGGGGTGCGCGGTGAGGAAAGCCGACCGTGCAGAAAAAGGTCGCGCTCGCTTGGCGGGGCCACGCGGTCGGTCGGCAGGGCCAGCGCCTCGCCGCGCGTGGGCGAGACAAGATGCGCGGTGACGATGATCACCAGTTCGCTCTGGTCGCGCTGGTATTCGGAACTGCGGAAGAGCGCGCCCAGGATCGGCACGTCGCCGAGCCACGGCACCTGGCCCTTGAGGCTCGCGAAGTCGTCCTGCAAGAGGCCTGCGACCGCGAAGCTTTCGCCGTCATGCAACTCGACCGTGGTCGAGGTCGAGCGGGTCGAGAACCCGCTGATGATGATGCCGTTGTTGTTGAAGGTCACGGAGGGGTCGATACTGCTGACCTGGGCGTTCATCTCGAGGTTGATATTGTTGCCCACCACATTGGGGATGAAGTTCAGCGAAATCCCGAAGGGCTTGAACTCGACCGTCACGTCGCCATCGCCGCCGACCACCGGGATCGGATATTCCCCGCCCGCAAGAAAGCTGGCCGCCTGGCCCGACAGGGCGGTCAGGTTCGGTTCGGCCAGGGTTCGGACGAAGCCCTTGGTTTCAAGCGCTTCCAGCAGCACCGCGAATTGCAGATCGCCAGCGCCGATGCCGATCGAGAACACGCCATTGCTGCCGCGCGACCGGGCCGGCGTGGTCGACGGATCGCCGTCGAAAAGATCGCCGAGGTTGGTGCCCTCGGTAATGGTGTTGGTGCCGCCCGCAAAGCCCAGGTCGCCGCCATTGGTCAGGCCCGCGACCCCGAGGCTGGTGCCGAGGCTTTTCGACACGGACCGGTTCATTTCCGAGAACCGGACCTTCAGCATCACCTGCTGGGTGCCGCCGACATTCAGCAGGTTCGAGATCCGTTCCGGCGCATAGCGCGAGGCCAGATCGAGCGCCCGGTCGATCACCGTCTTCGAGCTGACCGTGCCCGACAGCACCAGCCCGTCATTGGCCGCGCGCACCTCGATGGGTTCGCCCGGCAGCACCTCGCGCAGCCGTTCCTTGAGTTCGCTCATGTCGGGGGTCACCTGGACCTCGACATTGGTGATCAGCGTGCCGTCGGGCCCCAGGAGCGTCAGCGTGGTGCGCCCGAGCGACTTGCCCAGCACATAGATTGTGCGGTCGGAGAGGGTCGAGATATCGGCGATCTGCGGGTTCGAAATCGACAATTCGGCAAAGACCTGATCGCTTTCGACCACCACCGCGCGGTTCATCGGGATCGTGAGCTTGCCGGTCGCCAGGCCCTCCAGCGTCCGCAGGGTCTGCGCTCCGGCCTCCGGCGGCAGGGCCGGAATCGCGGCAAGACCCAACAGTCCGGCCGCGAGGATCGTCCGAAATCTCATGTGACCCTGCCTTTCCGATCACGGCTTAGGAGGGGTCTTTCGCCCCTTTTGGCGGTCAGGATGCGGCAAGGCCCTTAAATTTGCAATCATTGCGCGTCGGCCTGGGGCGGCCTGTGGGTATCTCGCAACAATCGCCTCTGTTGGCTCGCTTCGGGGATGCAGTCCATGGTTGTATCCGGCCGCTTTGTCCTTGGCCCCGGCCTCCCGTTCCGATCATGTCGGCCGAAGGGCGGAACGGCTGTCTGCGGCCGGTTTGGCGAATGGGGTCAGTTCGTGCAGGGGATTTCGATCTCGACCACTTCCGACCCGCGGCGGGTTCGAATTGTGCAGATCCGCTTTTGTTCGGGGGCGACTTCGGGGGCGTCCTCGATGCCCAGCAACGCCTTTTGATCGACCTCGACCGCCTCGGCCACCACATCGTCGTTGGCGCCGACCAGCGACAGCGACAACCGCCCGCTCGACTGTGCCTGGGCCAGCGAGGCGACCTGTTGCGGCGAGGCTTCGACCGTGACGGTGCGCGCGATGACGGGCCGCGTGGTGTCCTCGTCGGCGATCTGGTCGATGGCGATCAGGCGGATGCCGGTGTCGATCAGCTTGGTCACCTGTTTCGACTGGCTTTCGCCGGTCCAGTAGACATCGACCCTGTCGCCCGGCCGCAGGAAGCCCGAGACGCCAGAACTGACATCCACCCGGATCGCGAAGGCCCGCATGCCTCTGGTCAGGCGCGAGGTGATGCCGGCATCGGCGCCGGGATCGGTGACCTTGACCCGCAGGAGCGGTTCGCCCGCCTCCATCGCGCGCAGGACGGTACGGAATTGCGGCTGGCCTTCGGGAAACAGCTCTTCCTTGGTCTGGAACACGCCTTCGGGCATCGAGTCCTTAGGCCAGAGCACCGGGCGCAGGTTGTCCAGCGTGACCTGCTGGCCATAACGCAGCGGTTCCTTGGCGACGACCACAGGTTCCAGCGCAACCTGCTGAGACTGGGCGGCGCGGGCCGCGGCCAGTTCGCGTTTGGTCTGGTCGAAATAGCCCTGAGCCATATAGACCGCGAACCCTGCCAGACCGAGCCCCAGCAGAAGGACCAGTCCGAAGATCAGGCGCATGGCATGTCCTTTCGTCGCCGCCCCGCGGACCGTGCGTTGGCCGCGGAATGCCCTTCGATTTGCCGGATTTGCCACGGGAATGCGGCCATCTCCGGGGGATCCTGACGGGGGCCGGTGGATATTCGGTTAAAGATCGAAGGGATCGCCCAGTGGTTCGCAAACGGCGCACGGCCGGCACAGCAGGAAAGGCCGCTCGCGGAGGAGCGGCCTTGCTGACGTGAGGTGCAGATTTCGCACTATTCGGACGTGGTGGTTTCGCTGCCCCAGCCGAGGTTCGACAGGTCCGCGACCGACCCGGCCGACAGCGAGGATGCAATCTCGGAGCCGAGGCCGTTCACGCCGCCGCGCACCGTGCCCAGAACGGCGATGCCGAGGCCGACGATGGCGGCGGTCAGCACGACCCAGTCGACGGTGACGGCGCCGGACTCGTCCTTGGCGAAGGTCTTGAAGAGTTTGAAGAGTTTCATGGGGGTCCCTCCAGTAGGATGCTCGCTCAGTTCAAATGCCCTTGGGTGAAGGGCCGGACCCCCACCAACGGGGCCGCAACCGCTTCGACCGCGCCATAGGGCCACCGGAATCGGGCAAGAGTTGGGCTGGGCCTTGGCAATTTCCGCCCAAGCGGAAAAAGACCATCGAAACCTTGGGAATTGATCGAAAATGCAATAACAATTGCCTCGAAAACTCTCCGCACGCCGGACGGGTCCGTCAGACCCCTGCCGCAAAGCGGAACCGCAAAGAACCGCAAGGTCGGGCAGGGCAGAACATGCGGCGTCATCTGGAAGGTCTGGTTCTGGCCGGGCTGGTTCTGACCAGCGCGGTGCCCGGACCGGTGCGGGCCGAGCCGCCGCCCTGGCCGGAGTTCACCTTTCGAAGGGTCAAACCGCCCGCCCCGGGTGCGTCAAGACGCATCACCGTTCAGATCGAGCCGCGCGCGACCGTGGTGCCGGCAGCACTGAGCCCGTCGGCCGCTCCGCTGGCCCGCAGCCCCGACGCTGCCGCCGAGCCGCCCGCCGGCAATGCAGCGGACCCGGGTCCGGCCTGGTTCTGGTCGCGGGTGTCGCCCGCGTTGAGCGACAGCCGGCCGGGGCGGCTGGCGCCCGCGCTGGTGGCACTGGGCGAGGCGCCGCCCGGCGAAGCGGCGCGCGCGCCCCGGCTGCAGCTTTTGCAGGACATCGCCGAGACCCATGGTCGCGCGATCCTGTCGGCCACGGTCGGCACCCGGGTCTCGCCCGCGCTGGCGCTGGCGGTGATCGGGGTCGAAAGCGGCGGGCGCGGCCGGGCGCTCAGCCCGAAAGGGGCGCTGGGTCTGATGCAGCTGATGCCCGCCACGGCCCGGCGCTTCGGCGTAGTCGATGCCGCCGATCCCGTCGCCAATATCCGCGGCGGCGTGGCCTATCTCGACTGGCTGATGGGCGAGTTCGGCGGCGATCCGGTGCTGGTGCTGGCCGCCTATAATGCCGGAGAGGGGGCGGTGCGCGCCCATGGCGGCGTTCCGCCCTATCCGGAAACGCGCGATTATGTGCCGAAAGTGCTGGCAGCCTGGGCGGTGGCCCGGGGGCTGTGCCGGACCCCGCCCGAGCTGATCAGCGACGGCTGCGTGTTCCGGGCCAAGGGCAGGGGATAGGATGCAACGCCAGAAACCGCTGGTCCTCGACGTCGACGGGACCTTTCTGAAGACCGATCTCGGGCTTGAATGCTTCTGGAACGGGCTCGGCCGGGCGCCGCTGAAGACGCTCAGGGCGACGGCCATGCATCTTCGCGACCGGGCCGGGCTTTGCCGCGAGCTGGCGCGGATCGCTCCGCCCCGGGTCGATCTCTTGCCGCTTCGCCCCGAGATGGCGACCCGCGCGCTTGAGGCCTGCGAGGCCGGGCGGCCGGTGGTGCTGGCAGGCGGGGCCGATCCGGGGCTCGTCGCGGCGCTGGCGGGGCATTACGGATTTGTCGAAGAGGGCGCCGGCGCAGAGGGGGCAGCCCCGCCCGAGGGGGCCGCCAAGGCGCGGGCGCTGGCCGAACGGTTCGGGCGTCGCGGTTTCGACTATGCCGGCGCCAGGGCCGCCGACCGCCCCGTCTGGCGCGAGGCCGACCGGGCGTTGCTGCTGGGGCGGCAGCACCGGCTGGCGGCCGAACTGTCGGCGGCGGGCCATCCGGTCGAAGAGATCCCGGCGGGCTGGAAGCTGCGCGACCTCGGCCGGGCGCTCCGGCCGCATCAATGGGTCAAGAACGTGCTGCTGCTGTTGCCCGCGCTGGCCGCGCATGATTTCCGGCCCGAAACGCTGGCGCTGGTGCTTCTGGGCATCCTGGCCTTCTCGGCTGCCGCGTCCTGCATCTATATCGTCAACGACCTGCTCGACCTCGAGGCCGACCGGCTGCACGAAACCAAATGCCGCCGCCCCTTTGCCTGCGGCAAGGTGCCCATCGGCGCGGGCATGGCGGCGGGCGCGGTACTGGCGCTGATGGCCCTCGGGGTCGGCGCGGCGCTGGGGCCGTCCTTCCTGGCCGTGGTTCTTCTCTATATGGCGCTGTCGCTGGCCTATTCGCTGCGGCTCAAGCGGATGCGCTGGGTCGATATCGCGACGCTGGCCGCGCTTTACACGATCCGCGTGGTGGCGGGGGCAACGGCCGGCGGAGGCGAGGCGTCCTTCCTGATGCTGGTCTTCGTCTTTCCGGTCTTCGTGACGCTGGGCTGCGTCAAGCGGATGACCGAACTGGCCCGGGCCGAGACCGACGAGCGCCTGCCCGGCCGGGGCTATGGCCGGGGCGACCGGGGCGATTTGCTGAACATGGCGGGGATCGGCGTGGTGGGGGCGCTGGTGGTCTTCGTCGCCTACAGCTTTTCTGCGCAGGCCGAGGCGCTTTATCAGACCCGCTGGCTGCTTTGGGCGGCGGCCCTTCCGCTGGCGGTCTGGCTGGTGCGGATGGTCTGGCTCGGCTATCGCGGACAGCAGGATTACGACCCCATCGTCTTTGCGCTCCGCGACCGGGCGGGGCTGGGGCTGATCTTCTTCGCGCTGTCCTTCATGTTCTACAGCGCCGGGCTCTGGCAGCGCTGGTTCGGCTTCTGAGCCGCCCGGCCCCGGCATCGGACAGGGCCGGACGGCGCCGGTCTCAGACCGAAAGCTTCTTGAAGACCCGTTCCGGGATCAGCCGGATGATGCCCATGATCCCCATCCAGAAAAACGGCGTGTAGATCACGTTGCGCTGCTTTTCGAGCGCGCTCAGGATGTCCGTGGCCACCTTGTCGGGCGAGGCCACGAGGAACATCCCCTCGATCCCCCAGGTCATCGCGGTATCGGTAAAGCCGGGCTTGACCGTCAGCACATGCCCGCCCGCGCGGCCCAGCCGGTTGCGCAGCCCCGACAGATAGGTGGCAAAGGCCGCCTTGGCCGCGCCGTAGACATAGTTGCCGATCCGCCCGCGGTCGCCCGCAACCGAGCCCACGCCGATGACGGTGCCAGCCCCCCGGGCCTCGATGATCGGGGCCAGCCCCTGCAACAGCCGGGCCGGGCCGGTGAAGCTGTCGGTGACGACGCCCTCGATCAGGCCGGGATCGGCGTCGATCTCGGCCTGGGGCGGCATCGAGCCGACGAAGACCGCGGCCGAGACCGTGCCCTCGCAGGCCTTGGCGCGGGCAAGGATCGGTGCCACGCAGGCGGGCTCGCGCGCGTCGAAGCGGACGACCTCGGCGAAGGCCGCGCCCCGGACGCGCGCGTCGGCCGCGTCGCGTTCGAGGTCCGCCAGGTCGCGCCCGGCAAGGATCAGCCCGTCGCCGCGCGCAGCCAACCGGCGCACCAGCGCCCGCGCCATCGAGGACGAGGCCCCGAGAACGATCCAGGTCTCTGCCATCACGCGCTCCTCAGTTTCAGCCGCCGCACCAGATCGGTGGCGAGACGCCGCTCGGGGTCGGCCTTTGCCGCCTCGGCGCGCCAGGCCTCCAGTTCGGGATACATCGCGGCCATGCTTTCGGGCCGCGCCAGGGCGTCCTTGGCCAGATAGATGCGGCCGCCCGCGGCAATCACCTGTTCCTCGAGCCGCGCGTAAAGCGCTGGCACCCTGGCGCGGGCGGGCAGGTCGACGGCCAGCGTGTAGCCGTCCATCGGGAAGGACAGATGCCCGGCGCGGCCCGGCCCCATCCGTTTCAGGACCGCCAGCGGCGAGGCGACGCCGCCCCGCGCGATGGTGGTCAGGATCTCCTTCAGCGCGGGCGCCCGGTCGGCAGGCACCACGCATTGGAACTGGTGAAAGCCGCGCTTGCCGTACAGCCGGTTCCAGTCGGTCAGCGCGTCGAGCGGGAAGAAGAATTCGTCCAGCGCCCGGGTCCGCTTGCGCCCGCTATCGGGCACGCCCGATCCGTACCAGCGGTTGAAGATCTTCACCACCGGCCAGGACAAAAGCGCCCGCGGCGCGTCGAAGGGCACGGGCTTCGGCCTGCGCTCGGGGCCGGGGCGGGTGCCCTCGACCAGCGTGCCCTCTTCGAGAATGCCGCGCCCAAGCCGCTTGCGTTTCGCCGTCGCGTCGATCCAGCCCACCGTGAAGTCGGCCTCGGACGCGTCGAGCGCGGCGATGAAGCTGTCGAAATCCCGCATCCGGGTTTCCACCACCTTCATCCGCTGGCCCGGGATCGCCATCAGTTTCAGCCGCGCCGAAAGGATGGCGCCGGTCTGGCCCTGACCGCCCATCGTGGCGCGGAACAGTGCGGGATCGGAGGCCGGGCTCACCTCGCGCGGGCCCGTCTGCGTCATCAGCGTCACCGCCAGCACATGTTGCCCGAAGCTGCCTGCCCCATGATGGTTCTTGCCGTGGACGTCATTGGCGATGCAGCCGCCGATGGTGGCCAGGCCGGTGCCGGGCATCACCGCGGGCATCCAGCCTTGCGGCGCCAGCAGCTTCAGCAGCGCGCCGATGGTGGCGCCGGCCTCGACCTCGATCACGCCCGTCTCGGGGGCGAAGGCCAGAATCCGGTCGATCCGCGTCATCTGCACCGCGGCGCCGTCGGCGTTCAGCGCGCCGTCGCCATAGGACCGGCGATTGCCGATCGCGGGACCGCCTTCGGCCAGCGCGTCCCTTAGGGCCGAAACCCGCTCTGGCCGGGCGATCCGCCCCCTGGCCCGAAGGGCCCGGCCCCATCCCGCATAGTCAGCGGTCTTCCACTGCATCAGCCGTCCTTTTCGACATCCGTTCCGCCACCGGAAAGACCAGTGCGCCGATCCCGATCGCAAACCACAGCGTGGTCACCCGGATCACCGCCGTGGCCGCGACCGAAGTCTCCAGCGGCAGTCCCTCGAGCGCAAGAAGCGCAATCATCGCAGCCTCGGCACCGCCCAGACCGCCCGGCGCGCCGGTCAACCCGCCCGCCAGCGTGGCAAAGACGAAGATCCCGACGGCCTTCCAGAGCCCGATATCGGCTCCGAGCCAGACCAGCAACAGGTGAAAGGCATAGCCCTCGGCCATCCAGCCAAGGGACCCCAGCAGGATCGAGGCCGCAAGGACCCGGGCGTCGGTGAACTGGCCCAGCGTCCGCGCCATGCCGCGCAGCCGCCCGAACAGCCGGGGCCAGCGGCCGACGATCCGGTAGCCGCGGGTCACCAGCGCCGCCATCAGCCGCCCGTGGGTCGCGGCCGCCGCCGCCCCCAGCGCCAGCGCGGCCACCGGAATCGCCCCGGCGATATGGCCCGAGGACAGCGCCAGTGCCGCGCAGAGGATCAGCGCCATCGCCACCAGATCGGCGGCCCGGTCCATCACGAAAAGAGGGGCCGAGCGGTCCAGCGGCAGCCCGGTCTCGCGCCGGATCCAGCGCATGCGCACCAGCTCGCCCAGCCGCCCGGGCGTCGCGATCATCAGAAACCCGCCCAGATAATGGCGGATGTCGCGCCAGAGTCCCGGCGGCAGGCCGACCCGGCGGCCGAACAGGTTCCAGCGCAGCGACCGCAGCAGGTAGTTGGCCAGCGACAGGGCCAGCAGGGCTGCCCCCTGCATCCAGCCAAGCCGTGCAAGCTGGCCCATGGTCTGGTCCCAGCCCGTGGCCGCAGCCAGACCGGCAAGGCTGGCCAGCACCAGACTCAGAAGGCCGCCCATCAGCAGGGCGTCGCGGAGGCGACGGGAGGCGGGCGCGGCGTCCGAGGCAGAGGGAATCTTTGTCATGGTCATCTCACCGGCCAGATAGCACGGCATTGCCGGAAGACTGCGAACCGTTTTCCCGGAAACTTAAGATTGTCCGGCACCTCGGTCCGGCTGGCTGATTTCTGACATTTGTATGTGCGATAACGCACCATCTACACGGAATACACAAGCTTTTGTGCTTTGAAATTGGGAAGGGCTCATGCCATTTATGCCTCATCGGACGGCAACAAGCCGTCATAACAAGCACACAAGGAACGAAACGATGAAAACTCTTGCTCTTACCGCCGCCGCTCTTGTCGCCCTCTCTGCGCCCGTCTTTGCCCAGTCGCAGCTGGAACAGGACCTGAGCGTCCAGCCCGGCGCCTACTCGCTCAACCAGCTGATCGAGCTGAAAGCGGCCGCCGAGAAAGACGGCGTGAATGGCTGGGTGCGCTTCGACACCGCCGCGCCGGCGACCAATGTCAGCATGTCGACCTCGGGCTATGCCGATGCGCGCGTCGCCCGGATCGTGGCCGCCCATGCGAAAGCCAGCGATAACGGCTACACCTCGGTTGTCGGCTACCGCGACAACGGCCCGGCGAACGAAAAAATCGCCAACGCCCGCGTTGCCGAAATCGCCGCCGAACTGGCTGCGAACGCTGACTGATCTGCAGAGGGCAGGGCTCTGACGAGTTCCGCCCGACCCGCACGGAAGGTGCCAGAGCGCACCGCCCGTGCCGGAGAGGTGAACTGCAAAAAGGCCGCACCGGGACACCGGCGCGGCCTTCTTCATGTCCGACAGGAGGACCGGTCAGTCGACGATGCGGGCCTCGGTCGCGGCGCGGATTTCGTCCTCGGTGACGCCGTCCGCACATTCGACGATCCTCAGCCCGCCCTCGACCACGTCGAGCACGCCGAGATTGGTGATGATCCGGTTCACGACCCCGGTCCCGGTCAGCGGCAGGGTGCAGGCCTTCAGGACCTTCGATTCGCCATGCTTGTTGGTGTGGTCCATCACCACCACCACCCGGCCGACGCCCGCGACCAGGTCCATCGCGCCGCCCATGCCCTTGACCAGCTTGCCGGGGATCATCCAGTTCGCCAGGTCGCCGTTTTCGGCCACTTCCATCGCGCCGAGGATCGCCATCGCGATCTTGCCGCCCCGGATCATGCCGAAGCTGGTGGCGCTGTCGAAATAGGCCGAATGCGGCAGCTCGGTGATGGTCTGCTTGCCGGCATTGATGAGGTCGGGGTCCTCCTCGCCCTCGACCGGGAAGGGGCCGATCCCCAGCATCCCGTTTTCCGATTGCAGCGTGACGTTCACGCCCTCGGGGATGTAATTGGCCACCAGCGTCGGAATGCCGATGCCCAGATTGACATACATCCCGTCCTTGAGTTCCTCGGCGGCGCGCGCCGCCATCCGGTTGCGGTCCCAGGCCATACCTATTCCCCCTTTACGCCGCGCGCGTGGTGCGCTGTTCGATCCGTTTTTCGTGGTCGCCCTGGATCAGGCGGTGCACGTAGATCCCCGGCAGGTGGATCTGGTCGGGCTCGAGACTGCCCACCGGCACGATCTCCTCGACCTCGCAGACGCAGACCTTGCCGCACATCGCGGCGGGCGGGTTGAAGTTGCGGGCGGTCTTGCGGAAGACGAGGTTGCCGGTCTCGTCGGCCTTCCAGGCCTTGACGATGGACAGGTCGGCCACGATCCCGCGTTCGAGGATATAGGTCTCGCCGTCGAAGTCTTTATGTTCCTTGCCCTCGGCGATGACGGTGCCGACGCCGGTCTTGGTGTAGAAGCCCGGAATCCCGGCGCCGCCCGCCCGCATCCGTTCGGCCAGCGTGCCCTGGGGGTTGAATTCCAGTTCCAGTTCGCCCGACAGGTATTGCCGCATGAATTCGGCATTCTCGCCGACATAGGACGAGATCATCTTCCTGACCTGGCGGGTCTGCAGCAGGAGGCCAATCCCGAAATCGTCGACGCCGGCATTGTTCGAGGCGAAGGTCAGATCCTTCGTGCCTGCCTCGCGGATCGCCTTGATCAGAAGCTCCGGTATGCCGCACAGCCCGAAACCGCCCGCGGCGATGAGCATGCCGTCGAACAAGAGCCCGTCCAGGGCCTCGGCGGCAGTGCCGTAGATCTTCTGCATGAAAGTCTCCCCTCTGCTCCTCTGGCTGAAGTTGTGACGAACGGTCACGGGGGAGTCAATCGACTGCGCTCTCGCGGCACGGTGCCAATCAGATGATCCGGACCCGGGTGCCTATGGGGGTGATGTCGTAAAGCTCGGCGATCATGTCGTTGTAAAGGCCGATGCAGCCGTCCGAGGAGGGCCGGCCGATCTTGCGTGTGTCATGCGTGCCGTGAATGAGATAGGCGGGCCAGGACAGATACATCGCATGCGTCCCAAGCGGGTTTCCGGGGCCGGGCGGCATGTAGCGCAGATCGGGATTGCGCTCGACCATCGAGGGGGTCGGGGTCCAGTCGGGGCCGACCTTCTTGCGCACGACTTCGGTATAGCCGCGTTTGGTCAGGTCCTCGCTGATCGGCACCGAGGTCGGGTAGATCCGGTAGTCTGTGCCGTCCCCGGACCAGAAATGCAGCGCGCGTGAGCTGGTATCGGCCACGATCACCGCCTTGCCGAGCCGGTCGAAATGGTCGCGCCAGTCCTGCCGCGCAAAGCTCGAGATATTGCGGCGGGCCATCGGCGCGGGCTCGGCCCTCAGAAGCGCGGGCGCCCCCAGTCCGGCGCCCAGCGTCACAAGCGCCGCGCGGCGCGAAAATGTCCGGTCTGTCATGGAATGCCCCCTGGCCTGCTCCGGGTTCTTATCCCGGGCAAACTGGGGCGCGGCGCGCGGACTTGCCAATCAACTCCGCTCACCGGATCGCGCGCTGACGTTGCGTAAGGGCGGGTGGCGCGCGTGGACGGTCGGCGGCTATTCCGCCGCCTTGGTCGATTTCGTGCGCGCAGTGGGCTTTGCGGTCTTGGCCGATGCGGTCTTGGCCGATGCGGTCTTGGCGGTCGCCTTCTTGGCTGTCTTGCCCGCAGCCTTGGGCGCCTTCGCCGTCTTGGCGGGGGCCGCCTTGGCCTTGGTCTTGCCGCCCTTGGCGGCCTTCGCGTCGATCAGCTCGACCGCCTGTTCCAGCGTCACATCGCCCGGTTCCACATCCTTGGGCAGGGTCGCGTTGACCTTTTCCCATTTGACATAAGGCCCGTACCGCCCGGCCATCACGTCGATGGCACCGCCTTTTTCCGGATGTTCGCCCAGCTGGCGCAGCGGTTTCGCGGCCGTGCCGCCGCCCCGGGTCTTCTTCTGGGCCAGTACCTCGACCGCGCGGTTCATGCCGATGGTGAAGACTTCCTCGACATCGGGCAGGTTGGCGTATTTCTTGCCATGCTTGACGAAGGGGCCATAGCGCCCGATCCCGGCCTCGACGGTCTCGCCATCCTCGGGGTGCGGCCCGATCTCGCGCGGCAGGCTCAACAGCATCAGCGCCTTGTCGAGGTCGATCTCTTCGGGTTTCCAGCCCTTGGGCAGGCTGGCGCGCGGCGGTTTCGGCACCTCTTCGGTGGCCTCGCCGCGCTGCACATAGGGGCCGAAACGGCCGATGCGCAGGCTGATCTCGTCCTCGCCGTCATGGCCCAGAACCTTGCCGTCAAGCTCGGACCCGTCATCGCCGTTCACCGCCGAAAGCGAGCGGGTATAGCGGCAGTCGGGATAGTTCGTGCAGCCGATGAAGGCGCCGCCCGACCGCGCGGTCTTGAGGTTCAGCCGCCCCGCCCCGCATTTGGGGCAGATGCGCGGATCGGACCCGTCCTCGCGCGGCGGGTAAAGATGCGGCGCCAGAACCTCGTCGATCTTTTCCAGAACCTCGGAAATGCGCAGGTCGGCGGTTTCAGCGATGGCGGCCGAGAAATCCTTCCAGAACCGGTCCAGCACCTCGTGATAGTCGCGCGCGCCGGCCGAGACGTCGTCGAGTTCATCCTCCAGATTGGCGGTGAATTCGTAACCCACGTAGCGGCTGAAATAATTCGACAGGAAGGCCGTCACCAGCCGCCCCTTGTCCTCGGGGATCAGCCGGTTCTTGTCCTTCAGCACATAGCCGCGGTCCTGGATCGTGGTGACGATCGAGGCATAGGTCGAGGGCCGCCCGATGCCGAGCTCTTCCATCCGCTTGACCAGCGTCGCCTCGGTGTAGCGCGGCGGCGGCTGGGTGAAGTGCTGCTGGGCGAGGATCGCTTTATCGCCATTGAGAATCGCACGATCACAACGAAGCAGCCATTCCTCTTCCTCGACCAGGGGCGGCTCGAAATCGACCCGGTCCGGTGCCGCCAGATTAGAGTATTCGACGGCGTAACGATCCGCCGGAGCCGGCTTGGCCTTCTCGCCCTGCATGATCTGCGGCAGGCGCTTGTCGTCGCCTTCCTCGACGTCGTCGCGGCCTTCCTCGTAGACCTTGAGGAAGCCGTCGAACATCACCACCTGGCCGGTGGCGCGCAGCGCGACCTGATGGTCGGCGCTTTCCACCTCGACGGTGGTGCGTTCCAGCCGCGCGGCCTCCATCTGGCTGGCGATGGTGCGCTTCCAGATCAGATCGTAAAGCTTGCGCTGGTCGTCATCCGTCACCTTCAGCTTGGACGGATCGCGGGTCATCTCGGTCGGCCGGATGCATTCATGCGCTTCCTGCGCGTTCTTGGCCTTGTTCTTGTACATCCGCGGCGATTTCGGCACGTAGTCCGCGCCGTAGCGGTCCTTGATCGCGTCGCGCGCAGCCATCACCGCCTCGGGCGCCATGTCGATCCCGTCGGTCCGCATGTAGGTGATGATGCCCGCCTCGTAAAGCCGCTGCGCCGCCTGCATCGTCTGGCGCGCGCCAAAGCCGAACTTGCGGCTGGCTTCCTGCTGCAGGGTCGAGGTCATGAAGGGCGGCGCGGGGTTCCGGGTGCCGGGCTTGGCCTCGACCGAGGCGACGGTGAAGTCGCGGCTGTCGATGGCCTTGACCGCCAGTTCGGCATCGGTCGCGGTGGTCAGGTCGAACTTGTCGAGCTTCTGGCCGCCCAGCGTGACCAGCCGCGCCTCGAAGCTCTGGCCGCGGGGCGTTTCCAGCACCGCCGCGACCGTCCAGTATTCGCGGGCACGGAAGGCCTCGATCTCCATCTCGCGCTCGACGATCAGCCGCAGGCAGACCGACTGGACCCGGCCCGCCGATTTCGCGCCCGGCAGCTTGCGCCACAGGACCGGCGACAGGTTGAAGCCCACAAGATAATCCAGCGCGCGGCGTGCCAGGTAGGCATGGACCAGCGGTTCATCGACGGTGCGCGGGTTCTTCATCGCCTCGGTCACCGCCGATTTGGTGATGGCGTTGAAGACGACGCGGCTGACCGGCGTGTCCTTCTTGATCGCCCGGCGGGCGCGCAGGGTCTCTTCTAGGTGCCAGGAAATCGCCTCGCCCTCGCGATCGGGGTCGGTGGCGAGGATCAGCGCATTGTCGTCCTTCAGCGCGTCGGCGATGGCCTTCACGTGCTTCTTGCTGTCCGAGGCGACCTCCCAGGTCATCTCGAAGCCGTGCTCGGGGTCGACCGATCCATCCTTGGGCGGCAGGTCGCGGACATGGCCATAGGACGCGAGAACCGTGTAATCGGAGCCCAGATACTTGTTGATTGTCTTGGCTTTGGCCGGGGACTCGACGACGACGACGGGCATGGATTTCTCTCGACTCGGGGGGCGGGTGCCTTGGCGGCGCAAGATGTGGGGGGGAGGCCGCGAATGTCAATGCACGGCTGGATGACGGGCGGGATTCGCCTCTGGGTTGAGGCTCCGCTGCGTCAGATCGGATCGGGGCTGTGACGGGCCGTTCAGCGGGTGCGCGACAGAAGCCCGCCGGGCGCGCGGGCGATCCGGCCGTCGAGTTCCAGCGTAACCAGTTCGGGGGTCACGGCGCCCGCAGGAAGGCCGAGATCGCGGATCAGCTGGTCTTCGGCCAAGGGCGAGGGGCCGAGCCGGTCGAGGATGCGGGCATGCAGCACGGCCGGGTCGGCCGGGACGCGATGGTGCGCGGCGGGGGTTTCGGGCACCTCGGTCACCCGTGGCCTTGCCCGCGGCGCGGGGGCCTCGGGTTGCCGTGCCTCGGTCAGGGAAGGGGCGGGGCCGAGCGCCTCGAGCACATCGTCGGGATGGCGCACCAGCACGGCGCCGTCCCGGATCAGCATGTTGCAGCCCGAGGCGCGGGCATCGAAGGGATGACCGGGCACCGCCAGCACATCGCGGCCCTGATCGAGCGCGGATCGGGCGGTGATCAGGCTGCCCGAGCGCGCGGCGGCCTCGACCACGACGACGGCGCGGGCGAGGCCCGAAATGATGCGGTTGCGCTGCGGGAAATGCCGCGCCTGCGGGTCGAGCCCGGGGGGCTGTTCGGACAGCCGCAGGCCCAGTTGCGCGATTTCATTGGCAAGCCCGGTATTTTCGACCGGGTAGGGCACGTCGATCCCGCCCGCCTGCACGGCGATGGTGCCGGTTTCCAGAGCCGCGATATGGGCGGCGCGGTCGATCCCGCGCGCAAGCCCCGAGACGATGACATAGCCCGCCCCGGCCAGTCCCTCGGCCAGCCGCCGGGCCATGCGCAGCCCCAGCGACGAGGCGTTGCGGGCGCCGACCAGCGCCACCATCGGCCGGTGCAGCAGATCGGTGTGACCCAGCGCCCACAGCACGGGCGGCGCGTCGGGCAGGTCCAGAAGGGCGGGGGGGTAGGCGGGGCTGCCATGCAGCACCGCGACGGCACCGGCCTTGCGGGCACGGGCGATCTCTGCCCGGGCGGTCTCTTGCGAGCAGGGCGCGTAGTCCTCGACGCCTGCTTCCTCGGCGATCCGCGGCAGGGCATCGAGCGCTGCCGCGGCACTGCCATGATCCTCGATCAGCCTGAAAAAAGTGGTCGCGCCGACACGGCGCGACCGGATGAGACGAAGCCACGTAACCAGGGAGTCTTCCCGGGTGGGTGGTGCGAGGGGGTGGTAGGAAGAAACAATCTCCACGTTTCGCAGCTCCGCTCATCCGTGAGGCCAATGTGCAGCGGAATGGGTTAATACAAGGTGAACGGAATCGAGAATTTCACCTTTTACGCGAAGTCTTCCTATCTGATGTCCGGCCCGCGCGCCCGACACGGCGTCAAGCCCTTAATGCACTGGGGAAATGCCGCCTCAGGCCCCGGCGCCGCCCACGGTCAGCCCGCCGATCAGCAGAGTCGGCTGGCCGACGCCCACCGGCACCCATTGTCCGGCCTTGCCGCAGTTGCCGATTCCCGGGTCCAGCGCCATGTCGTTGCCGATGGCGCGAATCTGCTTCATCGCGGCGGGGCCGTCGCCGATCAGCGTGGCGCCCTTGACCGGGGCGCCGAGCTTGCCGTTCTTCACCCGATAGGCCTCGGTGCAGCTGAAGACGAACTTGCCATTGGTAATGTCCACCTGCCCGCCGCCGAAGCCGACCGCATAGATCCCGTCCTTCAGATCGGCCAGGATGTCGGCGGGCGCGGCGTCGCCGCCCAGCATGCAGGTATTGGTCATCCGCGGCATCGGCGGATGGGCATAGCTTTCGCGCCGCCCGTTGCCGGTGGGCGCAACCCCCATCAGCCGGGCGTTCTGGCGGTCCTGCATGTAGCCCACCAGCACGCCGTCCTCGATCAGCACGGTGCGGTTCGAGGGCGTGCCCTCGTCGTCGAAGGTGATCGAGCCGCGCCGGTCGGGGATCGTGCCGTCGTCCAGAACGGTCACGCCCTTCGCCGCCACCTGCTGGCCCATCAGCCCGGCAAAGGCCGAACTGCCCTTGCGGTTGAAGTCGCCCTCGAGCCCGTGGCCCACCGCCTCGTGCAGCAGGATGCCGGGCCAGCCGGGGCCCAGCACCACATCCATGGTTCCGGCAGGGGAGGGCTCGGCGTCCAGATTGACCAGCGCGACGCGCAGCGCCTCGCGCGCCGAGGCCTCCCAGGAGGCGCGGTCGATCAGCCCGGCCAGCCCGGTGCGGCCGCCGCCGCCATGGCTGCCCGATTCGCGATGACCGTTCTCTTCGACGATCACCGAGACGTTCAGCCGGGTCATCGGCCGGATGTCGGACAGCAGCCTCCCGTCGGGCCGCAGGATCGCGACCTCCTGCAACGAGGCGGCAACCGAGGCGGTCACCTGCACCACGCGCGGGTCGAGCGCCCGGGCGAAGGCGTCGATCTCGCGAAGCGTGTCGATCTTCAGCGCGAAAGGGGCCTCGGCCAGCGGGTCGGCATCGGTGTAAAGCCGCCGGTTGGTCGGCTGCGGCCCCAGCGCCAGCGACGCGCCGCCATCGGCCACGGCCAGCCGCGCCGTCTCGACCGCGCGTTTCAGCGCGGCTTCGGAAATTTCGGTGGAATGGGCATAGCCCGCAGCCTCGCCCCGGACGGCGCGCAGGCCGAACCCCTCGGAGGCATCGTAGCTGGCCGTCCTGAGCCGCCCGTCGTCGAAGCTTAGAACCTCCGAACGGCGCCGTTCCAGAAACAGCTCGCCATCATCGGCCCCAAGCGTTGCCGCCTGCAAAAGCAACAGCGCCCGGTCGCGGTCCAGCGCGGTCTCGAAGGGGCGGAACGGGGGGTGTTGCATGGGATCTCCTGAACTGGCGCGGGGCGGGCTTTGGAAAAAGCGGCAGAATGTCGCAGGTTTCGCTTGTGCCGCCCCGCTCAATATGTTTCTCTGATCCCAAGATGCAACGGTGCGACGCGATCCAGTCGCGATCCACTGCAACGATGGCGCAAGGCGTCACGTCAGGGAACCGGGGAATAGGCCCATGTCGCTCCACATGGGCCTTTAGGGGACCGGCGATTGCCGGGCCAGACCCATCAAGAGTCCGGCGCTGCGCGCTCCCGCAGCGCCGGATTTCTTGTTTATCGGAAACCGCAATGCACCTGCAGACCTCAGTTTGCCGCAGTGTCGCCCGGCTGGCGGCCTCTGCGCGCTGTAGCGGTCGGTCGTGCACCCCTCGCCCTGCGTCGCTTCCCCGATCGTCGGTGGGCCGCGCCGCGGGGTGACATGGCCCGGCGTCTGGCGTATCACGCGTCAGGTTGAGGGAAAGAGCAGTCAATGCGTTATGTGTCGACCCGGGGGCAGGCCCCGGTCCTGAGTTTCGAAGAGGCAATGCTGACCGGGCTGGCCCGTGACGGCGGGCTGTACGTGCCCGAGACCGTGCCCACGATGACCCCCGAGGCCATCGCCGCGCTTGCCGGGCTTTCCTATGAAGAGGCCGCGTTCCGGGTGATGCGCCCCTTCGTGGGCGACACGTTCACCGACGCGGACTTCGAGGCGATCATCGCCCGCGCCTATGCGGGTTTTACCCACGCCGCCCGCGCGCCGCTGGCCCAGATCGGCCCGAACCAGTTCCTGCTGGAGCTGTTCCACGGGCCTACGCTGGCCTTCAAGGATTTCGCGATGCAGCTGATCGGCCAGCTGTTCCAGGCGGCGCTCGAACGCTCGGGCCAGCGGGTGACCATCGTCGGGGCAACCTCGGGCGATACCGGCTCGGCTGCCATCGAGGCCTTCCGCGGCCTGTCCAATGTCGATGTCTTCATCCTCTTCCCCGAGGGCCGGGTCTCGGAGGTGCAGCGGCGCCAGATGACCACCCCCGCCGAGGACAATGTCCATGCGCTGGCCTTGAAGGGCGACTTCGACGATTGCCAGGCGCGGCTGAAGGACATGTTCAACCATTTCGAGTTCCGCGACGCGGTCGGGCTTGCGGGCGTCAACTCGATCAACTGGGCGCGGGTGCTGGCCCAGGTCGTCTATTACTTCACCTCTGCCGTCAGCCTGGGCGCGCCGCACCGCCCGGTCCGCTTCACCGTGCCGACCGGCAATTTCGGCGACATCTTCGCGGGCTATATCGCACAGCGCATGGGCCTGCCCGTCGAGAAGCTGGTGATCGCCACCAACCAGAACGACATCCTGCACCGGGCGCTGACGGGTGGGGCCTATGAAACGAAGGGCGTCGCGCCCTCGATCAGCCCGTCGATGGACATTCAGGTGTCCTCGAACTTCGAGCGCGCCTTGTTCGAGGCCTATGGCCGCGACGGTGCCGCCGTGGCGGGCCAGATGGAGGATCTGAAGGCGAAGGGCGGGTTCGCCATCAGCCAGGGCGCGCTGGAATTCCTGCGCGAGACCTTTGCCTCGGGGCGTGCCTCCGAGGCCGAGACCACCGACACGATCCGCGCGACCTTCGCCGCGACCGGGCTGACGATCTGCCCGCATACGGCGGTCGGCGTGAAGGTGGCGGCCGACCAGCCCGCCTCGGCCGCGCCGATGGTGACGCTCGCGACGGCGCACCCCGCGAAATTCCCCGATGCGGTCGAGGCCGCCACCGGCGCGCGGCCCCCCCTTCCCAAGTCGATGGCCGATCTGTATGACCGGCCGGAACGGGTGAGCCCGGTCGAGAACGACCTTGCCGCCCTCGAAGCCCTCATCAATGAAAGGCGCAAGCGTTGAGCGTCGAGCTGCACAGGCTGCCAAACGGATTTCGTATCGTGACCGAACGGATGCCCGGTCTGAAATCCGCGGCCATCGGGATCTGGATCATGGCCGGCGGGCGCGACGAGCAGCCCGAGGAAAACGGCATCGCCCATTTCCTGGAACATATGGCCTTCAAGGGCACCGAAAAGCGCACGACGCTTCAGATCGCCGAGGCGATCGAGGATGTGGGCGGCTATATCAACGCCTATACCTCGCGCGAGATGACCGCCTATTACGCCCGGGTGCTGGAAGCCGACGTGCCGCTGGCGCTTGATGTGCTGGCCGACATTCTGGTGAACCCGCTTTTCGCCGAGGACGAAATCGAGGTCGAGCGCGGCGTGATCCTGCAGGAAATCGGGCAGGTGCTCGACACGCCCGACGACGTGATCTTCGACTGGCTGCAAGAGGTCGCCTATCCCGCTCAGGCTCTGGGCCGCTCGATCCTCGGCCCCGTCGAACGGGTGCGGGGCTTTACCCGCGAGGATCTTTTCCGTTTCATCGGCACCCATTACACGCCCGACCGGATGATCCTTGCTGCCGCGGGCGCTGTCGATCACGCCGAGATCGTGCGTCTGGCCGAGGCGTTGTTCGCGGGCCAGACACCGTCCGCGCGCGGCCTGCTGGAGCCCGCACGGTTCGCCGGAGGCGAGCGGCGCGAGATCAAGCCGCTGGAACAGGCGCATATGGCGCTGGCCTTCGAATGCCCCGGCTATCGCGATCCGGGCATCTATACCGCGCAGGTCTTCTCGACCGCGCTGGGGGGCGGCATGTCCTCGCGGCTGTTCCAGGAACTGCGCGAGAAACGCGGCCTGTGCTATACCGTCTTCGCCCAGACCGGCGCTTATGCCGATACCGGGATGCTGACGCTTTATGCGGGCACCAGCGCCGAACAGGTCGGGCCGATGGCCGAGCTGACCATGGCCGAACTGGCCCGCGCCGCCCAGGACATGACCCCCGCCGAGGTGGCGCGCGCCCGGGTGCAGATGAAGGCGGGGCTGCTGATGGGGCTGGAAAGCCCGTCCAACCGGGCCGAGCGGCTGGCGCGGCTGGTCTCGATCTGGGACCGCGTGCCCGGGGTCGAGGAGACGGTCGCCAATATCGACGCGGTCACCACCGGCGATGTGCGCGAATTCGCGGCCCGGCTGGCCGGATCCGCCCGTCCGGCGCTGGCCCTTTACGGCCCCGTCTCGGGGGCACCGGCGCTTGACGCGCTGCAAGGCAGGCTCGCCGCCTGATGCTGGGGTTCAGGCGCAAGGTCCGGATCGAGACCGAGCGCATGACCCTGCGCCCCCCGGTTCACGCCGATTTCCGGCCCTGGGCGATGCTGAGGGCCGAGAGCATGGGCTTTCTCACGCCCTGGGAGCCGACCTGGTCGCCCGACCATCTGTCGCGCAAGGCCTTCACCAACCGGGTCTACTGGGCGCAGCGGGCGCTGGGCACAGGGTCGGCGGTGCCGCTTTTCCTGTTTCGCCAGTCGGACGATGCGCTGCTGGGCGCGATCACGCTTGACAACATCCGGCGCGGCCCCTCGCAGTCGGGCACGCTCGGCTACTGGATCGGCGAATGCCATGCCCGCCACGGCTATATGCGCGAGGCGATCGAGGCTCTGGTGCAGTACGCCTTCACCCACAAGGATCTGAGCCGGATCGAGGCCGCCTGCCTGCCCGAGAACGCCGCCTCGCGCGGGGTGCTGGAAAAATGCGGCTTCAAATACGAAGGCGTCGCCCAGAGCTATCTGCAGATCAACGGGCGCTGGCGCAACCATGTGCTTTATTCGAACCTTCGCCGCGACCGGCGCGGCCGGACCGAGACCGGTCTGGCCTGAGGCCGTCCGGCACGGGGCCTAGCGTTTCAGGACCAGCCCCTGACCGGTCGGCAGCGGGAAGACCCGGTAGTTCCGCGCGTCGAACCACGGGTCCTCGGCCAGTTTCTGCGGACGGTAGCCCATCGACCATTCGTAATCGTCGAGAATGACGATGCCACCGGGCACCACCCGGTCGAACAGCATCTCCAGCGCGGCAAGTTCCGCTCCGACCTGGTTGAGGTCGAGATGCAGGTAGGAGATCTTCTGCGGCGCCTCGGCCCGCAGGACCTCGGGGATGCGGCCGCGCACGATCCGCACCGTCGGATAGCCCGCGAACCGTGCCTGTACCTGGGCGTGAAGGTCCGGCCCGTGTTCGGGCATCGCGTGATGCGGGTCGCTGTCGTCATGTTCGAAAAGGTCGTAAGCCCAGAACTGGCGCGGGAATTCCGGCCCGCCCAGGTAGTCGACCACGACCTTGACCGCGGTGCCGCGATAGCAGCCGCATTCGACGAAGTCGCCCTCGATCTGGACCGCGTGATAGCCCGCGCAGGCCAGGATATACCGCCGCCAGACCGTGGCCTGGTCGATCGCGTGATCGCCCAGATTGCCCTGCCAGGCGGTCATGAAGGGCTGGTCGTCGAACATCGAGTTGTTGCGCCCCCAGCTGAGGAAATTGTCGGCGAAATGGACGCCGCCCGCCATCCGCTTGGCCATCGCCCGGGCGAAGGCGGCGATCTCGTCGGCATCGGTGATGCCCCAGAAGACCGGAACGAAGAAATCCTGCACGACATGGGGGTCGGCTGGGGGTGTGAGTTTCGGCAGTTGCATGAGAACCCTCTGCGCCTGGCCGGACGTGCTGTCCGGGCCTCGGCGCAGATAGCCACGCTTGCATTGATGCTGCGTAAATCGGAATGCCCGGGCGTGACCGGCGCAGGCCGGGCGCTATTTTCCGGGCGGGAGGTGCATGCCATGCTGCGATCTTGCCTGATCCTGCTTGCGGTCCTGACCGCCTCGTCCGCCACTGCCGAGGGCCGGCGGCTCAGCCATTGCATCGCCATCGCCGATGCGGCCCCCGGCATCGCCTATCTGCACCGCGCGTCCTTCGGCACGCCGCTCGGCGAGAACACGGTGCGGCTGACCTTCGTCGATCACGCGACCTTTCTGCTCGAGACGCCGGGCGGTCTGGTGGCGGCGACCGATTATACCGGCTATCTCGGCCCGATGCAGGTCACCCCTGACGTTGTGACCATGAACAATGCCCACGAGACCCATTTCACCGCCTTCCCCGACCCGGCCATTTCCCATGTGCTTGAAGGCTGGGCCAGGGGCGGGGGCGCGGCCGATCATCACCTCGATCTGGGCGAGATGCTGGTGCGCAACGTGCCGACCGACATTCGCGGCCATGACAGCGGGGCGGTGCACCCGAACGGCAATTCGATCTTCGTCTTCGAGGTGGCGGGGCTTTGCATCGGGCATCTGGGGCACCTGCACCACATCCCGGACGAGGCGCAGTTCGCGGCGCTCGGGCGGCTCGACGTGGTGATGGCGCCGGTCGACGGGCGGCTGACGCTGGACCTGCCCTCGATGATCGCGGTGCTGACCCGGCTGAAAAGCTCGGTGGTGATCCCGATGCACTGGTTCGGTCCCCGGACGCTCGACCGCTTTCTGGCCGGAATGGCGGACGAGTTCGCGGTGACCCGGCCGGGCACCTCGTCGCTGGAGGTCTCGCTCCGCACGCTGCCCGCGCGTCCGACCGTCGCGGTATTGGAGCCGCTGTCGGACTGACGTCTCCGACCGACTTGCCAGCGGGCGTCCGGCCATGCTTCACCGGGGGGGAAAGGACCGCCCATGCTGAACCCCGTCACCGCCGCCTTTGCCGCCGATCTGCGCACCCGCCTGCCCGCCGCCGTCTTCCGAGAACTGACGCCCGCCTATCTCGAAGAGCCGCGCGGCCGGTTCCGGGGGCAGGGAGGGCTGTTGCTGGCGCCCGGCCGGGTCGAGGAGGCGGCCGAGATCGTGCGCGCCTGTGCCGCCGCGCGGGTCGGGATCGTGCCCTATGGCGGCGGGACCGGGCTTGTCGGCGGGCAGATCCTGGAAGAGGGTCCCGCGCCGGTCATCGTCACGCTGGACCGGATGCGGGCCATTCGCGCGGTCCATGCCGACGAGAATGTGCTGGTCGCCGAGGCGGGCTGCATCCTGACCGAAGTGCAGGACGCGGCCGAGGCGGCGGGGCGGCTGTTTCCGCTGTCGCTGGCCTCCGAGGGGTCGGCGCGCATCGGTGGGCTGCTGTCGACCAATGCCGGGGGTGTCAATGTCCTGCGCTACGGCAATGCGCGCGATCTCTGCCTCGGGATCGAGGCGGTGCTGCCCGACGGGTCGATCCTGAAGGGGCTCAAACGGCTCCGGAAGGATAATACCGGTTACGATCTGCGGCACCTTCTGATCGGGGCCGAGGGTACGCTGGGCCTGATCACCGCGGCAGCGCTGAAACTGGCGCCCCGGCCTGCGAGGACGGGCGCGGCGCTTCTGGCGGTGCGCGATCCGGCGGCGGCGCTGGCGCTTCTGGCCCTGGCGCGGGACCGTGTGGGCGAGGGGGTCTCGGCCTTCGAGCTGATCCACCGCGCCGGGTTCGACTTCCTCGCCGAGACCCTGCCCGACCTGCGCCGTCCCTTTGCCGATCCGCCGGACTGGACGGTGCTGATCGACCTCGGGCTCGGTGCCGGACAGGACCCGGGCGCGGCGCTCGAGGGCCTTTTCGCCGAGGCCTTCGAGGCGGGGCTGGTCTCGGACGGTCTGGTGGCGCAGTCCGAGGCGCAGCGGCACGATTTCTGGATGGTGCGCGAATCGATTCCGCAGGCCAATCGGCGGATCGGGGCGATCTCGTCCCACGACATCTCGGTGCCGCTTTCGGCGATCCCCGACTTCATCGCCGCGGCCGGACCCGCGCTGGCCCGGATCGGCCGCTTCCGGATCAACTGCTTCGGCCATCTGGGCGATGGCAACCTGCATTACAACGTCTTCCCGATGCCGGGCGAGACCCGGGCCGATCACGAGCCGCGCCGCGGCGCCATCAAGCGTTGCGTCCACGATCTGGTGGCCTCCTTCGACGGCTCGGTCAGCGCCGAACACGGGATCGGGCGGATGAAGGTCGAGGATCTGGAACGCTACGGCGATCCGGCGCGGCTGGCGGCGATGCGGGCGATCAAGGCCGCGCTCGATCCCGCCGGGATCATGAACCCGGGGGCGGTGCTGCGGGCCCTGTCCTGATCTCGCGCGCGGACGGCACGGTCGCGTCGTGGGTATTTTCGCCAAGAAGAAGCCGACGTTCTTTTCTTCTTGGCAGAAATACCCTGGGGGTCCGGGGGCAACGCCCCCGGCGCCGTCGTCAGGCGCCCTCGTAGGCGCAGAGCGTATGCACGTCCATCCCCATCTCTTCCAGCCGCTTGCGGCCGCCGAGATCGGGCAGGTCGACGATGAAGGCGCAGCCGATCACCTCGGCGCCAAGCCGTTCGCACAGCTTGATGCCTGCCTCGCAGGTGCCGCCGGTGGCCAGGAGATCGTCGACGATCAGCACCTTTTCTCCCGGAGCCAGCGCGTCGTCATGGATCTCGACCACCGCCTCGCCATATTCAAGCTTGTATTCCTCGGCGATGGTTGCGGCCGGAAGCTTGCCTTTCTTGCGGATCGGCACGAAGCCCTTGGAAAGCTGGTGGGCGATGGCGCCGCCAAGGATGAAGCCGCGCGCCTCGAGCCCCACGACCTTGTCGATCTGCGCCCCGGCATAGGGGTTCAGCAACTGGTCGATGGCCATCCGAAACCCGCGCGGATCGGCGAAAAGCGTGGTCACGTCGCGAAACATGATCCCCTCATGGGGGAAATCGACGATGGTACGGATATAGTCCTTGACGCTGCTGCTGGCGATCATCCCGGGGGCCCTCTGCTTCAGATCCTTCGGGCCCCGGTTCTGGCGCAAGGCTGTGCCCCCCGCAAGGGCGTGGTTTGACGCAAGCCCCGGGTCGGCTGCGACGGATCAGCTGCGCGAGGTCATGAAATAGCGGTAGAACCGGTCGGAAATCCAGTTGAGATGCGGTTTGCGCCAGTCCATCCGGTCCCGCGTCAACAGGGTCTGCGCGACATGAAGATTCATTTTTCCAATCCCTTCCCGTTTTTCTCTTGTGGATGCGTGCCCGCTTGAGGTTAATAGAAAATGTATATACATCGCCTAGGCAAAAATCAATGGCGGCGTGAGGTCCGGATGGGGAAGAAGGGCAGCAAGAAGGACAGTCAGCTGGTGTTGCGGCTCGACAAGGACGAGCGCGAGGAATTCGTCGCGCTCTGCAAGGCGCTCGATACCAGCGCGGCGCGCGAAATCCGGGCCTTTATCCGGAAATTCGTGCGCGAGAACGGTTCCGAGCCGCGAAAGTAGCGGCGCCGCGCCAAAGACCGCGCCTTGCGCCCCTTGAAGGGGACGCGGCGCCATCCTAGGTCGGCTGCGCTGCGCCCCGGGTCCGGGCGCGGTCGGCGGGGTCGGGGCCTTGGAGTTTTCCCTTGGATATCGTTCTGGTCCTGGCCGGGCTCGCGGCGCTGATCGCGGGCGGCGAGCTTCTGGTGCGCGGCGCGGTCGCGCTGGCCCGGCGCTTCGGCGTGTCGCCGATGATCATCGGGCTGACCTTCGTCGGGTTCGGCACCTCGACGCCCGAACTGGTGACGAGCCTGCAGGCGGCGCTGACCGGTGCGCCCGACATTGCCCTTGGCAATGTCGTCGGCAGCAATATCGGCAATATCCTTCTCATTCTGGGACTTGCGGCGCTGGTGCGGCCGATGCGGGTCTGTCCGGCCGCGCTGCGGCGCGACGGCGGCGCGCTGGCGCTTGCGACCGGCCTTGCCGTGCTGGCGATGCTGGGCGGCGCGCTGGGGCGCGGCGCCGGAGCGGCGGGGCTGGCGCTGCTGGTGGCCTATCTTGCTTACACGATCTGGCAGGAGCGGCGGGCCACGACCGCAGCCGGGGAGGTTTACGAGGCCGAGGCCGACACGCTCGGCCCGCTGGACCGGCCCTGGACAGCCCTGCCGGTGTTGGCGCTTGGGCTGGGGCTGACGCTGGCCGGGGCCAAGCTTCTGGTGGCGGGGGCTGTGGCGCTTGCGGCCGCGGCGGGCCTGTCCGAGGCGGCGATCGGGTTGACCGTGGTCGCCATCGGCACCTCGATGCCCGAGCTTGTCACCTCGCTGATGGCGGCCCGGCGGGGCGAAAGCGGTGTTGCCATCGGCAATGTCATCGGCAGCAACATCTTCAACCTTCTGGGCATTCTTGGCGTGACCGCGCTGGTGCAGCCGCTGGCTGTGGCCGAACGGATCGCCGGGTTCGATGTCTGGGTGATGCTGGCGGCCACGGTCGGGCTGATCCTCGTGGCCTGGACCGGCGGGCGGATCACGCGGGCCGAGGGGGCGGTGCTGGCGATCTGCTATGGCGTCTATATGACGACACTTCTGCTGACCGCGGCGGCCTGAGTGCACTGCAGTCAGGGGCGCGCATGCCCGGCCGCGCGGACCGGGCATGGCGTGACTGGCGTCTCAGTGGCCGAGCACGCGGCCCGCGACCGCATCCAGCCGGGCCAGCAGCGCCGGGTCGCGCTTTTCGGGGGCGGTGATCAGCGCATGGTCAAGCGCGGTGTCGCAGCCCTTTTCGCAGGGCTTGTGGGCGCCCAGCAGCCGGGGCAGGCGGCTGACCATGCCGCGCGCCTTTTCGGCATTGCCGATCAGCGTCTTGACGATATCGGCCACCTCGACCGCATCGTGATCGGGATGCCAGCAGTCGTAATCGGTGACCATCGCGATCGAGGCATAGCAAAGCTCGGCCTCGCGGGCGAGCTTGGCCTCGGGCATGTTGGTCATGCCGATCACGTCGCAGCCCCAGTTTTCGCGATAGAGCTTCGACTCGGCCAGCGTCGAGAATTGCGGACCTTCCATCGCCAGATAGGTCCCGCCGCTATGCACGGTGATGCCCTCGTCGCGCGCGGCCTGCAGGCAGGCGGCCGACAGCCGGGCGCAGGTCGGATGGGCCATGCTGACATGGGCCACGCAGCCCTCGCCGAAGAAGCTTTTCTCGCGGGCGATGGTGCGATCGACGAACTGGTCGACCACGACGAATTCGCCCGGCGCGAAATCCTCGCGGAAAGAGCCGCAGGCCGAGACCGAGACGACATCGGTGGCGCCGATCCGTTTCAGCGCGTCGATATTGGCGCGGTAGGGCACCGAGGTCGGCGAATGCACATGGCCGCGGCCATGGCGCGGCAGGAAGGCCATCTTAATTCCGTCGAGCGTGCCGGTCAGGATCTCGTCCGAGGGTTTGCCCCACGGGGTGTCCACCGCCTGCCAACGCGCGTCCTCAAGCCCGTCGATGTCGTAGACGCCCGAGCCGCCAATCACCGCGATCATTCGTTCCATGTCATCCGTCCCTCTTTTTTGGTTCTGGCATGCCGACGCCCTTTTAAGCGTCTCGTTCCGGAATGGAAACGGCGCCGAGGCCGCATGTCCGTCAATTCGACGGATGGCATGCCGGTTTATTTCGTCCGGTCTCAGTCGCCGGGACGCTTCAGTTCGAAGGTGTCGCGCACCACGGCATAATCGCGATAGCCGAGCCGGGCGAGCGGCCGGAACCGGGTGACCTCGAAGCGGCCGTCGACCAGGCAGTCGTCGCGCAGATGGATGCCGGTGACCTCGCCGAAGACGGCGAAATTGGCCGCCCCCGGCAAAGGCACGATCCGGGTCAGCCGGCATTCCAGCGCGGCCGGTGCTCCGGCCACCCGCGAACAGGCGATGGTCTCGCAAGGGGCGCGGGCGATCCCGGCGAGGGCGAATTCGTCGGTCTCGCGCGGGGCGGGGGCCGAGGTCGCGTTCATCGCATCGGTGGCGGCCTCCTCGACGATCATGACGCAGAAGACGCCGGTGTCGCGGATATTGGCCACGCTGTCCTTGGTGCCGTCGCGATCCGGCTTGGTCGAGGTCGAGGCGAACATCACCTGGGGCGGCTCGTAGGCCACGGCATTGAAGAAGGAATAGGGCGCGAGGTTGTCGCGGCCCGCGCCGTCGCGGGTCGAGATCCAGCCGATGGGCCGGGGGGCGACGATGGCGCCGAACGGGTTGTGCGGCAGGCCGTGGCCGGCTTCGGGGCGGTAGAACATGGCGGTCCTCTCGGGCATTTCCCCCGGCATAACCTCGTGCTAGGGCCGGTTCCAGCAACAAGGGAGAGCGCGGTGATCCGGGTGGCGGAAGAAACGGCCGAGGACTGGTGGGACGTCGAGGCGCTTTACGACCTCTGTTTCGCGCCGGGGCGCACGGCGCTGTCGTCCTACCGCCTGCGGGACGGGGTGCCGCCGGTCGCGGCGCTGTGCCTGACCGCGCGGGACGGGGTCGGCATTCTGGCGGCGGCGATCCGCTACTGGCCGATCCGGATCGGCGAGGTCGGGGCGCTGCTTCTGGGGCCGGTCGCGGTGCACCCGACGCGTCAGGGTGAGGGGCTCGGCGCGCTTCTGATCCGCGACTCGCTGGCGCGGGCCGAGGCGCTGGGGGTGGAACGGGTGATGCTGGTGGGCGACGCGCCCTATTATGCGCGGTTCGGGTTCACGAAGCTCGACGCGGTCGAGATGCCGCCGCCCACGAACCCCGAGCGGGTTCTCGGGATCGCGCTGTCTCCCGGCGCCTGGGACGGGGTGGCTGGCCTCGTGACGCGCGCGGCTTCGGACTGACTGCGATTGGGCGAGGGCCGGTTTGGGCGGGGCCCCAATTCTTCTGCGAAGAATTGCGCCCGGGTCCGGCCGTTGGCGACGGCTCCCGGCTGGCGATTGGGCCGGACTAACCGGTCGGTGGGAGGATCCGGCCCGACGGGGACGCTTGACGGGCGGGGTCCGCGCCCCCTACATGCGCGCGGACCCAAGCCAGGAGAGACGGGATCATGGGCTTCAAGACCGGCATCGTCGGCCTGCCGAACGTCGGCAAGTCGACCCTTTTCAACGCGCTGACCCGCACCGCGGCGGCGCAGGCGGCGAATTTCCCGTTCTGCACCATCGAGCCCAACGTGGGCGAGGTCGCCGTTCCCGACCCGCGTCTCGACAAGCTGGCGGCAATCGCGGGCTCGAAGCAGATCATCCCGACCCGCATGACCTTCGTCGACATCGCGGGGCTGGTGAAGGGCGCCTCGAAGGGCGAGGGGCTCGGCAACCAGTTCCTGGCCAATATCCGCGAATGCGATGCCATCGCCCATGTGCTGCGCTGCTTCGAGGATGGCGACGTCACCCATGTCGAGGGCCGGGTCGATCCGGTCGCCGATGCCGAGGTGATCGAGACCGAGCTGATGATCGCCGACATGGAATCGATCGAGAAGCGTCTGCAGGGGCTCGTCCGCAAGGTGCGTGGCGGCGACAAGGAGGCGGTCCAGCAGGAGCGCCTGCTGAAGGCCGCGCTCAATGCCCTGAACGCGGGCCGCCCCGCCCGGACCGTCGCGGTCGCCGAGGACGATGCCAGGGCCTGGGGCATGCTGCAGCTTCTGACCGCCAAGCCCGTGCTCTACGTCTGCAACGTCGCCGAGGACGAGGCCGCGTCCGGCAATGCCTTCTCGGCCGCCGTGGCGGCCATGGCCGAGGCGGAGGGCGCGGCCAGCGTCGTGATCTCGGCCAAGATCGAGGAAGAGATCAGCCAGCTCGATCCCGAGGAGGCCGAGGTCTTTCTGGAAGAGCTTGGGCTGGAGGAAGCCGGCCTCGACCGGCTGATCAAGGCGGGCTACGGGCTTCTGGGGCTCGAGACCTATTTCACCGTCGGCCCCAAGGAGGCCCGCGCCTGGACGATCCCCGTGGGCACCTCGGCGCCGAAGGCCGCGGGCGTCATTCATGGCGATTTCGAGCGCGGCTTCATCCGGGCCGAGACCATCGCCTTTGGCGATTTCATCGCCCATGGCGGCGAGCAGGGGGCGAAGGACGCGGGCAAGATGCGCTCGGAAGGCAAGGGCTATGTCGTCCAGGACGGCGACGTGATGCACTTCCTCTTTAATACCTGAGCCCTCAAGCCGGACCGGGCGGGGCGGCCTTTTCGGCCGCGCCCATCCGCGCTAGAGAGATGAGGCGCGGTTTCGGGAGCCTCCCATGAAGACGATCCACATCCTGAACGGTCCGAACCTGAACCTGCTGGGGCAGCGCGAGCCCGAGATCTACGGCCGCGAGACGCTGGCCGATGTCGAGAGCGCCTGCGCGCGGGTGGCCGGGGAGAAGGGATTTGCCGTCGCGCTGCGGCAGTCGAATCACGAAGGGCAGATCGTCGACTGGATTCACGAGGCGCGGCAGACCGCCTGCGCCATCGTCATCAACCCGGCGGCCTACACCCATACCTCGGTCGCGATCCTCGATGCGCTGAACGCCTTCGAGGGCCCGGTGATCGAGGTGCATATCTCGAACATCCACAAGCGCGAGGCCTTCCGCCACCGGTCCTATGTCTCGCTGCGCGCCGATGGGGTCATCGCGGGCTGCGGGATCGAGGGCTACGAACTGGCTGTGCGGCGGATCTGTTCGCTTCTGGCCTGAGCGCCCCGGGTGTCGCGGCCCCGGCACGACGCCGGAGCAGGGCTGCACCTGCCGCGGCGCCCTGACGCAGCGCGGACCACACGGGTTTTCCGGGCGGCGCTTCCCCCCCTGTCGCTTTCGCCTATCTCAGAGCCATGGACATTGTCGTTCTCACCACCATTACCGCCTGCCTTTTCGTGGTCATCGCCGCGGCCGAGCCGCTGGCCGCGCGGCTGAGGCTGCCCTATGCGGTGATCCTGGCGGGTCTGGGGATGATGATCGGCGCGGGCGCCATCTTCTTCCTGCGGACCGACCTGACCGATGCGCTCAATCCGGTGGCCGAGGCGATCCTCAACCTGCCGATCCGGTCCAACGTCTTTCTTTATGTCTTCCTGCCGATGCTGCTTTTTCAGGTCACGCTGGGGATGAACCTCCGCCGCATGCTGGACGACTGGGTGCCGATCCTGATGCTGGCGGTGGTCGCGGTCGTGGTCGCGACGCTGTCGGTGGGCTATGTGCTGGCTTGGGTCAGCCCCTGGCCGATCACCGTCTGCCTGCTGATCGGCGCCATCGTTTCCACCACCGACCCCTCGGCCGTGGTCGGCATCTTCCGGTCGATCTCGGCGCCGCGGCGGCTGGCCCGCATCATCGAAGGCGAAAGCCTCCTGAATGACGCCGCCGCCATCGCGCTGTTCGGCCTGTTCATGAGCTTTGTCATGGACAACGTGCCCGACCCCGCCTTTTCCTCGGCGCTGGGGCGCTTTCCGATGCTGATCGCGGGCGGGGCCGTCACCGGCTGGGTCTGCGCGCGGGTGGCGATCTGGGCGATGACGCTGTTCCAGCGGTTCGAGCTGGCGCAGATCTCGCTGTCGGTGGCGCTGCCCTATCTGGCCTATATCCTCGCCGAGCGCAGCGTCGGCGCCTCGGGCGTGATCGCCGTGGTGGCGGCGGGCCTGACGCTGAACCTGATGGGGCCGGGGCGGCTGGCGCCCTCGGCGATGACGAACCTGCGCGAGGTCTGGGACCTGCTGGCGCATTGGGCCGGGGCGCTGATCTTCGTGCTGGCCGCGCTGCTGATCCCGCGCCTGATGGAAGAGGTGCGGCTGGACGATCTGGGCCTTGTCGCCGCTGTGGCCCTGGCGGCCATCGCGGCGCGGGTGGTGATCCTGTTCGGGCTCTTGCCGCTTCTGACCCTGCTGCGACTGTCGCCCATGGTCGAGCGGCCCTATCGCGTGGCGATCCTCTGGGGCGGTTTGCGCGGCGCGGTCACGCTCGCGCTGGCGCTGGCGGTGACCGAAAGCGTGCATGTCCCGGTCGAGGTCAAGCGCGTGGTCGGTATCCTCGCCACGGGGTTCACGCTGTTCACCCTGCTCGTGCAGGGGACGACGCTGCGGGCGGTGATCCGGCTTCTGGGGCTTGACCGGCTGTCGCCCATCGACCGGGCGCTGTCCAACCAGGTGGTGGCGGTGGCGTTGCAAACGGTGCGCGAGGACGTGGCCCGCACCACCGAAACCTATGACCTGTCGCACGATATCGTCCGGTCCGAGGCCAAGCGCTTCGGCGAGCGGTTGGACGAGGCGGTGAAGGCGGCCGATGCGGATGCCGAGATCCTGGATCGGGACCGCGTGACGCTGGGGCTGGTGGCGCTGGCCGGGGCCGAGCGGGATGGCATACTGAACCGCATCCGCGACCGCACCATCCCGCTTGGACTTGCCGAACGGATGCTGTCGAATGCCGACCGGCTGATCGAGGGCGCGCGCACCGGCGGGCGGTCAGGCTACCGGACCGCGTCGAAAGCCAGCACCGCCTATAACAGCGCGTTCCGGCTGGCGGTGGTGCTGAACAACCGGTTGCGGATCGGCGGGCCGCTGGCGCGGCTGACCGCGGACCGGTTCGAGGATCTGCTGATCCAGCGGCTGGTGCTGCACGATCTGGGCGGGTTCATCGAGGCGCGCATCCGGCGCATCCACGGACGTCGGGTGGCCGACCTGCTGCAGGAATTGCTGGAACGGCGCGACGAGGCGCTGGAAACCGCGCTGGACGGGCTGAGGCTGCAATTCCCGGGCTATGCCGAGGAACTGGAACGCCGCTTCATCCGTCGCACCGCGTTGCGGCTGGAAGAGCGCGAATACCGGTCGCTGCGCGAGGACGGGCTGATCGGAGCCGAGCTTTTCGCCGTGCTGATGCAGGAAATCGCCCGCCGCCGCGCCGCCGCCGAAGAGCGCCCGCGTCTGGATCTTGCGATGAGCAAGGCCGATCTGGTCCGGCGCTTCCCGCTTTTCGCGGGGCTCGACGAGCCCGTGCTGCGGCGGCTGGTGCGCGCGCTGGTAACCCGCCATGCCGATCCGGGCGAGGTGATCTTCCGCAAGGAGATGCCCGCGCGTTCGGTCTTCTTCATCGCCAGCGGCGCGGTCGAGATGGAGATGGCGGGCCAGATCGCGCGGCTTGGCCGGGGCGAGATGTTCGGGCAGATGGCGATCCTGACCCGCCGGCCGCGCCGGGCCGAGGTGCGGGCGATTGCCCCCTCGACGCTTCTGGTCCTCGACGAGGCGCGGTTCCGCAAGCTGCTGTCGAGCAGCCCCGCGATGCGCGAAGCGGTTCTTGAAAGCGCGGCCAGGCGCGGCATGGCCCCCGAAAAGATCCTGCCCGCCGAAGCGCCCGCCGCATAAGCACTGGCAGGGCCGCCCCCCGGAGACGGGCGGCGTTTTCGGACCGGGCTCGTTGGGCGGCCTGCAATCCCTCTGCATGGATCGGACCGGCGTCAGACGCCGGCGCGCGGCGCTGTCCGCCCCGGCCGGGGCCGGGATCTTCCCCCGCCAAACGAAAAACGCCCGGCCAGGGAAGGCCGGACGTCACGGTTATGCAAAAGGCCTCAGTTACTCCAGGATTGGATCAGATCGTCATAGGCGACGGTCTTGGGCTCTTCTTCCTCGTCGGCGAGCTTCGGCTTCGGCGCGCCGGGCTGTTCCAGCCAGTATTCCGCGTCGCGTTCTTCGTTCAGCTTCGGCCCCAGATCGCCCTGCACGCCCGCGCGTTCGAGACGGCTCAGGACCTTTTCCTGATCGGCGCAAAGCGCGTCCAGAGCCTCTTGCGGGGTCTTCGCGCCCGACATCGCATCGCCGATATTCTGCCACCAGAGCTGGGCCAGCTTCGGATAGTCGGGGATGTTGGTGCCCGTCGGCGACCACTGCACCCGGGCGGGCGAGCGGTAGAACTCGACGAGCCCGCCCAGCATGGGCGCGCGGTCGGTGAAGTGCTGCGAGTTGATGGTGGAGTCGCGGATGAAGGTCAGACCCACGTCCGATTTCTTCACATCGACCGTCTTCGAGGTGACGAACTGGGCATAAAGCCAGGCCGCCTTGGCGCGATCGACGGGCGTCGATTCCATCAGCGTCCAGGATCCGGCATCCTGATAGCCGATCTTCATGCCCTCTTCCCAATAGGCGCCATGCGGGCTGGGGGCCATCCGCCATTTCGGCGTGCCGTCCTCGTTCAGCACCGCGCCCGCGCCGTCGCCCACCATGTCGGCGGTGAAGGCCGTGTACCAGAACATCTGCTGGGCGATCTGGCCCTGGGCGGGCACCGGACCGGCCTCCGAGAAGGTCATGCCGGCAGCGGTGGGGGGCGAATATTTCTGCAGCCACTCGATGGCCTTCGTCACCGCATAGACCGCCGCGGGCGAATTGGTGGCGCCGCCGCGGGCCATGCAGGACCCCACGGGCTGGCTGTTCTCGTTCACCCGGATGCCCCATTCGTCGATCGGCAGGCCATTGGGTTCGCCCTTGTCGCCCATGCCCGCCATCGACATCCAGGCATCGGTATAGCGCCAGCCGAGCGAGGGATCCTTCTTGCCGTAATCCATGTTGCCGTAGATCTCGCCCTCGGCGCCCATGTAGGACATGTCGCGGCCGGTGAAGAACTCGGCGATGTCCTCATAGGCCGACCAGTTGACCGGGACGCCCAGATCGTAGCCGTATTTGGCCTTGAAATCCTCCATCGTCTTCGGGTCGGTGAACCAGTCGTAGCGGAACCAGTAGAGGTTCGCGAATTGCTGGTCGGGCAGCTGATACAGCTTGCCGTCCGGGCCGGTGGTGAAGCTGGTGCCGATGAAGTCGTCCAGATCGAGGCCGGGGTTCGTCACGTCGGCGCCTTCGCCCGCCATCCAGTCGGTCAGGTTGCGGGCCTGCTGATAGCGCCAATGGGTGCCGATCAGGTCGCTGTCGTTGATATAGGCATCATAGATGTTCTCGCCCGACTGCATCTGGGTCTGCAGCTTTTCGACCACGTCGCCCTCGCCGATCAGGTCATGGGTGACCTTGATGCCGGTGATCGCGCTGAAGGCCGGGGCCAGCACCTTGGATTCGTATTCATGGGTGGTGATGGTTTCCGAAACGACCTTGATCTCCATCCCCGCGAAGGGTTGGGCGGCGTCGACGAACCATTGCATCTCGGCCTCCTGATCGGCGCGCGACAGCACCGACATGTCGCCGATCTCGGCATCGAGGAAGCTGCGCGCCTCGTCCATCCCGGCCCAGGCGGGCAGCGCCAGAAGCGATAGCCCCAGCCCCAGCGCGGTTGTGCTTCGGTATCCGTGGGTCATGGTTTCCTCCCTATTGAACCCAGTATTCTTCGTGTCGTCGGGCCGTGCGTCAGCGCGGCGGGCCTCCAATCCCGCCGCCCGACCGTCCTGCGCGGGTCACACCCAGCGGAAGACGGCCGCGGCCCAGCCCGCACACAGGATCAGCGCGCCCCATTGCGGCCAGGGCGCAAGCCCCAGCCAGGCCAGATTGAGAAAGGCCGAGCCCAGCAGCGTGATGAAGAGCCGGTCGCCCCGGGTCGTCTCGATCCTGAGAACGCCCACGCGCGGGGTTTCCGGAAACCGGATCGCCAGCATGGTGAACAGCACCAGAAGCGCCGCGATCGTGGCGAAGAAGGCCGCCGTGGGCCAGGTCCAGGCCATCCAGTCCATGTGGCTACCCCGTCTTCACGTAGACATGCAGGCCGTGTTCCTTGCGGCCGGTATCCTCGATCCCGGCATAGCGGCCCTCGCGCACCGCCTGCAGGAAATCGTTGCCGATCCCCACCTTCTCGCCGATCCAGAGCGTGTCCCACCGGGCGCCTATCGCGTCGGGCAGGTGGAACTCGCCGGGCGCCAGCGCGTCGAGCGCATCCCGGATCATGGCTTCCTGATCTGCTGTCATCAAACCCTCCCGAGGGCAAAGCCCTTGGCGATGTAATTGCGCACGAAGTAGATCACGAGCGCGCCGGGCACGATGGTCAGCACACCCGCGGCGGCCAGCACGCCCCAGTCCAGTCCCGAGGCGCTGACCGTGCGTGTCATGGTAGCGGCGATGGGCTTGGCGTCCACGCTGGTCAGCGTCCGCGACAGCAGAAGCTCGACCCAGGAGAACATGAAGCAGAAGAAGGCCGCGACACCGATTCCGCTTGCGATCAGCGGCATGAAGATCTTCACGAAGAAGCGCGGGAAGGAATAGCCGTCGATATAGGCGGTCTCGTCGATCTCGCGGGGCACGCCGCGCATGAAGCCTTCGAGGATCCAGACCGCCAGCGGCACGTTGAAGAGGCAATGCGCCAGCGCCACCGCGATATGGGTGTCGAAAAGCCCGACCGAGGAATAAAGCTGGAAGAAGGGCAGGGCAAAGACCGCGGGCGGCGCCATCCGGTTCGTCAGCAGCCAGAAGAACAGGTGCTTGTCGCCGAGGAAGGTGTAGCGGCTGAAGGCATAGGCCGCGGGCAGCGCCACGGTGATCGAGATCGCCGTGTTCATCACCACGTAGATCATCGAATTGACATAGCCCATGTACCAGGACGGATCGGTCAGAATGGTCGCGTAGTTCCGGAAGGTCAGATCGCGCGGCCAGAGGCTGAAGCTGCCGAGGATCTCGGCATTGGTCTTCAGGCTCATGTTCACCAGCCAGTAGATCGGCAAGAGCAGGAACAGAAGGTAGGCCACCATCACCACGGCGCGGACATTCACCCGGGGCAGGACGCGCGAGGCGGGCAGGGCGGGGGCGTCGGCCATCACTTGCCCTCCCGTTTTTCCATGTTCACCATCACGGTGTAGAACACGTAGGACACCAGCAGGATCACCAGGAAATACATCAGCGAGAAGGCGGCGGCGGGCCCTAGGTCGAACTGCCCCAGCGCCATCTTCACCAGATCGATCGACAGGAAGGTGGTGGCATTGCCGGGGCCGCCGCCTGTCACGACGAAGGGCTCGGTGTAGATCATGAAGCTGTCCATGAACCTCAGCAGTACCGCGATCATCAGCACGCCCTGCATCTTCGGCAGCTCGATATGGCGAAAGACGGCCCAGCGGCTGGCCTGGTCGATCCGCGCCGCCTGATAATAGGCGTTCGGGATCGATTGCAGCCCCGCATAGGCCAGAAGCGCCACCAGCGAGGTCCAGTGCCAGACATCCATCACGATGACCGTGGTCCAGGCGGCGAAGAAGCCTTGCGTGTAGTTGTAATCGACCCCCAGCGCGTTCAGCGTATAGCCCAGCAGCCCGATATCCTCGCGCCCGAAGATCTGCCAGATGGTGCCGACCACGTTCCACGGGATCAGAAGCGGCAGCGCCATCAGCACCAGGCAGACCGAGGCCCAGACGCCCTTCCTGGGCATCGAGAGCGCGACGAGGATGCCCAGCGGCACCTCGATCGCGAGGATGATCCCCGAAAAGACAAGCTGACGCCCCAGCGCGTCCCACATCCGTTCGGATTCAAGCGTCTCGCGGAACCATTCGAGCCCGGCCCAGAAGAACTGGTTCTGCCCGAACGTGTCCTGCACCGAGTAGTTCACGACCGTCATCAGCGGGATCACCGCCGAGAAGGCCACCAGCACCAGCACCGGCAACACCAGGAACCAGGCCTTGTGATTGACTGTCTTTTCCATCAGGCGGCACTCCCCTGCGCCGGAGCGACCAGCCAGTCGTCGGCATAGACGTTGACGTTGGCCGGGTCGAAGACCACGCGCGCGGCATCGGCCGGAATGGCCTCGCCCTCGCTGGCGAGAATGTTGATCTCGGTCCCGAAACAGGTCGCGCGCAGGATCTTGTGGCGGCCCACATCCTCGATGCGGCTGATCCGGACCGGCAGCCCCTCATCCCTGGACAGCCGGGCGAATTCGGGTCGCACCCCGATCCGGGTGCTGCCCGCCAGCGCTCCGTAGCGGCCTCCCAGGGGCACATGGGTGCCGTTCACATAGGCCCGGTCGCCCTCGATCGTCGCGGGCAGCAGGTTCATCCCCGGCGAGCCGATGAAATAGCCCACGAAGGTATGGGCGGGCCGCTCGAACAGCTCCTGCGGCGTACCCACCTGCACCACGCGGCCGTCATGCATCACCACGACCTTGTCGGCGAAGGTCAGCGCCTCGGTCTGGTCATGGGTGACGTAGATCATCGTGTGGCCGAATTCGTGATGCAGCGATTTCAGCTGGGTCCGAAGCTCCCATTTCATATGCGGGTCGATCACCGTCAGCGGCTCGTCGAACAGAAGCGCGTTGACCTCGCGGCGCACCATTCCACGACCCAGACTGATCTTCTGCTTGGCGTCCGCCGTCAGCCCGCGCGCCTTGCGGCCCAGCTGATCCTCCATGCCGATCATCCTGGCCACCGCCTGCACCCGTTCGGCGATATAGGCCGGGTCGCGGCCCCGGTTGCGCAACGGGAAGGCCAGGTTCTCGCGCACGGTCATGGTGTCGTAGACCACGGGAAACTGGAACACCTGCGCGATGTTGCGCTGGGCGGTGGGGGCGGCGGTCATGTCGACCCCGTCGAAGAGGATGCGCCCCCGGCTGGGATGCACGAGCCCCGAGATGATGTTCAGAAGGGTGGACTTGCCGCAGCCCGAGGCGCCCAGCAGGGCATAGGCCGCCCCGTCCTCCCAGTCGAGGTTCAGCTCTTTCAGGGCATAGTCCTCGGGCGATTGCGGGGCGGGCAGGTAGGAATGGGCGAGGTGTTCCAGCGTGATCCGGGCCATGGTCTTCTCCTCAGGCCGCCAGGGCATAGGCGGCGGGGGCCACAAGCGCGCCGTCCTCGCCGAAGATGTAGACATGGGACGGGTCCAGATAGACCGGCAGCGCCGCCCCGATCTGAAGATCCCGGATACCGTGGATCACGCCCACCCAGCGCTCGCCGTGATGGTCGAGGTGGATGAAGGTTTCGGACCCGGTGATCTCGAAGACCGCAAGCCCGGTGTGAAAGACCATGGCATCGGCGCTGTGGCGCTCGATCTCGACATGGTTGGGCCGGAAACCGGCAGTGTAGCGCCCGTCGGACAGTGCCGCGAGCGCACCTTTCGCCTCGACCCATTGGCCGTCGCCGAACATCAGCCGCCCGCCGGTCTTCGAGATCCTGAGGAAGTTCATCGGCGGGTCCGAATAGACGCGCGCCGTGATCGCGTCCGCCGGTTGCCGATAGACCTTCGGCGCAGGCCCGAACTGGGTGATCCGGCCCTCCCACAGCGTCGCGGTGTTGCCGCCCAGCAAAAGCGCCTCTTCGGGTTCGGTGGTGGCATAGACGAAGATCGCACCGGACTCGGCGAAGATCCGCGGGATCTCGGCCCGAAGCTCCTCGCGCAGCTTGTAGTCGAGATTGGCCAGCGGCTCGTCCAGCAGCACGAGGCCCGCGTCCTTCACCAGCGCGCGGGCCAGCGCGCAGCGTTGCTGCTGGCCGCCCGAAAGCTCCAGCGGCTTGCGGTCGAGCAGAGGGGACAGCCGCATCAGATCGGCCGTCTTCTTCACCGCGCGGTCGATTTCGTCGCGGCTGCGGCCCTCAAGCCGCAGGGGCGAGGCGATGTTGTCGTAGACCGTCATCGAGGGGTAGTTGATGAATTGCTGATAGACCATCGCGACGCGGCGGTCCTGCACCCGCTTGCCGGTGACGTCCTCGCCCCGCCACAGGATGCGGCCCGTCGAGGGCCGGTCGAGCCCGGCCATCAGCCGCATCAGCGTGGTCTTTCCCGACAGCGTCGGTCCCAGCAGCACGTTCATCGTGCCGGGGTCCAGCGTCAGATCGGTCGCATGGATATGCGTCCGGCCGTTCACGACCTTCGACAGGCCGTCAAGCGTCAGCGCCATCGCGGCACTCCTCCCTTTGTCGCGCCCCTGGCCCCGTCTCGACCGCCTATTCGGCGGCGGCTGGCATGTCCTCCAGGCGTCTTTCCGTCATCCAGGCGTCAAGCCCGGCAATCTGATCCCGGCTCAGTCTGAGCCCAAGCTTGCTGCGGCGCCAGACCACATCGGCGGCCTCGCGCGCGAATTCGCGGTCCATCAGCCAGCGCACCTCGGCTTCGGTCAAGGTCGCGCCGAAGTCGCGGCCCAGATCCTCGGGGCTGCGCGCGCCGTCCAGCAGGTCTGCCGCCTGGGTGCCATAGGCGCGCACCAGACGGTGCGCCCAGCAATCGGTCAGGAACGGGTGCGCCGCCCTGAGCCGCGCGATCAGATCCTCGACGCCGTCGACCGGAAAATCCCCGCCCGGCAGCGGCACGCCCGCGGTCCAGCGGCCCGGCAGGCCCTTCTGCACCTCGGCGATCTTCTCCAGCGCGGATTCCGCGAGGCGGCGATAGGTCGTGATCTTGCCGCCGAAGATGTTCAGCAGCGGCGCGCCGGCGCGGTCGAGCTTGACCACATAATCGCGCGAGGCGGCGGTGGCCGAGCCCTCGCCCTCGTCATGCAGCGGCCGCACGCCGGAATAGGTCCAGACGATATCCTCGACGGTGACGTCCTGCCGGAAATAGCGGTTCACGAAGGCCAGCAGGTAATCGCGCTCGGCCTCGGTGCAGACGGGGGGCGTGTCGGGGTCGGCATGTTCGGCATCGGTCGTGCCGATCAGGGTGAAATCGGTCTCGTAGGGGATGGCAAAGACGATCCGGCCGTCCTGCCCCTGAAAGAAATAGCACCGGTCGTGATCGAAGAGCTTTCGCGTCACGATATGGCTGCCGCGCACCAGCCGCACCCGGTCGGACGAGGTTTCGTGCAGGGTCTCGCCGATCACCTCTCCGGCCCAGGGACCGGCGGCATTGACCAGCATCCGGGCGCGGCGGGTGAAGACCTCGCCGGTCTGCTGGTCGCGCAGCGTGACCGTCCAGACGTCCGGGCCGCGCGCGGCCCCGATGACACGGGTGCGAACCAGGATCTCGGCGCCGCGCTCGGCGGCATCGCGGGCGTTCAGCGCGACCAGGCGCGCGTCCTCGATCCAGCAGTCGGAATATTCATAGGCCCGCTGGAAGCTGTCCTTCAGCGGCTGGCCTGCCGGGTCTGTCGCCAGATCCAGCGTGCGGGTCGCGGGCAGGATCTTGCGGCCCCCGAGGCTGTCGTAAAGAAAAAGCCCCAGACGGATCATCCAGGCCGGGCGCCGTCCCTTCATCCAGGGCAGCACCGAGGTCAGCAGTTTCGACGCGGGCGTGCTGGCATCGAACCGCATCCGCGTGTCGAGTGGCAGCACGAAGCGCATCGGCCAGCTGATATGGGGCATCGCGCGCAGCAGCGTCTCGCGCTCGATCAGCGCCTCGCGGACCAGTCGGAACTCGAAATACTCGAGATAGCGCAGCCCGCCATGAAAGAGCTTGGTCGAAGCCGAGGAGGTCGCCGAGGCCAGATCGCCCATTTCGGCCAGCGTCACCGTCAGGCCGCGCCCGGCGGCGTCGCGGGCGATCCCGCAGCCATTGATGCCGCCGCCCACGATCAGCAGGTCGGTCGGATCGGGCCGGGGCGGTGACGCAAGGGGCGCGGGCATGAATCGGTCCTTTCGGTAGACTCAACGAACCACGCTGCGACAAGTTGCGTCAATCGGAATCTTCGTTTTTATTCCCTTTCTGTTCGCTATGATCTGAAGCGCGCAGCCTTATGCGCGATTGGCCGAACATGCCTTTCGCATTTGCAGCATGCGCGCGTCTTCGCCGCGGAACGCAGGCGATCTGTGCCGCCAATCCGGGCCGCGCCGCTTGCGGGGCGTCGGCAAATCGAACAATTTGGAGCGGAAAGGAAAGCCGATGTCCCAGACCCTGCGCGCCCCCGACATCCTCGACATCGCCCGCCGCGATGGCCGTGTCACCGTCGAGGCGCTGGCCGAACATTTCGGGGTGACGGTCCAGACCATCCGCCGCGACCTCGCCGATCTGGCCGAGGCGGGCAAGCTCGAGCGGGTGCATGGCGGGGCGATCCTGCCCTCGGGCGTGACCAATATCGGCTACGAACACCGGCGCGACCTGAACCCCGAGGCCAAGGCCGCCATTGCCCGGCGCTGTGCCCGGGCGATCCCCGACGAGGCGTCGGTCTTTCTCAATATCGGGACCTCGACCGAGGCGGTCGCGCGCGAGCTCTCGCATCACCGCAACCTTCTGGTCGTGACCAACAACATGAACGTGGCCAATATTCTGGTCGAGAATCCCGATTGCGAGATCGTGGTGGCGGGCGGCACGCTTCGGCGGTCGGATGCGGGGCTGGTCGGTACGCTGACCATGCGGGCGATCCAGGCCTTCAAGGTCGATTACGCGGTGATCGGCTGTTCGGCGCTGGACGAGGATGGCGATCTGCTGGATTTCGACATCCGCGAGGTCGGCGTCAGCCAGACCGTGATTTCGCAGGCCCGGCGCACTTTTCTGGTCGCCGACGCCACCAAGTTCGAACGGACCGCGCCGGTGCGGATCGCCTCGCTGGGCGATCTCGATGCGCTGTTCACCGACCGCCCCTTGCCCGGGATGCTGGCCGAGCGGTGCCGGGCCTGGAACACCCGGGTCGAGATCGCAGATTGAGGCTGCCCCTCGGGCCCGGCGCAACAGGCGCCTGTCAGCCGCTGGTCCGGCCGTAGGCCGCCATGAAGACCTGAACGGCCGAGGCGACCGAGGCCTCGATCTCGTCGGGCTCGGGGTCGGTCCGGCGTTTGCCGAAGAGCCGGGCGCGCCAGATGCCGGCCACGGTCAGTTCGATGAACTGGGCACTGGCCCGCTCGGGGTCGGGGACGTCCAGCCGCCCGGCGGCGCGTTCGCGGCGCAAAAGCGCGTTCAGGTCGTCATGGGTCCGCTGGGCGGCCGCCTCGTAGAACCGCGCCCCAAGTTCGGGCATGCGGTCGACGATGCCCGCGATGGTGCGCTGCCACTGGATCACATGATCGGTGCAGATCGTCGAGGCGAGGCGCTGGCCGAACCGGGTCAGCTTGTCCTCGAGCGGCAGATCGCCTTTCAAAAGCGCGTCGAAGCCCGCGAAGATCGCCTCGCGCTCGCGCGCCACAAGGGCCACGAAAAGATCGAGCTTATCCTCGAAATAGACGTAAAGCGTACCCTTCGAGACCCCGGCGGCCCGGCAGATCTCGTTCATGCTGGCGCCGTCGAAGCCCTTTTCCAGGAACTCCTTCATCGCGCCCTGCAGGATCTGGTCGCGCTTGGCGGGGTCCTCGCCCGCCGCATGGCGCCGGCAGACGCGGCCGCCGGGGCAGGTGTCGCTGTCGGTTCGGCTGTCGCCTTGCGGCATCTGGGCCGGTCCTTTCTTGGTCCCGAGGGCATGATCCTGGCGGCCTGACGGGAGTCGACAGGCCCGTCGCCGTCAGACCATTTAATCGAACCGACCGGTTCGATAAAGCCTTGATCGACTCGCGGCGATGCCCTAGACGGGAATCGAACCGCGCGGTTCGATCCGGCCCTGTGCCGGTCCCGCCAGACTTTCTCACGTCCCGCCGCTCCTGTGCCTTCTCCGAAAGCTGTCCCGATGTCGAAGCCGGAAACCCTGATGCGCGAGCCCCCTGCCGATGCCGGTGCCGTGCCGCCGACCGGCGACGGTCCCGCCGCGCCGAAACGGTCGCGCCGCAAGCCGGTGCTGGCGGTTCTGGCGGTGCTGGCGCTGGGCGGGGCGGGCTATGCCGGCTGGGGTTACTGGACCCATGGCCGGTTCGTCGAGCATACCGACGATGCCTATGTCCAGGCCGATATCGCCATGATTTCCAGCCGGGTGCAGGGCTATGTCAAAAGCCTGCCGGTCGAGGAGAACGCCCATGTCCATGCGGGCGACGTGCTGGTGCGGCTGGAGGATGACGATTATCGCATCGCGCTGGCCACCGCCGAAAGCCGCGCCGCCACGGCCGATCGCACGCTTGGCCGGATCGACGCCCAGATCGCTGCCGCGCGCGCCGCCGTCGTGCAGGCCGAGGCCGACCGCGACGCCGCCGAGGCCCAGCTTCGCACCGCGACCAACGCGCTTGAGCGGGTCAAGGGGCTGGCCGAGCGCAATTTTGCGGCGGTGGCCCAGCTCGATACCGCGACCGAGGATCACGACACCGCGCGGGCGACGCTGGCCAAGACCACCGCCGCCGTGGCCAGCGCCCGGGCCGAGGTCAATGTGCTGATCGCCCAGCGGGCCGAGGCCGAGGGCGACAAGCACCAGCTCGAACTCGCTGTGGATCAGGCCCGCCGCGACCTCGACCGCACGGTGCTGCGTGCGCCGACCGACGGCACGCTGGCCAATCTGGGGCTCGAGCCCGGCGATCTGGTGACCGCAGGCACCCGGCTGGCCGCGCTGGTCCCTGACGATGCGCTCTATGTCGAGGCGAACTTCAAGGAAACCCAGATGCAGGGCATCGCCCCCGGCGCCACGGTCGAGGTCACGCTGGACGCGCTGCCCGGCCGGCGCTTCGAGGGCAAGGTCACCTCGGCCGCACCCGCGACCGGGGCGGTCTTTTCGTTGCTTCCGGCCGAGAACGCGACCGGCAACTTCACCAAGGTCGTGCAGCGGGTGCCGGTGCGCATCCAGCTGCCGCCCGAGGCGCTGGCGACCGGACAGCTGCGCGCCGGGCTGTCGGCGGTGGTGTCGGTCGACACGCGCACCGGCGACGCGGCCGCGTCGCGCCTGGCCAGCGTGCACTAGGCGCCGCGCTCCGGGGCCCGCCAGATCATGTCCGCCGACGAGCCGCATCTGACGCCGCGCCGCGCCATCGCCTTCGTGGTCATGGTGTTCGGCATGTTCATGGCGATCCTGGACATCCAGATCGTCTCGGCCTCGCTGTCCGAGATCCAGGCCGGGCTTGCCGCCAGCCCCGACGAGATCAGCTGGGTCCAGACCAGCTATCTGATCGCCGAGGTGGTGATGATCCCGCTGTCGGGCTTTCTCGCCCGGATGATGTCGACGCGCTATCTGTTCGCGCTGTCGGCGGCGGGCTTCACCATTTCAAGCTTTCTTTGCGCCACCTCGACCAGCATCGAAGAGATGATCCTGTGGCGCGCGCTGCAGGGGTTCCTGGGCGGCGGCATGATCCCCTCGGTCTTCGCGGCGGCCTTCACCATCTTTCCGCCCTCGAAACGCAACGTGGTCTCGCCGATCATCGGTCTGATCGCCACGCTGGCGCCGACCGTCGGGCCGACGGTCGGCGGCTATCTCAGCTACACGCTGTCCTGGCACTGGCTCTTTCTGGTCAACGTGCTGCCCGGCATCGGCGTCACGCTGGGGGCCTTCTTCCTGATCGATTTCGACCGGCCCAACTGGAGCCTCTTCGAGCGGTTCGACTGGTGGGGGCTGCTGTCGCTGGCGGCGTTTCTGGGCGGGCTCGAATACGTGCTGGAAGAGGGGCCGGGCAATGACTGGCTGGCCGATGAGACGGTCGCGGTCTTCGTCGTCGTGACGCTGGTCGGCGGCATCGTCACCTTCTACAGGGTGCTGACCCGCGACGAGCCCATCGTCGATCTGTCGGCCTTCGGCAATGTCAATTTCGCGGTCGGGTCGGCCTTCAGCTTCGTGATGGGGATCGGGCTTTACGGGCTGACCTATCTTTACCCGCTCTATCTGGCCTCGATCCGCGGCTATGACAGCCTGATGATCGGCGAGACGGTCTTCGTTTCGGGGCTGGCGATGTTCGTCACAGCACCGATTGCGGGCTTTCTGGCGGGCCGGGTCGATCTGCGACTGATGCTGCTTGTAGGCTTCGTCGGCTTCGCGATCTCGACCTGGATGCTGACCGGCATGACCGCCGAGTGGGATTTCCAGGAACTGCTGGTGCCGCAGATCCTGCGCGGCATGTCGCTGATGCTGAGCATGGTGCCGATCAACAACCTCGCGCTCGGCACGCTGTCGCGCGACAAGATGAAGGGCGGCTCGGGGCTGTTCAACCTGATGCGCAACCTTGGCGGTGCGGTCGGGCTGGCGGTCATCAACACCCAGCTTTCCGACCGGGGTGCGCTCCATTACGACCGCCTGCGCGAGGCCATCACCTGGACCAATGACGAGGCGATGCGGCAGCTTTCGCTGATGGCCGGGAACCTCTCGTCGCGCGGTCTCGACGGGCAGACCGGGGCGCTGGCGCAGATGGCCGCGCGGGTGCGCCAGCAGGCAACGGTGATGTCCTTCATCGACGTCTTCCTGATGCTGGCGGTGCTGTTCGCGGGGCTTGCGGTGACCGCTTTCCTGATGCGGGCACCGCAGCGGGCGGGCGGGGGCGGCCACTAGCGCGGGCGATCCGGCTCAGACCCCGGTCCAGCCCGACAGCCCCTTGCGGAAGACCGTGACGCTTTCGGGCCGGAACGCACCCTCGCGCGCCACCATCCGGGTCAGCTCGATCTGGTCGCCCTCGATGGCCAGCCGGGCGAAGTCGTTTTCCTGCCCGCGCAGCCGGGTCGAGAGCCCGGTGCCCACATGCACCTGCAAGACCCGACGTCCAGCCTCGCGGGTCAGGAACGGCTCGGCCCGCCAGCGGTGCAGATGGCCCGACAGCACGATGTCGGCGCCGCAGCGCGCCAGCGCCTCGAGCGAGGGCGCGGCATGTTTCATCAGACGTTTCGGCGTGCCGGGGGCCTGTTCGAACGGGTGATGTGCCATGGCAAGACGCGGGCCCGGCGCGCCCTCGAAGGCCGCGCAGGCCGCGTCGAGATCGCGCCGCCTGACCTTGCCGCGCTGCCAGCGCAGCGGATCAACGGTGTTGAAGCCCTGCACCGTCAGCGTGCCGATTTGGGTCCGGGGCGCCAGATCGGCCGAGATATGGCGGCGATAGCGGGCGTAAGGGCGCAGCAGCCGCAGCCAGGGATTGTCGAGCGGTACGTCGTGATTGCCGGGCACCGCCAGCCAGGGGGCCTCGATCCGGTCGAGAAAGCCGCGCGCGGCGCGGAACTGGCCGGTCCGGGCGCGCTGGGTCAGATCGCCGGTGACCGCCACCAGATCGGTCTTGTCCCCGTTCAGCGCGTCAAGCAGCGGGTCCAGCAGTTCGGGCGCGGTGCGGCCGAAATGCAGGTCCGAGATATGCGCGATCCGGATCACGCGGCCGCGCCCGGCACCAGCACGCGCAGCGGCCGGTCGCGGCGGCGGATCGTCAGCGGCGCCTGCATCATCTGCCGTTCGCCGTCGCGCGCGACCAGAACCCTGGGCCGCCCCGGGTCGATCACGATCCGCGACGCGCGGTGCAGTTCGAAATCCTGACCCTCCTGCGCCGCGCGCAGCGCAAGCCCCAGCGTCGCCCGGGCGATCTCGGCCCGGCTGGCGGCGGGGGCGGTGAACAGCGGGAAGGCGCCCGTCTCGAGCGCATCGATGCCGCCGAGATTGAACTGCCGCAGCTGGTAGGCGCTGTTGGCAACGAAAGCCAGCGGTGTGCGCAGGGTCAGGGTCTGGCCGTCAAGGTCGATCCGCAGCCGCATCGCCCGGCGCATGCCGACCAGCGTCTGGGCCACCGACCAGTAGGCGGCGGCGCGGCTCCGGCCCCAGCGGCGATAGGTGGTCTCGCGCCGTTCGAGGATCGCGGGATAAAGCCCGAGGCTTGCATTGTTGAGAAAGACCGCGCCGTTGACCTCGCCAAGGCGCAGCTCGGCGGTGGTTCCTCCGGCCAGTGCTGCGACCGCCGCCTCGGGGTCCAGCGGGATGCCCAGCCCGCGCGCGAAATAGTTGAACGTGCCTTGCGGGATCACGCCAAGCGTCGCGTCGCGGTCATGGCAGGCCTCGGCCACGGCGCAGATCGTGCCGTCGCCGCCCGCTGCAACCAGCGTGCCGCAACCCTGGTCCAGCGCCTCATGGGCCAGCGCCGTCAGGCTCTGGCCGGGGCGGGGGCGGAAGATCTCGGCCTCGAGCCCGGTTCGGTCGAGAAGATCGCGCAGCATCTCGCTGCGCGAGGCCGGGCCGGAATGGTCTCCGGCGCGGTCGTTGACGATGAGGCAGACGGCGGCGGGGCGGGTCATCGGTGGCGGGTGTCCTTTGAAGCGCCCGGTCCCGGGCAGGGCAGAGCCGCAACGCCCCGGGTTGCCTGACGTTCCATGCCGCAACCCGTCAACGCTTGCCTGCGAGGCCAGGTTCGCCAATGGCGGGAACCGCGCGCGGTCTCGCGCGTTGAATGCCACGATCTTGCAGCCCCGGAGGAGATGCCCTTGAACCTTTCGTTCCCGTCTGCCCGCCCGGGCCCCCGGTCCGGCACAGCCTGTTTCCGGTCGGAGGGCATGGCATGAGCCCCGCCGAAGCCGGAACCGAAACCCGATCCGCCCCGCGCCGCCGCGAGGCAGTGATCCGTCCCGCGCAATACAGCGCCCGCGACTGGCGGGTGGCCGTCTTTCGCGTCTGGCAGGGCATGGATGAACGCAATGTCGCGCTGATCGCGGCGGGCGTCGCCTTTTACAGCTTTCTGTCGATCTTTCCCGCGCTGGCTGCGCTGATCGCGATCTGGGGCTTTCTGGCTGATCCGGCGATGGTGCAGGAACAGGTTTCGATGGCAGCCGAGGTGTTGCCGGCCGGTGCCTACGAGATCCTGCAACGCCAGGTGACTGTGCTGGTCAGCGCCAGTTCCTCGGCGCTGGGCTGGACCAGCGTGATCTCGGTCCTTCTGGCGATCTGGAGTGCGCGGGCCGCGGTCGCGGGGCTGATCCGCGGCCTGAACGCGATCTACGGCGAAAGGAACCGTGGCAATCCTATCCTGCGCATCGCGGTGGCGGTCGGGCTGACAGGGGTGTTGATCGTCGTGGCGCTGCTGGCCTTCTCGGCGGTGGTTCTGATCCCGGCAGTCCTGGCCTTCGTCAAGCTGCCGGTGGCCATCGAGTTGCCGATCATCCTGCTGAAATGGCTCTTGATGCTGGGCGTCGTGTTCATCGCCATCGCGCTGGTCTACCGCTACGGCCCGAACCGGCGCGCCGCGCGTCTGCAATGGGTGACGCCGGGGGCAATCTTCGCGGTGATCGCCTGGGCGCTGGGGTCGGTGGCGCTGGCCGCCTATGTGCGCAGCTTCGACCGGCTGAACGAGGTTTATGGATCGCTCGGGGCGGTGGTGGCGCTGCTGTTCTGGCTCTATCTCAGCGCGGCCGTGACGCTGATCGGCGCGGCACTGAATGCGGAACTCGAACTTCTGACCCGGCGCGACAGCACCACCGGACCCGAGCGCGCCGAAGGCCATCGGGGCGCCCACGTGGCCGATCATGTGCGCGACGAGACCGGGGCGCTGAACGGCGCCGAAGCGGAGGACGTCGCCCCGGAGCCCGCGCGCAACGGCGCCGGGACCCGGGACGAGGGGCGCGCTAACGGAGCGCCCCGGCCGACCTGAGCGCCTCGTAGCGGGCCTGGTCCCACCACCAGAAATCGACCCCGCGGTCGTAGGGCGGTTTGCTTGCAGGCCGCCCGAACACGTCCCAATAGGCGATCCGGTGCTTGCCGCTGTACCAGTTCGGGACCCAGATGTGCCGCGCCCGCAGCACCCGGTCGAGCGCCCGCACCCTAACGTCGAGCGCGTCGCGATCGGGGGCCGCGATCACCTCTTCGATCAGCGCATCGACCACCGGGTCCTTCAGACCCGAGAGGTTGTAGCTTCCTTTGGCATCGGCGGCCTCGCTGCCGAAGAGGCTACGCAGCTCGATCGAGGGGCTCAGCGACAGCACGAAACGGGTGCTGGTGATGTCATAGTCGAACTCCTCCAGCCGCTGCTGCATCTGGGCGGCATCGACGGTGGTGTTGACCGCCTCGATCCCGAGCTGTTGCAGATTGGCCAGATAGGGCAGCACGACCCGTTCGAATACCGGGCTGTCCGAGACGAACTCGACCCGCAGCGCCTGACCCGAGGTGTCGCGCCGCTGGCCCCGGGCGTCGACCGTCCAGCCGGCCTCGTCCAGGAGCCGCCCGGCCGCGCGCAGCGTGCGGCGGTCGAGATTGCGCGCGGCATCATGGTCCGGGGGGCTGACCGCGGGCTCGGTGAAGACGGTCTCGGGCAGCCGGTCGCGGTATTTCTCCAGCACGGCCAGTTCGTCGCCCTCGGGCAGGCCCTGGGCCTGCAGATCGGTGTTTTCCCAGAAACTGTCGGTCCGCTGGTATATCCCGTAGAACAGCGTCGCATTGGCCCATTCGAAGTTGAACATCATCGCGATGGCCTCGCGCACGCGCGGATCGGCGAATTGCGCACGGCGCAGATTGAACCAGAAGCCCTGCGCGCCCGAGGGCCGGGCATCGGGCAACTCGTCGCGTTTGACCCAGCCGCGCGCCACCGCCGGGTAATCGTAGGCCGTGGCCCAGATCGCCGAGCTGAACTCTTCCTGGAAAAGGTAGCCGCCGCTTTTGAACGCCTCGAAGGCGCCGGTCTCGTCGGCGTAGTATTCATAGCGGTAGCAGTCGAAATTGTCCTTGCCGACATTCACCGGCAGATCGGCCGCCCAGTAGGCGGGATTGCGGCAATAGGCGATCGCCTTGCCGGGCTCGACCCTGGAGACGACATAGGGGCCCGAACCCAGCGGCGGTTCCAGCGAACTGCGCTCGAAGGGGACGGCATCGTAGAAATGCGCGGGCAGGATCGGCAGCTGGCCCAGCTGGCCGATCAGGTCCCGCGTCGGCGCCCCCTCGGCGAAGGCGATCCGGATCTCGGTCGGCGACAGGGCCTCGGCCGAAGCAAGATCGCGCAGCGCCATCCGGTAAAGCGGCGCGCCCTTCTGCTGCAGTGTGAGGAAGGTGAAGACCACATCCTCGGCGGTGACCGGGCTGCCATCGGCAAAGCGCGCCTCGGGGCGCAGCCGGAACACCGCCCAGGACCGGTCGGGCGGGTAGGTGACGCTTTCGGCCAGCAGCCCGTAGGCCGCGTCGGGTTCGTCGAAAGAGGGGGCAAGCAGGCTGTCATAGATCAACTCCATCCCCTGGGCGGGCTCTCCGGCGAGGAGGAACATGTTGAGACTGTCGAAGGTGCGCGAGGCCCCGGTGCCGCGAAAGCTCATCGTGCCGCCCTTGGGGGCGTCGGGGACCACATAGTCGAAATGAGCGAAATCGGCGGGGTATTTCAGTTCGCCGAAGGTCGAGATGCCGTGGCTGGTGACCACGCCTTCGGCGGTGGATGCGGGGGCGGCAGGCGGGGCGGTCTGGGCGTGCAGCGCGAGCGGAAGGCCAAGAGCGGCGGTGAGGGCGAGGGCGGCGAGAGGGCGGATCATGCGGGGCTCCGGCAGGGCGTTTGGCGAAGGCTAGCACGGGGCCGGGCCGGGCACAGCCCGCAGTTGCGCAGCGGCGGCAGCGGGGCCTTTGTGCCGGGGGCGTGCTTGGGCGAGGCCAACCGCACCGCAGGCGGGCGACGATGGATCGTGCGGCCGATCCGGGAGGCCGCAAAGGAAACGGCCCGGGCGGCGGGCCCGGGCCGAATGAGGCGATTGAGGTGCCCGAAGGCTCAGATCGCGGTCTTGACCGCCTCGTCGAGATAGATCTCGCGCAGGCGGCGCGAGACCGGGCCGGGCAGGCCGTCGCCGAGGCTGACGCCATCGACCGACACCACCGGCATCACGAAGGCCGAGGCCGAGGTGTAGAAGGCCTCGTCGGCCTGTTTGGCTTCCTCGACGGTGAAGGCGCGTTCCTCGATTTCCATCTGCGCCTCGGCGGCGAATTTCAGCACCGCGGCGCGGGTGATGCCCGGCAGGATCTCGGTGCCAAGCTGACGGGTGATGATCTTGCCGTTCTTGACGATATAGGCGTTGTTCGAGCTGCCTTCGGTCACGAAGCCGTCCTCGACCATCCAGGCATCGTCGGCCCCGGCCTTTTCGGCCGCCATCTTGGCCATCGACGCGTAGAGAAGCTGCACCGTCTTGATGTCGCGCCGCGCCCAGCGCAGGTCGTCGATCGAGATGACCTTGATGCCGGTCTCGGCAGTCTTGCTCGCGACGATCTGTTTCGACTGGGTGAACATCACCAGGGTCGGCGGCACCTGTTCGGGGTCCGGGAAGTGGAAGTCGCGATCGCTGGGCGCGCCGCGGGTGATCTGCATGTAGACCATGCCCTCGTCGACCGCGTTGCGGGCGATCAGTTCGCGATGGATCGCCAGCAGCTCGTCCATGTCGACCGGGCTGGTCAGCTCCAGCTCCTTCAGCGAGCGTTGCAGGCGGGCGGTGTGCCCGTGGAAGTCCAGAAGCTTGCCGCCCACGACGCTCGCCACCTCGTAGACGCCGTCGGCAAACAGAAAGCCGCGGTCGAAGATCGAGACGCGGGCTTCGGTCTCGGGCAGGTAGTCGCCGTTCACATAGACGGTTCGGGTCATCGAGAGGTCCTTTCGTTCGGGCCGGGGCTGGGCGTCTCCGGTCTCCGGGGTCCGGTGGTCATCCCCAGAGCGCGGCGGCGGGGGCATGCACGCCCGCCTCGTCGAAGCAGAGGGGTTCGGGCCGGTCTTCGGCCAGAAGCAGCGGCCCGTCAAGATCCGTCACCGCCGCGCCCTGTGCCAGCAGCACGGCAGGTGCCATCGCGAGGCTCGAGCCGACCATGCAGCCGACCATGATGCCATAGCCCTCGGCCAGCGCCTGTTTCTTGAGGGCCAGCGCCTCGGTCAGCCCGCCGGTCTTGTCGAGCTTGATGTTCACCAGATCGTACTTGCCTTTCAGTCCGGGCAGGCTGGCGCGGTCATGGCAGCTTTCGTCCGCGCAGACCGGCAGCGGGCGCGCGATCTCGGCCAGCATGTCGTCCTGACCGGCGGGCAGGGGCTGTTCGACCAGCGCCACGCCCAGCCGGACCAGATGCGGCGCGAGATCGGCATAGACCTCGGCGGTCCAGCCCTCGTTCGCATCGACGATGATCCGGGCCTTGGGCGCGCCCGCGCGCACCGCTTCCAGCCGGGGCATGTCGGCATCGGTGCCGAGCTTGATCTTGAGAAGCGGCCGGTGGGCGTTCCTGGCCGCCGCCGCGCGCATGTTCTCGGGCGTGTCGAGCGACAGCGTGAAGGCGGTGATCTCGGGCCCCGGCGCGGGCAGGCGGGCCAGATCCCAGACCCGGGCGCGGGCCGTCTTGGCCTCCCAGTCCCAAAGCGCGCAGTCGACGGCGTTGCGCGCGGCCCCGGGGGGCAGCAGATCCTGCAGCCCGTGACGGGTCAGCGTGCGGGGCAGGGACCCGATCTGGGCGGTGACGCTTTCGAGCGACTCGTCATAGCGGGCATAGGGCACGCATTCGCCCCAGCCGGTGGCGCCGCCCGACGCGATCCGGACGGTCAGCACGCGCGCCTCGGTGCGCGAGCCGCGCGAGATGGTGAAGGCCTCCTTCAGGCGGAAGCTTTCGGGAGTGACCGAAATCTGCATCCGCCCGCCTCAGATCGCGTCGAGCGCGTCGACCAGACGGCCCGCGCCCTGGCGGAACGGGTCGACCGTCGGCAGGCCCATGCGCTTTTCGATGCCCTCGAGACAGCTCAGCGCCTCGTCCTCGCCCATGGCGGCAGTATTGACCGAAACGCCGACCACCTGGGCCTTCGGGTTGGCCACGCGGGCGAGCGTCAGGGCGACGTCGCGCAGGTCTTCGAGGCTCGGCAGCTGATAGTCGGGCAGGCCGCGCATGTGCGGGCGGGTCGGTTCGTGGCTGAGGACCAGCGCATCGGGCTGGCCGCCATGCACAAGGGCCATGGTCACGCCGGAATAGGACACGTGAAAGAGGCTGCCTTGCCCCTCGATCATGTCCCAGTGATCGTCGTCATTGTCGGGCGTCAGCCATTCGACGGCGCCGGCCATGAAATCGGCGATCACGGCATCGAGCGGCACGCCCTCGCCGGTGATCAGGATGCCGGTCTGGCCGGTCGCGCGGAACGAGGATTTCAGCCCGCGCGCCTTCATCTCGCGGTCCATGGCGAGCGAAGTATACATCTTGCCGACCGAGCAGTCGGTGCCGACCGCGAGGCAGCGCTTGCCCGAGCGTTTCTTGCCGGTGGCGATGGGGTAGGCGACGGTCGGAATGCGCACGTCATGCAGGGTGCGACCGGTGGCTTCGGCGACGGCGGCAAGATCGGGTTCGTTCCGAAGGAGGTTGTGCAGCCCCGAGGCCAGGTCGAAGCCTTCCTCGAGCGCGGCGACCAGAACCTTCTTCCAGGCGGGAGAGATCACGCCGCCGCGGTTGGCCACGCCCACCACCAGCGTCTTCGCGCCCCGCGCCTTGGCATCGACGAGGTCGAGATCGGGCAGCTTCAGATCGGCCTTGCAGCCCTCCATCCGGAACTGGCCGATGGCGTTTTCCGGGCGCCAGTCGCGGATGCCCTGGGCCACCTTGGCGGCCAGCGAGTCGGGCGCGTCGCCCAGAAACAGAAGATAGGGGGTTTCGATCATCGTGGCGTTTCCTTCATAGTCGCGCAGACCCTATCACCCGGCGGCGGAAGAGGTTGCGCATCTGAGGCGCAGACCGCGCCCCTTGACGAAGATCGTACGAAAAGGCGGCGCTTATGTCGAAGAAACATGCGTGCGGACAGGGAACGTTCGCGGTTCGTCCTGTGGACCTGCCGGCGCCCCGCCTTGGGAGCGCTGCAGCGCGGCAAAATGGCTTGCGCGCTGCGGCGCAACATTATATCAACCTGACCGACGTTGACGACACATCCTTACCGAGAGATCCGATCATGAGCTTCCGTATCCAGCCCACGCCCGTCTCCCGCCCGAACCGCTGCCAGTTGTTCGGCCCGGGCTCGCGCCCCGCGATCTTCGAGAAAATGGCGGCCAGTGCGGCGGACGTGATCAACCTCGATCTCGAGGATTCGGTGGCACCCGACGACAAGGCCGCCGCGCGGGCGAACGTGATCCAGGCCATCGGCGATCTCGACTGGGGGACGAAGACGCTGAGCGTGCGGATCAACGGGCTGGACACGCCCTACTGGTACCGCGATGTGGTCGAGTTGCTGGAAAAGGCGTCCGACCGGCTTGACCTGATCATGATCCCGAAAGTGGGCTGCGGCGCCGATCTTTACGCGGTCGATGCGCTGGTGACGGCGGTCGAGCGGGCGACGGGGCGCGGCAAGCGGCTGGGCTTCGAGGTGATCATCGAATCGGCCGCGGGCATCGCTCATGTCGAGGAGATCGCGGCGGCCAGCCCGCGGCTGCAGGCGATGAGCCTTGGCGCGGCCGACTTCGCGGCCTCGATGGGGATGCAGACCACGGGCATCGGCGGCACCCAGGAGAATTACTACATGATCCGGGAGGGCGCGAAATACTGGTCGGACCCGTGGCACTGGGCGCAGACCGTGATCGTGGCCGCCTGCCGGACCCATGGCGTGCTGCCCGTGGACGGGCCGTTCGGCGACTTTTCGGACGAGGAGGGGTTCCGCGCCCAGGCGCTGCGGTCGGCGACGCTGGGGATGGTGGGCAAATGGGCGATCCATCCCAAACAGGTGGCACTGGCCAACGAGGTCTTCACGCCCTCCGAGGCAGCGGTGAGCGAGGCCCGCGAGATCCTGGCCGCGATGGAGAAGGCCAAGGCCGAAGGGGCGGGCGCCACGGTCTACAAGGGGCGGCTGGTGGACATCGCCTCGATCAAGCAGGCCGAGGTGATCGTGCGCCAGGCCGAGATGATCGCGGCCGGCTGAAGCCGCGAACCAGGGTGTCCGGTTTCGGATCGCTGACGCGATCCGACCCGCCGGGGGCTCTGCCCCCGGACCCCCGGGCATGAGGCCCGAAAAGGTGGCCGGGGTGCTCTCCGTGCCTGACAGCCCGGTTTCGAGGCGCTGACGCGCCCCGACCCGCCGGGGGCTCCGCCCCCGGACCCCCAAGGGGCGGGGAAAGCGCGGACAATCGGGGCGGGACATGCAATAGTTCAGACCATGGACGATTTCGACCTTCTGCTGGCGCTTGGCGCCTTCGCCCTTGTCGCCTCGATCACGCCGGGGCCGAACAACCTGATGCTGATGGCCTCGGCGGCCAATTTCGGGCTCAGGCGGAGCCTGCCGCATATTCTTGGGGTGGCGCTTGGCTTTGTCGCGATGATCGTGCTGGTCGGCCTTGGGGCGATGCGGGCCTTCGAGGCCTGGCCCGGGCTGCGGGTCGCGCTGACCTGGGTCGGCACGGCCTATCTGGTCTGGCTGGCCTGGAAGATCGCCCGGGCCGCGCCGCCCGCGCCCGACGCGGCCCCGGGCCGCCCGATGACGTTCTGGCAGGCCGCGGCTTTCCAGTGGGTCAATCCCAAGGGCTGGACCATGTCGCTGGCCGCGTTGACGCTGTATGCGCCGGGGCAGGAGATTGCGGGGGTCCTCTTGGTGGCGGCGGCCTTCGCGGCGGTGAGCCTGCCCGCGACCGGTCTCTGGACCGTGCTTGGCACCCGGATCCGCCGCGTGCTGACGCGGCCCGAGCGGCTGCGGCTTTTCAACCGGACCATGGCCGTTCTGCTGCTGGGATCGCTGGTGCCGGTCTTCTTGCACTGAGGCGGCGCGCGCAGGAAATCTTTCCGTCTTGGGTCGCCTTTCGGGGCGAAATTTCCGTGACGGAGAGCCTTTGATCCCGTTTGTTCCGATCCATCGCGAAACGCGCCGCCATCCTCCCTATCCGCCGCGCCCCGGCCGCGCCCCCCGTGCCCTTTCCGGCGGGCGTGCTATGGTTCGGGGCATGTTCAGGGCGGCCGCCCGCAAGGAGCGGCCGGGCACCGAAGGAAGGGGTAAGGTCATGGCAGAGGACGAAATCCGCAAAACCAGTGGACGGGGGCGGCGCTACGACAGCGTGCTTGACACGATCGGCGACACGCCCGTGATCCGGATCAACAATCTCGGCCCGAACCATGTCACGCTGTACGTGAAGGCCGAATTCTTCAACCCCGGCGCCTCGGTCAAGGATCGGCTGGCGCTGAACATCATCGAGGCGGCCGAGCGGTCGGGCGCGCTGAAGCCGGGGCAGACGGTGGTCGAGGCGACCTCGGGCAATACCGGGATCGGGCTGGCGCTGGTTTGTGCGCAGAAGGGCTATCCGCTGGTCATCACCATGGCCGAGAGCTTTTCGGTCGAGCGCCGCCGCCTGATGCGGATGCTGGGCGCCAAGGTCGTGCTGACGCCCAAGGCCGACAAGGCGATGGGGATGTATCGCAAGGCCCAGGAACTGGCCGAGAAAAACGGCTGGTTCCTGGCCCATCAGTTCGAGACAGGCGCCAATGCCGATATCCACGAGGCCACCACGGCCCGCGAGATCCTGGCCGATTTCGAGGGCGAGCGGCTCGACTATGTCGTGTCGGGCTATGGCACCGGCGGCACCGTCACGGGCATCGCGCGGGTCCTGCGCAAGGAACGCCCCGGCACCAGGATCATCCTCAGCGAACCGGCCGATGCCGCGCTGATCGCGTCGGGCCGGGCGCAAAAGCGCAATGCCGAGGGCGAGGCGGATGAAAGCCACCCGGCCTTCCATCCGCACCCGATCCAGGGCTGGACGCCCGATTTCATTCCGCTGGTGCTGCAGGAGGCGCTCGACAACGGCTTTTATGACGAGCTCATTCCGGTCGAGGGCCCCGAGGCGCTGAAACAGGCGCGGGCGCTGGCGGCGAAAGAGGGCATCCTGACCGGGGTGTCGGGCGGCGCGACCTTCGCGGTGGCGCTGCAGGTGGCCGAAACCGCCGAGCCGGGCTCGGTCATCCTTGCGATGCTGCCCGATACCGGCGAGCGGTATCTTTCGACCCCGCTGTTCGAGGCGGTGGGCGAAGAAATGAACGACGAGGAAGAGGCGATCTCGGCCTCGACCCCGGGCTTTCAGATCGGCTGAGTCGCCCGGCCGCGCGCCCTCCCTTGCGGGCGCGCGCCGGCGTCATGAGGTCAGCGGCACCACGACTTCGGTCAGCTGCCTCTCGACCGGCACGGCCGGGTACAGGCTTCGGTAGATTTCGTAAGGCGGGGCCGCAGCCGGGCTTTCGCCCGAGGGAAGACCTTCGGCATAAAGCCAGGCCCAGGCCGCCGCGAGGCGGGAATAGGGACCGGAACAGGTCATGACCGCCGACCGGCCGCCCTCGATGACGATCCGGTCGAAGGCGAGCGGCACCCATATCTCGGCCCCGAAGCCGCAGCAGGCATGGCTGCGCAGCCTGTCCGGCGCGACCCGTGCCGGGTCGTCGTGATAGACCCCGGCGCGCAGCACGACCTGCCCGCTCAGCCCGCTTGCGTCGAGCAGGTGGCCGAGCTTGAGGAAGGTGGCGCCGATCCCGGGATAGGGCCCCCGGTGCGGGAGGCCGAACAGCGTCAGCGGCGGCATCTTGCGGATCTCGACCGGATACATCTTCGTCCCGACGGCGGCAGGTCGGCCGACGATACCCCGGGATCCGCAGCCGTCAACCGCCCGTGGTTCCGTGGCAGGCCGGGCGCGGCATCGTCGACGCGCGGCGGCGTTGCAAATCGCCGCGCCGGGCGTCATATACCCCGCCAGCATCAAGGAGCCGCGTCGATGAACTATCTCGAATTCGAAAAGCCCCTGGCAGAGATCGAAGGCAAGGCCGAAGAGCTTCGGGCGCTGGCCCGCGCCAATGCCGAGATGGACGTGGTGCAGGAGGCGTCGGCGCTCGACCGCAAGGCCGCGGACCTGTTGAGGGAACTCTACAAGAACCTCACCCCCTGGCGGAAATGCCAGGTCGCGCGCCATCCCGACCGCCCGCATTGCAAGGACTATATCGAGGCGCTGTTCCAGGAATACACGCCGCTCGCGGGCGACCGGAACTTCGCCGAGGACACGGCCGTGATGGGCGGGCTGGCGCGCTTCAACGACCAGCCGCTGGTGGTGATCGGCCATGAGAAGGGCTTCGACACCAAGACCCGGCTCGAACGCAATTTCGGCATGGCCCGCCCCGAGGGCTATCGCAAGGCGGTGCGGCTGATGGACATGGCCGACCGGTTCGGCCTGCCGGTCGTCACCCTGGTCGACACGCCCGGCGCCTATCCCGGCAAGGGCGCCGAAGAGCGCGGCCAGTCCGAAGCCATCGCACGCTCGACCGAGAAATGCCTGCAGATCGGTGTGCCGCTGATCTCGATCGTGATCGGCGAGGGCGGGTCCGGCGGCGCGGTGGCCTTCGCGACGGCGAACAAGGTCGCGATGCTGGAACATTCGGTCTATTCGGTGATCTCGCCCGAGGGCTGCGCCTCGATCCTGTGGAAGGATGCCGAGAAGATGCGCGAGGCGGCCGAGGCGCTGCGGCTGACCGCGCAGGATCTGCTCAAGCTCGGGGTGATCGACCGGATCATCGCCGAACCCATCGGCGGCGCCCAGCGCGGCCGCGAGGAGACCATCGAGCGCGTCGGCCGCAACCTCGCGGGGATGTTGGGCGAACTGGCGGGCAAGGACCGCGCCGCGCTGATCGCCGAGCGGCGCCGGAAGTTCCTCGACATGGGCTCAAAAGGGCTGGCTGCGTAAGGTATCTCCCTGAGCACTGGAGGGCGCGTCGGCTGCCGGTCGGGCCTGTTGCCATATTGTGGACACGGTTTTGCCCCGGATCGGGCGCCGCCGCGCTTGTTGCGGGTCCATGGCTTCCTGTCCGTAATTCCAGGGCAGGGCCTTTCATGCAGTGTTACGAGTTCACCGTTCTTCCCGCCCCGCCCCGCCCCGGCGCGCCTGCGCCGTAATTCTGCTGCCGGGGCAGAGGCAGGTTTTTCGCTGGCGCTGGGCGAGATCATGAACGAGATGGGTCAGTCTGGCCGAGACTTCGCCGGGGCCGAGCGGCTGTCCTGCCGGGTCGGGCTCTGGCCGTTCGCATGGCGCCGGGCGCGCCATGTGCTGGTGTTTCGTCGGCCGCGCAAGGCCCATGCCGACGGGACGGCCGGACAGCCCGGCCCTCAGCCTTCGGCCACTTGTCCTGATGGCGATCTGGTCGAGGGCGTTGCGGTCGATCTTGCCGTGCCGCCGGTCCGGCCGCGCCGCGTGGCGGCGGCGACCGGCCCCCGCCCGGAGCGGCGGCTGCGATTGACGCTTGTGGGGAACGAGGACGGTGACGGGCGCGGCTGACCGCGCCCGGCGGCCTCAGGCCTCTGCCACGAAGCCCGCCTCGGCCATCAGCCGGTTCGAGGCGGTCTCGACGGTCTCTTCCAGATCGGCCATGAACAGGGCAAGGGGCTTTTGCGCCGCGATGGGCGGAAGGTATTCCAGCACCGCCAGCCCGGGCTTGCGATAGATCCCGGTGCGCGGCCAGAACACACCCACATTGGTGGCGGCGGGAACGCAGGGCTGGCCGAACTGCTGGTACAGCACGCCCGCGCCGATCTTGTAGGGCCGCGACACGCCCGGCGCGACCCGGGTGCCCTGCGGATAGATGATCAGCTGTCCCGGCGCCTGCCGCCCCTCGGCCACCTGCTGGCTCATGGCCAGGATCGCCTGCCCGCGCTTGCCGCGGTCGACCGGCACGCAGCCGATCCTCAGCGCATACCAGCCCAGCACCGGCGCCCAGGTCAGCGACTTCTTCATGATGAACCGCGGCCGGGGCAGCGAGCCCGCCAGCAGGATGATGTCGAAGAACGACTGGTGCTTGGCGGCGATCAGCACCTCGCCCTCGGGCGGCGTGCCGCGCACCTCGGATCTCAGCCCGATCATCCAGTGCGCGGTCCAGCGCACCCAGTGGCAATAATGCCGCGCCGCCAGCGTGGCGCCGCGCGGCGAGGCCAGCGCAAGGGGCAGGTACAACAGGCCGATGACCGGCATCGCCAGGTACATCTGGCCGACGAAGACCAGCGAGCGCAGGTATTGCAGGGGAGAGCGCATCGGTCAGGTGATCCTTCTCAGCATCCGCATCGCGGTCCAGCGGGTGGCGGCAAAGCCGATGGCCCCGGCCAGCACCGGCAAAAGCAGCGGCACGATCCATTGCGCGCCGGAAAAGCCGAGCCCGGTCAGGAACCCGTCGGGCCCGTCGCCCGGCAAAAGCGCGACCACGCCCATGCCCGCCAGGGTGCCGATCGCCGCGCCTTCCAGCGTCCGCCGTGTAAAGCGCCGCACGAAGGCGCGCGCAATGAAAATATCGCGCGCCCCCACCAGCCGCAGCACGCCTATCACCTGGGCATTGGCGGCGAGCGCCGCATTCGAGGCCAGCGCGATCATCGCCGCCATGCTGGCCCCGATCAACAGAACCGCCGTCCAGCCCAGAAGCCGCAGCCGCCCTGCCGCGCGCACCAGAGGCTGGCGCCAGCGGGTATGGTCGTCGAAGACCGCGCCCGGGGCCTCGACCGCAAGGCGCAGCCGCAGCGCCTCGGCATCGGTGCCCGCGCGGGTCTCGGTCACTTCGATCAGCCGGGGCAGGGGCAGGGTCTCGACCGGCAGGTCGGGGCTGAACCAGGGCTCGAGCAGGCGGCGCTGTTCGATGTCGCTCATCGCCCGGGCCGAGGCGATGCCGGGTGTCGTGCGCAGGATCCGCAGCACCGCCTCGGTCTGGGTGCCCATCTGCCCGGGCGGGGCCGAGATCCGCACCGTGGCGGTGCGCGCCAGCGCATCGGCCCATCGGTCGGCAAGTCGCCCGGAAGCGAGCGCCAGCGCCAGCGCGAAGACCGCCAGAAACGCCATGGTCGCGGCGGTGAACAGCGTCAGCCGCGCGGCAAAGCCGGTCGGCGGCACGACCCGGCTGGCTTCGGGGTCCGAGGCCAGCAGCGCGGCGATCCGGCCCAGAGGGGTCAGGAGCGCCTTCACAGATCCGCCCCCGCCAGATACAGCCGCCGGTCCTGGATCCGCAGCACGCGGGCCGCGACCTGGGTCTTGGCCGCCCGGATCAGGTTCATGTCATGGGTGGCAATCACGATCGCCTTGCCCATCCGGTTCAGCTCGATCAGCAGTTGCAGGATACGCAAGGACATCTCCCAGTCGACATTGCCGGTGGGTTCGTCGGCCAGGATCACGTCGGGCGACAGGATCACCGCCCGGGCCAGCGCCGCGCGCTGACGCTCGCCGCCCGACAGCTGGGGCGGCAGCGCATCGGCCCTCTGGGTCAGCCCGACCCAGTTCAGCAGCTCGGCCATGTTGCGGTCCTCGGCGGCGACATCACGTCCCGCGGCCAGCAGCGGCAGGGTGATGTTCTCGCGCAGCGGCAGATGGTCGAGAAACCCGCAATCCTGATGCACCACGCCGATCCGGCGTCGCATCCGCGCCACTCCGTCGCGGTCGAGCCCGGCCAGATCGGCGCCGAAAAGCCGTACCGCGCCGTGGCTCGGATGCAGCTCGGCATAGCAGATCTTGAGAAAAGTCGTCTTTCCGGCGCCCGAGGGGCCGGTCAGGAAATGGAACGAGGCTGGCGCCAGATTCAGCGACATGTCGCATAAAAGCTCGCTTCCGCCATAGCTGTGCGAGACGTTTTCGAGCTCGATCAAGGTCCGCTCCGTCGGCCGGTGTCCGGGTCCGTTTGCCCAAGGTATTGCGCAGGGTTGCGCGGGTTGCAATCGTGGCGGGACGCAAAGGCTTTGAATTTCCGCAGGCGGTGATACAACATGGCGCGGAAACGGCAGGCAGGTCCGGCGGGCCGATGCGCCCCGGGGGGGTTAAGCGGAATGCGATTGACGTGCCCGAAATGCGGCGCCCAATACGAGGTCGACGAGGCGGTGATCCCCGAAGAGGGCCGCGACGTCCAGTGCTCGAACTGCAATCATATCTGGTTCCAGGACTCGCCCGCGCTGGCGGCCCGCGACCCGCTGGCGGCCTTCGCCATGCCGCGCGCGGCCGGGCGGGCCTCTGCGCCGTCCGCGTCGAAGCCCGAGGGCGAGTCGGAGGCCGACGCGCCCCGCTCCGGGACGGCCGACCCCGAGATGGCGGCAGGGACAGCACCCGAGCCGCAACGCCGCAGCCTTGACGACGATGTGCTGAGCATCCTGCGCGAGGAGGCCGAGCGCGAGCAGCGCGCCCGCGAGGAAGAGGCCACCGTCGAGACCTTTTCCGAACAGGCCGATCTGGGGCTCGCGAGCCCGCCGCGCCCCCGCCGCCCCGATCCCGAGCCGGACCCGGCGCGCGCCACGGCCCCGCCCGAACCGACCCGCAGCCCCCCCGCCCGACGCGATCTGCTGCCGGATGTCGAGGAAATCACCTCGACCCTGTCGGCCAGTTCCGACCGGGGCGCGCACAGCATCCCGCCCGCACCCGAACCCGAGGGGAGCCGCCGCCGCGCCTTTCTGGGCGGCTTCCTGCTGGCGGTTCTGGTGGCGGCCGGGGCACTCGCGGCCTATGTCTACGCGCCCGTGCTGGCCGGGCTCGACCCCGCCCTGGAACCGCAGGTCGCGGCCTATGTCGGCGCGGTGGACGCGGCCCGGGACTGGATCGCCGGGGTGGTGCCGCCAGACCTTCTGGACCGGGCGCTCGGCCGCTAGGCCGCAGCGCCTTTTCGGGACGGATTTCGCGTGTCCCGGACCGGCGTCGCAGTGACGGTTCGGCCGCAGCAATGCCTCGCTCCGGGCTGACCTGTCCTATTGCGGTGCAAAGGGGCGCCGTCTAACTTTATTTCATAGCGTGTTATTTTTCGGGCCCGATGGCGTTTCTGAGTTTCAAAAGATCGCGAACCGAGGACAAGACGCCCCTGCTGGAGCGGTGTCTGTCGGTCGATCTGGAAGTCGATCCCAAGACGGCCCGGATCTTCGATCTGGCCGCGGTCCGGTTTGGCGGCGGACCCGCGGTCGTGGCGCCCAAAGGGCCGGTCGCCCGGGGGCTCGACCAGCTTGAAAAGGCGCTGGGCAAATCCGCGCATGTCATCGGCCATAACATCCTGCGCCACGATATCGAACACCTGCTGGCGGTCCGGCCGAGGCTGGCCGCGAAACTGGCCGCGCCGATCGATACGCTCTGGCTCAATCCGCTGGCCTTTCCGCGCAATCCCTACCACCATCTTGTCAAGCATTACCGCGACGGGCGCCTGCAGGCGGGGCATGTGAACGATCCCGAACTGGATGCGCGGCTGGTCTTCGAGGTGCTGCAAAACCAGATCGAGGCGCTGACCGGGATCGGGACGACATCGCCCGAAAGCCTGATTGCCTATCATTACCTCGCCACGCTCATGGACCGGTCCGAGGGGTTTGACGCCGTCTTCAGCGATGTCCGCAAGGCGCCCCGGCCGGATCGCGCCGCTGCCTTCGCCGCCATCGAGACCCTGTTGGCCGGACAGGTCTGCGGCGCGCGGGTCGGGCCGGTGCTGGACTCGCTTTCCGACCCGAACGCGGGCTGGCCGATGGCCTATGCGCTGGCCTGGATTTCGGTCGCGGGCGGAGAGTCGGTGATGCCGCCCTGGGTGCGGGCCAGCTTTCCGCAGGCGGGACTCATCGTGCGCGACCTGCGCGACACAAGCTGCGGCGACGATGCCTGCGCCTGGTGCGCCACGAAGAACGACCCGGTCGCGGCGCTGAGGTCGTGGTTCGGCTTTGACGGCTTTCGGCCCCAGCCGGTGGACCGCGACGGCATACCCCTGCAACAGGTCATCGTGGCCGAGGTGATGCGGCATGCGAATGTCCTTGGCATCCTGCCCACCGGCACGGGGAAATCGGTCTGCTATCAGGTTCCGGCGCTCAGCCTTTACGAGAAGACCGGCGCGCTGACGGTGGTGATCTCGCCTCTGGTGGCGCTGATGGCCGACCAGGTGCAGGGGATGGAACGGGCCGGGATCTCGTCCGCGGTGACCGTCAACGGGATGCTGTCGATGCCCGAACGGCAGGACGCGCTGGACCGGGTGCGGCTGGGGCAGGCGGCGATCCTTCTGATTTCGCCCGAGCAACTGCGCAGCGTCTCGGTCCGGTCGGTGCTGGCGCAGCGCGAGGTCGGGCTCTGGGTGCTGGACGAGGCGCATTGCGTTTCGAAATGGGGGCACGATTTCCGGCCGGACTACCGCTATGTCGGGCGCTTCGTCCGCGAGTTTTCGAGCGATGCCGCACCCGCGCCGGTGCTGTGCCTGACGGCCACCGCGAAACCCGAGGTGGTGCGCGACATCACCGACCATTTCCGCGACCGGCTGGGCGTCGAGCTGCGGCTGTTCGATGGCGGGGCCACGCGGACCAACCTGACCTTCTCGGTGCTGCCGACCGGCAAGGAAAGCAAGCTGAGTGACATCCTGACGGTCCTGTCCGACCGATTGCCCAAGGGCGACACGTCGGGCGCGGTGGTCTATTGCGCCACCCGAAACGAAACCGAACGCGTGGCGCAGTTTCTCAAGGATCAGGGGCTTGCCGCCGCGCATTTTCACGCCGGTCTGACCGCCGACGACAAGCTGGCGGTGCAGGACCGGTTTCGCCGGGGCGCGTTGCGGGTGATCGCGGCGACCAACGCTTTCGGCATGGGCATCGACAAGCCCGACATTCGCCTGGTGGTCCATGCCGACATTCCCGGATCGCTGGAGAACTACCTGCAGGAGGCCGGGCGGGCGGGGCGCGACCGCGATCCGGCCGATTGTGTGTTGCTGTACCTGTCGGACGATGTCGAACGGCAGTTCACGCTGACCGCGCGCTCGCGCCTCACGCAGCGGGAAATCGGCGCCATTCTCAGGGCCCTGCGCCGGATCGACGAACATACCCGCAACAGCGGCAGGGTGGTCGCGACCCCGGGCGAAATCATGCGCGAGGAAAAGGAGCGCGACTTCGTGCGCGACAGCGCGACCGATGACACCCGCATCAAGACGGCCGTCTCGTGGCTGGAAGAGGCGGCTCTGGTCTCGCGCGAGGAAAACCGGGTGCAGGTGTTTCCCTCGTCGCTCCTGGTGCGCACCCTGGCCGAGGCCGAAACCCGCCTGACCCGGGACGACATCAGCACGACGCGGCGCGACCAGCTTCTGAGCATCGTGCGCCATGTGATGGCGACGCCGCCCGACCGGGGGATTACCACCGACGAGCTGACCGGGATCAGCGGGCTGACGCACCGGGCGCTGAGCAAGGCGATGGCGGATCTCGAAACGCTGGGGATTGCGCGCAACGACATCGCCATCACCGTTTCGGTGCATGTCGGCGTCGAGAACCAGTCGCGCCAGCGCATGAGGCGCGCGATGCGGCTGGAAGAGGCGCTGGTCGCCCGGATGCGCGAGCTTGCGCCCGACACCGGAGTGGGCGATGGCGCGCCGCTCGATCTGGCGGCGGCCAGCCAGTGTCTGCGCGGCGAAGGCCATGAGGAGGCAAGCCCCCATGTTCTGGAAAGGCTCTTGCGCAGCATCGAACGGGACGGGCGCGACAGCGACGGGGGCTTCGGCAATATCCGGCTGCGCAAGCTGTCCGCCAAGACGCTGGAGGTGGTGCTTCAGCGAACGTGGCGGGCCGTGGAACAGACGGCTTCGGTGCGCTGGATGGCGGCCGAAAAGCTTCTGGATCTGCTGATCGCCAAGGTGCCGCCCGGCACGAAAGGCAAGGATATTCAGGTCGAGACGACCGCGGGCGCGCTGCTGGGGGCGCTGACCGGCGACGCGCTGATCCGGGACACGGGCGTGAAGGACATGACCAAGCTCATGGAACGCGCGCTGTTGTGGCTGCACGAACAGCAGGCGGTGGTGCTGGGCAAGGGTCTGACGGTGTTCCGGTCGGCCATGACCATCGAGCTCAAGCCCGGGCGGGCGGGCTTCACCAGGAAGGACTTCCTGCCGCTGGAGGAACATTACCGCGAACAGACGCTTCAGACCCATGTGATGGCGGCCTATGCCGACAGGGGGCTGGACCGCATCGACGAGGCGGTGCGCCTGTCGGAAGACTATTTCGCGCTGGACCAGGACCGCTTTCTGCAACGCTGGATGCCCGGCCGCGGCATCGAGATCCGCCGTCAGACCACCGGCAAGGCCTGGAAGCAGATCGTCGAGGATCTGGGCAATCCGGTCCAGCAAGAGATCGTGGCCGACGACCGCGAAGAGACCAATGTGCTGGTGCTGGCCGGGCCCGGCTCGGGCAAGACGCGGGTTCTGGTGCATCGCATCGCCTATCTGCTGCGCGTCAAGCGCGAGGATCCGCGCGGGATCCTTGTGCTGACCTATAACCGCCATGCCGCGGCCGAGATCCGCACCCGTCTGCGCGGTCTGGTCGGCGAGGATGCGGCGCGGGTCACCGTGTCGACCTGTCATGCGCTGGCGATGCGGCTGGTCGGGGCCAGTTTCGCCGACAGCGCGGCCGAGACGCGCGATTTCGACGGGATCCTGCTGGAGGCGGTGCGCCAGATCACCGGCGAGGGCCTCAGCCGGTCCGAGGCCGAGGCGCAGCGCGAGGCGCTGATCCAGGGCTACCGCTGGATCCTCGTTGACGAATACCAGGATATCGGCCCAGAGGAATATGCGCTGATCGCCGCCGTCGCCGGTCGCTCGCTCGAGGACCCCGACCAGCGCCTGAGCCTTTTTGCCGTGGGCGATGACGACCAGAACATCTATGCCTTTGCCGGGGCCTCGATTTCCTACATCCGCCAGTTCGAGGAAGACTACCGCGCGAAGCCGAAGTTCCTGACCGAGAATTACCGCTCGACCCGTTACATCATCGACGCGGCCAATCAGGTGATCGAACCCGCGCGGGGCCGGATGAAGGCCGGGCACGAGATCACCGTGGACACCGCCCGCCGTCTCGACCCCGGCGGCGGCGCAATGGTGGGCCACGACCCGGTGGGTCGGGGGCGGGTGCAGTTCCTCGACGTGGCCGAGGACGACCGGGCCCAGGCGGTGGCGGCGGTCGACGAACTGGTCCGGATCTCGCGGCTCGACCCCGATTTCAGCTGGGGCCGCTGCGCCATCGTCTCGCGGGACTGGCGGCGGCTTGGCCCGGTGCGCGCCTATGCCGAAAGGCTTGGGGTGCCGGTCGAGATGGCCAACGAAAAACTGCCAAGCGTCTGGCGCTTGCGCGAGATGCAGCGCCTCGTGGCGGGGTTGCGCGCCCGCCCGACGGCGATGCTGTCGATCCAGGACATCCTCGATCTGCTGAACGCCGAGGCGCCGAACCGTTGGGTCGATCTGCTGGCCGAAGGCATCGGCGGCCTCGCGCGCGAGCTGGGCGGCAAGACCATCCCGGTTCCCGACGCCATCGAATGGCTGGCCGAATGGGCGCGGGATATCCGCGAGGCGCAACAAGGCCTTTTGCTGCTGACCGCGCATCGGTCCAAGGGGCTGGAATTCGACCATGTGGTGATCCTGAACGGCGGCTGGAAGGCGCTGTCGCGCGGCGAGGACGGCGAGGCGCCACGCCGCCTTTTCTACGTCGCCATGACCCGCGCGCGCCGAAGCCTCGCGGTGGTGACCAGCGGGGCGCATGCCTTCGTGATCGCGGATTCCGAAAGCGAGGTGCTGCGCAAGGTCGAGATGCCGCGCAGGCTCGATCTGCCCGAGCCCGACCAGTATCAGGTGCCGGACCTGGCCTCGGTCGATCTGTCCTATGCCGGGCGTCTGCGCGACGGGAACGCGACCCTTGGCGCCATCGCCGCGGCCAAGGTCGGCGACCCGGTCACGATGGACCTGCAAGGCGGAAAATGGAGGATCCTCGACGGGCAGGGCCGGGTGCTGGGCTGCATGGCCAGGACCTGGGCGCCGCCCGAGGGCACCGGTCTGGTCTCGGGAAGGGTCGGGGCGGTCATACGCTGGCGCAAAACCGACAACGACGAGGCCTTCCAGACCTATATCCGCCGCGACGAATGGGAGACGATCCTGCCCGAACTGGTATTCCGCAGGCAGGACCTGCTGGCATCGGGCGCACCCGCAAGGCCCGGGCCGCCTTGAGGCGGGCCCGGATGGGTCAGCCGGACACGACCAGCGTCAGCCCGCCCATCGGTCCGTCGCCCGCGACCTGATCGATCCCGATCCCCTCGACGCCGATGGCCTGGCCCTTCGGGATGCCCAGCCGCGGGGTCCGCAGCGAGAGCCCGGTTTGCCTGGCCTCGCGCGTCATCTCGCGGAACCGCGCGAAGAGATCGCGATGGGCCAAGGCCTGGGTCTTGCCCGCGCCGATCGCCTTCAGCGCCGCGCGCATCGCTGCGCCCAGTTGCTTCTGGTCGTCAAGCGATATGCCGCGCCCGGTGATCGACAGCCGCAGGCCCTCGGGCATGGGTTCGGCCTTGACCTCGCCCCCGCCCTTGCGAAGCCTCAGCTCGGCCCATCCGCGTTTGGGAATGTCCGGGAAGGGCGCGATCCCGGCCAGCGCCGGATGCCGCAGGGCCATCAACTCGGTCGGTTGCAAGGCGCGGATCGCCAGGTCGATCCGGGCATTGGCCCGGTGCACGAGGTTGAAATTGACCGCCTGCGCCTGCCCGAGGATGTCGAGGTTCAGCTGGGCGACATGGCGGTCGAGCCGGGGATCGAGCGCGACATCGTCGACCGGCAGATCCAGCGGCGAGAACGAGAAGACCTGCGCGAACAGGCATTTATGGCCTGACTGGCTGGGCGGAACGGTCCAGACGAACCGGGTTTCGGCAGCCCCCAGCGCCGGCACGAAGGCCTGGGGTACCCCCCCCCAAGCGTCAGGTTCTCGGCGAACTGGGTGGAAAAGCAGATGGTCGGATCGACAAGGAAATGCTCGACCTTCGCGGTGCCGAGATTGGTGACCGGCGACAGCGTCAGGTCGGGCGAATGCCAGAAGGTGATCCCCGAGAACGGCCGCACACCGGTGGCGCGGTCGAACGAGCGGATGACAAGAGACGAGCTGTCATGGAACACGCCGGGTGGCATGCGCTTTTTGCGGCGAAACTCGTCCTGCAGCTTCCTGACGGTGTCGGGGGCATAGGCCTCGCGCCGCTTCCGCAGTTCGGCCAGGTCGTCGCGGGCAATCTTCAGGGTCTCGCTCATGGGTCGGGCTCCGCCCTGGGGCGCTCTCGCGCGCACGGAAAAAGGGTCAGGGCAGGGTCGTCAGGCTCACCGTTCGCAGGTCGGCCTGGTCGAGATTGGTGATCAGCCGGGTCGGCTCGTTCGGGCTGTCGCCCTTCTGGCGCCAGCAGAGGAAGCCGTAGCCGCGGTCGCTGTCGAGGTTGAAATCCGGGATCCGCAACTCGCGGAACCAGCGCGCGTACAGATGGCCGCTGAAGTCGAGCCCGTTGCCAAGCGTGCGCTGGCCCAGCAGCGCCAGCAGCGCGGCCTCGTCGGGATCGCCGCCGGCCTCCTGCATCGCGGCAAGCTGGATGACCAGATCGTCGTCGAGCGGGATCCGTTCAAAGGCGTAATGCGTGGCGAATTGCGTGAAACAGCTGCCGGGTGCGGGCCGCACGGCGGATTTCTCGCCATCGGTCAGCGGATGGATCAGGTGACGTTCCTGGTTGAAGATCACCGCAAGCGGGTCGCTGAGGAAATCGGCCGAGAAACGCAGCAGCGGCTCGCGCCCCGCGACGTTGGCCGCGACTGGTGCCGGTCGGGTCCGGCATCGAGGGCGTCACGAACTGGCGCAGCCGCGGGGCGGTCAGATCCTCGATCATCGGGAAGCCGAGACCGTTCAGCGCCAGCGACAGGCGGAATATCATGAAGGCGTTGTAGACCTGCTCGTAGATCAGGCAGGCGGCATAGCGGATCGTCGCGGTGGCCAGCGTCACGACGGCCCTGCGATGGCGTCGGCCAGTGCCGCCGCCGCCATCACCGCCGCGATCACCAACGCGGCCAGCAGGATGAAGATCGAGAGGATCCCGAAATCCGACGCGGTATCGGTGGCGTCCTCGAGAAAACCGCCGACCTCGTCGAGATTGTCCGTCGTCTTTTCCCAGACCTCGCGCAGCCCGGCGGTCAGCGAACAGGGAACCGGCGCGGGCAGGGGACCGGTATCGGTGAAGGTCTTCATGAACCGGTACCGGAGCCGATAGGTATCATCGACACCCGAGGCGGTGATCCGGCTGACATAATCCGGGTCGGGGTTGCCATCCTCCTGATAGACCTTGTTCATCGCCCCGGCGAGAAAGGCCGCGAAATCGGGCGGCAGCTTCGGGTCGCCCTCGGGCTCTTCGTCCGAGATCGTGCCGGTGAAGTTGAAATTGCACAGTGCGTGGATCTTCGAGCGGTTCCAGTCCTGCCCGGTGACATTCAGCAGGTTGAAGACATCCTGGAAATTCTCGCCCGTCTTGTGGCGCTGGGACTGGCTGCGGCAGGGGCCGCCGGACCAGAGGTTGACATAGGCATGGCCGACCGTGTCGGCGCCCACATGGGGCAGGTAGCCCAGCGCATAGAGGTGATGCGGCGAGGACATGTCGCGGGTCGAGGTCAGCAGCCCTTCGGCCATGCGCCCGGTCTTGCGGTAATGCATCGCGTCAAACCACCGCCGCCCGCCCTCTGCGGCGCCGTCGCGACAGGGGGGCGAGATCCGGTCGAAGAGGTTGAAGTCGGACACGAAGGCCTTCAGCGCCTCGGCCAGCGTCGCCTGCAACCCGACCAGCACGTTGTTGATGTCATTGAAGGTCTGCTCCCGCTCGCTCAGCAGCGCGGAATCCTCGATCGCCTCGTCCACGGCCTCGTCGAAGGCCTGAGCGCGTCCGGAACCCGCTGCGGCACCACCGACAGCAGCGCCTCCTTGAAGTCGTCGATGACGTCGCCGACGTCGTTACAGATCTCGACCAGCTTGCCGACCGACGGGTTCAGGTCCCTGGTGTTGAAGAAGAACGGGTCCGGCCGGTGGCAGCCGAAAACAGGTAGGGCAGGTTCTTCGGGTCGGCCAGAAGGGCCTGCAGTTTCTGGAACTCGTCCGGTCCCGGACCCTCGCCGAGCCCGCGCCCGCTTTGGATGGCGGCCTTCAGGCGGTCGGCGATCATGCGATGCATTGCGGGGCCGGGCATCGGCGCCTCCCGGGGAAAGAGGATTTGGGTCAGAAGGGCCTCGGACGGCGAGGCATACTTGAACGCACTGAAAAGAAACGCGGCCGCGAAATACCCGAATGACGCGCCGAAGGTGACCTAAGGTCAATTGTGATGCGCCAGGCGGCGCCGCGGTTCGAATGGGCGTCCCGTTCCCGGCGGCATCGCCTGCCGTCAGTCCGCGCCTTGCACCCGACGAAACCCTCGCTGTGTTTCGCCCTCCGCCTTGGCGGCGACAGGGCCGACGCCTGCACGGTTTGACCGCATTTTCCCGCAGGTCGCGGGCGAGCCATCAGGGGTCGTTATCAAGTAGTTTCGTTTTTGTGATGATCCGGCCTGCCGTTTCGGGACATGCGCGACCCAAAACGACCAGGAGAAACCGACAGCGGAGGGATGACCCAAAGAAGGCTCTCGTGGGATCAGATGGGCATGAGACGGGCGGATGGGCGCTCGATCATGCAAAGCGACTGGCCGCGGCGATGGAGGACGCCGTCCTGCTTGTCGTCTATGTCATCGAATGGTCGCCCCATTCCTTTCAGACGGAAGCGGAAAACGCGGAGCGGCACAAGCGGCGGCTGGAAGAGGTCGTGGCGGCGCAGGACCGCATCGTCGATCCGGCCGTGGCGGCGCTCGCAAAGGCCGGGGTCACGGCCTCGGGGTTCGTCCATCACGGCGATGTCGCGGACAAGCTGCACCGGCTGGCCGAGGAAAACGGCGCCGACCTGATCGCGATCGGCCGCGCCTCGAAAGGCGGGTTAAGCCAGCGGCTTTTCGGCTCGTCCGGCGTGAACCTCGCGATGTATTCGACCATCCCCGTCACCGTCGTCGGCTGAGGAGATCCGCGATGCCCAGATCGACAATCATCCCCGCCCTCGCAGCCGCGACGACGATCCCGGCGATGTCCTTTGCCCATAAGGCCGCAACCGCCGACGCCAGGGTGAACGAGGCCTTTGCCGCGGTCACCGGCCCCTTCGTGGCGCTGATCTTCGCGCCGATCCCGTTCGTCGGCTTTCCATGGATCGTGCTCTGGCTGGTGGTGGCCGCCTCGGTCTTCACCTGGTATTTCCGGCTGATCCAGGTGCGCGCCTTCTTTCACGCCATTGCGCTGGTCCGGGGCGATTATTCCGATCCGAACGATGCCGGGGAGGTCAGCCATTTCCAGGCGCTCGACACGGCGCTGTCGGGCTGGCAATATCGCGGGCGTGGCGGTTGCCGTCGGCATCGACGGGTCCGGGGCCGCGTTCTGGATGTTCCTTGCCGGTCTTCCGGGAATGGCGTCGAAGTTTCACAGAATGCACGCTGGGGGTCAAATACCGCAACGAATACCCCGACGGGACCGTCTCGGGCGGGCCGATGTACTCCACGAAAAAGGGCTTTGTCGAACGCGGCAAGAAGGGCGGCCGCAGTCTCGCGGAGCTGTTCTCGGTCTTTTGCATTCTCGGGGCGCTTGGCGGCGGCAACATGGTCCAGGCCAATCGGGCCCATGCGCAAATCTCTGGCCTTGTCGGCGATGATCCGGGCTGGATCACCGGCATCGTCTTTGCGGCCGCCTGCCTTTTCGGCGGGGGCAGGCTGCAGGAGCGGATCTTCAAGGTCACCCTCTGCATCTTCGTCGTGATCGGGGCTCGGCCAGCCCTGGTCCGGTGATCGGCTTTTCGGACGCGGCGGTTTTCTCGATGGCGGCGGTGAACAACGCGGCGCCTTGCGTGTTGGTGCCGATCGTGCGCAGGGAGGTGACTTCCTGTTTCGCCCGGCTGAAAACCGGCGAGACCCGGAAATTCAGCGGCGCCCCGGCCGGATGGAGGCCCGCCCATGGGGGCGGCGTTCCGGCGCCGGACCCACCCGACCGTCACGGCGGCGAGAGAGGCTCACGCGCGGCGTTTAACCCCGCCCTTGCCCAGAAAGCTTGCGTATTGCTCGGCGGCGATGGGCCTCGACCACAGATGGCCCTGACCGAGGTCGATGCCCATCTCTGTCAGGATCGCGCGCTGGGTGTCGTCCTCGACCCCTTCGGCGACCGAGCGGATCCCCATGCCCTTGGCGATCTCGGCAATCGCCGCAACGATGGCCCGGTCGTCGCGCCGAACACCAAGACCCGCGACGAAGCTGCGGTCGATCTTGACCTCGCTGACCGGGATCTTCTTCAGATGCGACAGCGAGGCGTGCCCGGTGCCGAAATCGTCAAGCGACAGCTCGTAGCCCCGATCTGCCAGCGACTCCAGCACCATGGCCGCCATGTCGGTGCCGCGGCCGATGAAACAGCCCTCGGTGATCTCCAGCAGAAGGTCCTTGCCGTCGATCCCCTGCGCCTCGAACATCGCGATGGTGGCCATGAGGAATTCGGGCGATTTCAGGTCGTCGGGATGGATGTTCAGGGCGACCTTGCCCGGTCTCAGCGCGGCCCGGCGCCAGGTCAGGATATGCCCGGCGATCATCCCGGCGATATGGCGCGAAAGATCGGGCAGCACGCCGCGTTCGGCGGCGATGGACAGAAAACGGTCGGGCGGAATGTTCTCGCCCTCGGCGGTCTTCCAGCGGACCAGCGCCTCGGCACCGACGGCCCGTCCGTCGTGCAGCGAGATCTTGGGCTGATAGGCAATGCTCAGCCGGTCTTCCTTGAGCGCGATGCGCAGGCCCGCCTCGATCTCGTCGCTGGCGATCAGCTGCTGACGGAGCTGGTCGTTGAAGGTGACGCACTGGCCGCGCCCGGTTTCCTTCGCGTGGTTGAGGGCAAGGTCGGCCCGAAGAAGCAGGTCGACCGGATCGGCGGCATCGTCGGGACAGATCGCTGCGCCGAAGGATGCCCCGGGATAGACAACGCCTCCGGTGAGCCGGGCCGGACCATTCAGAACCCTGAGCAGACGTCCCGCAATTGACTGGATCGCGGCCTCGTCCGTGGCGCCTGGCAGCAGGACGCAGAATTCGTCGCCCCCCAGTCGGCCGATCAGATCCCCTTCGGACAGGTTGGCCCGCAGCCGTCGCGACACCTCGGCCAGAAGCTCGTCGCCCACGCCATGCCCGAAAAGGTCGTTCACGTTCTTGAAGCGGTCGAGATCCATCAGAAGCAGCGAGAAACTGCATCCGCCCGCCTGCTGCCTGTCGACGGCCTGACGCAGCCGGTCGTTGAAGGCCTTGCGGTTGAGAAGCCCGGTCACGTCGTCGACATTGGCCAGCAGGAAATTCTCGTCATGCACCCTTTTCAGGCGCGCCACGGCATCCGACAGGGCCGCGACCGAGTCGTCGCGCTGACGCGCGGTTTCGCCTGCCGTGAAGGCGAAATAGGCCAGGAAGCCGCCATATGCCGTGGCGAAGGCGGTCACTGACCAGGCCTGAGCCCAGCCGCCGAAATGGACGGAAAAGATCACTGGCACGAGAATTGTCAGCATATAGGTCAGCGCCGCGACGAAGGCCCGGTGCAGCATGAAAGCCCCGCCCGACAGCATGCCGACGCAGACCAGCAGGACGATCATCGGCTCGCCCGGCCCGTGGGCGGCGAAGACATAGACCACCAGCGCGGCCCAGGGCAGGGCAAGCGAGGCGGATGCGCGGGTCAGGATGCGGGCCGCCCGTCGAGAAACCCGCGACACCCTGCGCCTGGCGGCTTTGCGCGACTTCCGGATCATGGTCAGGCACAGCGCCAGCACCGCGGGCAGCCAGAAAGCCAGGAAGACCGCGTTGCCGTCCTGAAAGGAACTGGCGGCAAAGGCGATTGCGTTGAATGCGGTGACCAGGGCGCCGACCGGCGTTCCGTGGACCACGCTTGCGGCATCCTCGGGGCTTGGATGTTTGGTCAATGCCGACCGGATCGGCGCCAGAACGGAGACCGCCATTTGGCGCATTGCTCCTCAATTCATCGTTCCCCCTTCATTCCCATGGCACGACAGTCGTAAACTCGGTCCCAACTGCGAAAAAAAGAACCGATTCAATCTTATCGGATTGGTCCCATGCCGCGCGATCGGACCGGATGGTTCTGCGGGGGGCAAGGCCGGGGGCGGGCGACGGCTTATCTGCAGGTGCGGAGCCCGATCCCCGCCGGGGACGAAGCTGTGCTATGCTCGCGACGACGACGGTCGAGAAGGAGAGGTTCACATTGCGGTTCAGGTCGCTCTGCGTCGCCCTTGCGGCCGGTGTGGTGGCCGTGCAGGGCGGCCCGTCCCCCTCGCGCGCCGAGACCCCGGAGGTTCCGGCCTGGCTGCAGGCGCATCTGGGCACCGGCGAGGGCCAGATCGCCCCGGTGGTTCTGGACAGGGCGCGCGCGCTCTACCTGGAGAAACTGCGGCAGGGCACGGTGCGCAATCCCTGCTACCTGGCCATGGACGCAACGCGCCCAAGCACCGCGCGCGACGGCACGCCGGGCCGCCGGTTCTATGTCATCTGCGAAGCCCAGAAGTCCTTTCGCGCGGTGTCGTCGGGTCATGGCAACGGGCGCAAGCTGCAGCGCGCGGATTTCTCGAACGACCGCGACTGCGCACGGCATTTCAGCAATGCCGAAGGGTCCAAGCTGACCGCGGGCGGCCCCTATGTGACCGCCGAAACCCGGACCTCCTTCAAGGGCTATGTCGGTGCGGCGAACCGGCGCGTCCCCTTCTACCGCACGTTTCTGCTGTATGACGGCGAAGGCGAGACGGCGAATGCCCGGGAACGGGCCATTGGCGGACATCCGGCCGTTCTGGTGAGATGGCAGTGCCGGTTCCAGAACCCGGAAAGCCCCCATGCCGACGCGGAGGGCTTTGTCCCCTATGGACGACTGGTCAACTATACCGGCGGCCGCAGCAATGGCTGCACCACCTGGTCGGAGACCGCGGCCGAGGAAATTCTCGCGCTGGTCGAGGACGACCCGACCACGCTTTATATCTATCCGGACTCGGGCGATATCGACGCCGTTGCGGCCGCAGTGACGGCCGGCAGATCCTTGTCGCGCGCCGGTCTTTACTGGAATGACACCTGCCTGCGGACCATCCGCGCGCCCCGGTTCTGGCCGAAAGAGACGCTCCGGCCGATCATCGATGACTGGCGCGCGTCCCTGCCGAAACTCGCGCCGCAGGAGCTGCCGATCTGCAAGTGAGGCATTTGCAGGTCCCGCGCCGCCCGGGGTCCGCGGTGCTGGCCGCGTCTCTTCAGGCAAGGCGGGTCAGGCAAGGCGGGTCAGGCAAGGCGGGTCAGGCAAGGCGGACGCGTCGCGAGACGGGCAGGGCGGTTCCGGGGCGTGCCAGCATCGAGGCATGACCGGACCGGCCGCCAAAGCGAGTTGATTTGAATTTGTACGGCACCCGGACTATAGGCGAAGATCATGCGCAGCTCTGTTCCTCCCCTTTTTTCGCCATCGCGCCGACCCTCTTCCGGCCGGCCTGCCGCGCCGTTCCTGCCCATGAGCAGGGCCGAGATGGCGGCGCTTGGCTGGGACGAATGCGATGTCATTGTCGTGACCGGCGACGCCTATGTGGATCATCCGAGCTTTGGCATGGCGATCATCGGCCGCCTGCTCGAGGCCCAGGGATACCGCGTCGGCATCATCTCGCAGCCCGACTGGCAATCGGCCGAGCCGTTCAGGGCGCTGGGGCGCCCGCGGCTGTTCTTCGGCGTGACCGGCGGCAATCTCGATTCGATGGTCAACCGCTATACTTCGGACCGCAGGCTGCGCCATGACGACGCCTATACCGCGGGCGGCGAGGGCGGCAAGCGGCCGGACCGCTGCACCATAGTCTACACGCAGCGCTGCCGCGAAGCCTACAAGGACGTGCCGGTGGTGCTGGGCGGCATCGAGGCCTCGTTGCGGCGCATCGCGCATTACGATTACTGGTCCGACAAGGTGCGCCGGTCGATCCTGGCCGATGCCAAGGCCGACCTGCTGCTTTACGGCAATGCCGAGCGCGCCGTCGTCGAGGTCGCGCACCGGCTGGCGGCCGGCGAGGCGGCCCGAGATCTTGACACGATCCGGGGCGTCGCGCTGTTCCGCCCGGTGCCCGCCGAGTGCCAGGAATTGCGGGCCGACGATCTTGCCTCTGCCGATGAGGGCGCCAGCCGCAAGTCCGGCGACACCGTCATCCGGCTGCCATCCTTCGAGGAGGTCGCAAGCGACCGCGAGGCCTATGCGCGGGCGTCGCGCGTGCTGCACCGCGAGGCCAATCCGGGCAATGCCCGCCCGCTTGTCCAGCGCCATGGCGACCGCGACCTCTGGCTCAATCCGCCGCCTGTCCCGCTGACCAGTACCGAAATGGATGCGGTCTACGACCTGCCTTACGCACGCGCGCCGCATCCGTCCTATGGCGATGCCAAGATCCCCGCCTGGGACATGATCAAGTTCTCGGTCACGGTGATGCGCGGCTGCTTCGGCGGCTGCACCTTCTGCTCGATCACCGAACATGAAGGCCGCAAGATCCAGAGCCGGTCCGAGGCCTCGATCCTGCGCGAAATCGAGCATATCCGCGACAAGACCCCGGGCTTTTCCGGCGTGATCTCGGATATCGGCGGGCCGACTGCCAACATGTACCGGATGGCCTGCAAGGACCCGAAGGTCGAGGCCGCCTGCCGCCTGCCGTCCTGCGTCTTTCCGGAGATCTGCCCCAATCTCGATACCTCGCATGACGACCTGATCCGGCTGTACCGCAAGGTCCGCGAGGTCGAGGGCGTCAAGAAGGTGATGGTCGCCTCCGGCGTGCGCTACGACCTGGCCGTCCGGAGCCCTGACTATATCAGGGAACTCGTCACCCACCATGTGGGCGGCTATCTCAAGATTGCGCCCGAACATACCGAGCGCGGGCCGCTCGAACTGATGATGAAGCCCGGCATCGGCACCTATGACCGCTTCAAGGAGATGTTCGATGCCGCCGCAAGGGAAGCGGGCAAGAAATATTACCTCATTCCCTATTTCATCGCCGCCCATCCCGGCACCACCGACGAGGACATGCTGAACCTCGCGCTCTGGCTGAAGAAGAACCGCTATCGCGCGGATCAGGTGCAGACCTTCCTGCCGTCGCCCATGGCCACGGCCTCGGCCATGTACCACACCGGCATCAACACGCTGAAAGCCGTGCGCCGGGGCGCCTCCGAACCGGTCGAGACCGTGCGCGGCGGGCGGCAGCGCCGCCTGCACAAGGCCTTTTTGCGCTATCACGACCCCGAAAACTGGCCGCTTCTGCGCGAGGCTCTGAGATCCATGGGGCGTGCGGACCTCATCGGCCCGCGCCCCGATCAGCTTGTGCCCGCGTCTCAGCCGCCCGGAACCGCAAAGACTGCCGCCAAGAAACGTCCCGCGCGCGGCGGATTCAGGGGGCAGACCTTCACCACCAAGGGCGTGCCGCTGCCCCGGAAATAGGCCGCGCGCTCAGGTGCCGTGGGGCGGGCGGTTCTCGCCCTCCGCGGCTGGCGCCGGATCCTCGCGCTGAAGGACGGCGGCAAAGAAGCCGTCGGTATCGTGGCGCGCGGGGGTCAGCGACAGGTACGCGCCCCCGGCCACAGTCGCCAGCCCGGGCGCCCGCCCGGGCGCGGCCTCGCGCGGCGGCACGACGCGAAACCCGGGATACGCCGAGAGGAAGGCGGCCACCTGGTCCTCGTTCTCCTCGATCAGCATCGAGCAGGTCGCATAGACCAGCCGGCCGCCGGGTTTCACCAGCCGCGCGGCACTCGCGAGGATCCGGCCCTGCAGCGCCACCAGACCGTCCAGCCCGCGTTCTTCCGGCGCGCGCCAGCGGGCATCGGGATTGCGCCGCCAGGTGCCCGTGCCGCTGCAGGGCGCGTCGACCAGGACGCGATCGAAGCTGCCCTTCTGGCGCTTGACCCAGCGGTCGGTTTCGCTGGTCAGCAGACGGGTTTCGGTATTCTGCACGCCCGCGCGCCGGAGGCGCTCGGCACAGCGTTTCAGGCGGCCTTCGCTGACATCGCAGGCGACAAGGCGGCCCTTGTTGGCCATCTGGGCCGCGATCGCCAGGGTCTTGCCACCGGCCCCGGCGCAGAAATCGGCCACGCGCTCTCCGGGCCGGGCATCGACCAGCAGGGCGACCAGCTGCGAGCCCTCGTCCTGGATCTCGATCTCGCCGGTCCTGAGCCCTTCGAGGCGGGCAAGCGACAGGCGTTCCGGCACCCGGATGCCGTGGGGCGCAAGCCTTGAGGCCTCCGCGTGAAGGCCAAGATCCTTCAGCCCGCCAAGCACGGCCGCGCGCGACGATCTTAGCGGATTGACCCGCAGATCGAGCGGGGGCGGGGTCAGAAGGGCCGCCATCTCGGCCTCGAAGGTCGCCCCGAAGCGCCGCCGAAGGGGGGCTGCCGCCCAGGCCGGGCATTCAAGGCGCACCTCGTCGGGCATGGCCGGATGAACAAGGGTGCAGCCCCGCAATCTGGTCAGAAGCGCGTGCTCTGGCTCGGTCAGCGCGGCGGGCGCGGCCTTCGCCCCATTGAAAAGACGCCTGATCTGGTCGGGCGTCCTGCCCTCGGCGAGCGCGAGCCAGACCAGCATCCGGTCGCGGGGCGTATCGTTGCGCCCGTGCTTGGTCAGCCACCACCCAAGCCGCGCCTGATGACGCAGCAGCGCCTGCATCAGATCGAGGATCGCCCCCCGGTCCCTGTCGCCGATATGGCGCCGGGGGCGCAGCCAGGCCGCGACGACGGCATCGGCGGGACGCATGGCGCTGTCGATGTCACACAGAAGATCGAGGGCGGCTTGCAGGCGAGCGGCAGGGGTCACGGTCGGACGGTCGGGTTCTAAACGCTAGAGGACGGGTGCGAGAGACGTCTCCGGTCACCGGTCGCACCTCTGGCCAGCCCCGGTGGCCTTGCGGCCCCTACGCAAGCTCTTACCGGGAAGATCCGGCCTTGGAAACCGCCCTTCGCGCCGCGCCGAAACCGCGGCACGGGCCGTCCTGCAAGACCCGCCTTCGGCCTCCGGGCCCCGGGTCCCGGCGACAGGAGGCCCGTCGCAGGCCCGGCCGGACCCGATCCCGTCTACCCGGGGACACGACAGGAACAGCCGGGAAGGGGGCGGCCTGTCCGGGCCGCGGGCTCGGTCATGCTGCGGTGAAGGTCCGCACGAACTCGGTCGCGGGCTTCGCGCGGATCTCGGCCGGTTTGCCCACCTGTTCGATCCGCCCCATCGACATGACGACCACAAGGTCGGCCAGTTCCATCGCCTCTTCCTGATCATGGGTCACGAAGACGGTGGTCAGGCCGGTCGTGTCATGGATTTCGCGCAGGCCCTGGCGCAACTCCTTGCGCACCTTGGCATCGAGCGCGCCGAAGGGCTCGTCCAGCAGCAGCATCCGCGGCTCGATTGCCAGCGCGCGGGCCAGTGCCACGCGTTGCCGCTGGCCGCCCGAAAGTTGGTTGGGATAGCGCGCGCCGATGTCGGGCAACTGGATCAGGTCGAGAAGCCGGGTCACGCGTCGGCCGATCTCGGCCTCGGTGGGACGTTCTGTCCGCCGCCGCGCGCGCAGGCCATAGGCCACGTTCTCGAACACGGTCATGTGCCGGAAAAGCGCGTAGTGCTGGAAGACGAAGCCCGCACGGCGATCCTGCACCGAAAGCCCGGTCGCGTCGCCCCCGTCGAACCGCACCCGCCCCGAGGTGGGAAATTCAAGCCCCGCGAGGATGCGCAGAAGCGTCGTCTTGCCCGATCCGGAGGGTCCCAGCAGCGCGACGAGCGCGCCCGAGGGAATGAACAGCGACACCGGATGCAGCGCCCGTTCGGTGCCGAATTCCTTCGCGAGTTCCTCGAGTTCGATATTCATGGGCCGTCCTTTCTCAATGACGCCGCGTGGCTGCCAGCAGATCCGCATGGCGCCATTCGAGCAGGGATTTGAGCAGCAGGGTCAGAAGCGCCAGCATCGCCAGCACCGCGGCCAGCGTGAAGGCCGCGACAGAGAGGTATTCGTTGAAGAACATCTCGACCATGGTCGGCATCGTCGCCGTTTCGCCCCGGATCTTGCCGGACACGACGGCGACCGCGCCGAACTCGCCCATGGCGCGGGCATTGCACAGCAGCACGCCGTACAGCAGCGCCCAGCGGATGTTGGGCAGCGTCACAGTGAAGAAGGTGCGCCAGCCCGACGCGCCCAGCGTCAGCGCGGCTTCCTCCTCGGTGCGGCCCTGTTCGATCATCGCCGGGATCAGTTCGCGCGCGACGAAGGGGAAGGTCACGAAAAGCGTGGCCAGCACGATCCCCGGGAAGGCGAAGACGATGCGGATGTCATGGGCCATCAGCCAGGCGCCGAACGACGAGTTCGCCCCGAAAAGCAGCACCAGCATCAGGCCCGCCACGACCGGAGAGACCGAGAACGGAAGATCGATCAGGGTGATCAGGAAAGCCTTGCCGCGGAAGTCGAACTTGGCGATGGCCCAGGCAGCCGCGATGCCGAAGACGGCGTTGAGCGGCACCGCTATGGCGGCGATGCTCAGGGTCATGCGGATCGCCGCCCGGGCATCGGGCAAGGAAAGCGCGGCGATGGCGCCCTGCCAGCCCTCGGCCAGCGCTTCGGCGAAGACCGTCGCAAGCGGCGCGAAGAGAAAGAGCGCCGCGAAGAGGACGGCGAGACCCACCAGAAGCGCCCGGGCAAGCTGCGGTTCGGTCGTTACCGGGACGGGTCGCGAAAGGACGATGTCAGACAAGGCCGATCCTCCGTCTGCTCCAGATCTGGATTGCGTTGATGGCCAGCAGCATGGCGAACGAGATCAGCAGCATGGCGATCCCGATGGCCGCGGCGGCGTCGGAATTGTATTCCTCGAGCCGGATCACGATCAGCAGCGGCGCGATTTCGGTCAGGCCGGGGATGTTGCCCGCGATGAAGATGACCGAGCCGTATTCGCCCACCGACCGCGCCAGCGCGAGGGCGAAGCCGGTCAGCAGCGCGGGCGTCAGCGTCGGCAGGATCACCCGGCGCAGGGTGTGGAACCGGCGGGCGCCCAGCGTGGCGCTGGCCTCCTCGATATCGGGGTCCAGTTCCTCGATCACCGGCTGGACGGTGCGCACCACGAAGGGCAGGCCGATGAAGACAAGCGCCAGCCAGATGCCGGCCTCGGTATAGGCGATCCGCAGGCCGAACGGCGCCAGCGCCTGTCCGAAGGGGCCGTTCGGAGCATAAAGCGCGGTCAGCGCGATGCCCGCGACCGCAGTCGGCAGCGCGAAGGGCAGATCCACCGCGGCGTCGATGAGGCGGCGGCCCCAGAAACGGTAACGCACCAGCACCCAGGCCAGCACCAGCCCGAAGACGAGGTTGAAAAGCGACGCGATCAGCGCCGCGCGAAACGACAGCGCCAGGGCCGACCAGACCCGGCGCGTGTTCACCATCCCCCACAGCTCTGCCGGGCCGATCATGAGGCCCCGGCCCAGCAGTGCGCCGATGGGAAGCAGGACCACGATGGACAGCATCGCAAGCGCGATCCCGAAGCTCGGCCCAAACCCCGGAAGGGGAGAGGGCGCGCGGAGAAGGGGCGCCTTCATGGCTCAGTCCTCGTAGATCTGGTCGAAGATGCCGCCTTCGCCGAAATATTTCGGCTGCACCACGGGCCAGCCGCCAAAATCGGCGATGGTGACAAGATCGAGATCGGGGAAGCGCGCGACATCTTCGGGCGCGGCTTGCGACGGGTCCCAGGCGCGGTAGTAGTGGTGCAGCGCCAGCGCCTGTGCCTCGGGGCTGTAGAGATGGTCGAGATAGGCCTCCGCCACCTCGCGCTGGGCGTCCGACGCGATATTTCCGTCGACGAGCGTCACCGGCGGCTCGGCGAGGATCGAGACCGACGGCACCACGATGTCGAAGGCATCGTCGCCGAGGCTTTCAAGGGCGAGGAAGGCCTCGTTCTCCCAGGCCAGCAGCACGTCGCCGATGCCGCGCTGGGTAAAGGTCGTGGTCGATCCGCGCGCGCCGGTATCCAGCACCGGCACGTTGCGATAAAGCGCGCCGACGAAGTCGCGCGGATCGAGGCCGTTGCGCTCGGCATAGGCCCAGGCCGCGAGGAAGTTCCAGCGCGCGCCGCCCGAAGTCTTGGGGTTGGGGGTGATGACCTGCACCCCGTCGGCGACGAGGTCGTCCCAGTCCTTGATGCCGCGCGGATTGCCCTCGCGCACGAGGAACACGATGGTCGAGGTATAGGGCGAGGAGTTGTGCGGCAGGCGCGATTGCCAGTCGGCCGGGATGCGGCCCGTGCGCTCGGCGATCCGGTCGATATCCGCGGACAGCGCCAGCGTCACCACCGTTGCCCCGAGCCCGTCGATCACGGCCCGGGCCTGCGCGCCCGCACCCCCGTGCGACTGCCGGAGGGTGACCGGCGCGTGGCCCTGCGCGATCCACCAGGCGCTGAAAAGCTCGTTGTAGGCGCGGTAGAATTCCCGCGTCGGGTCGTAGGACACGTTGAGGATCTCGACAGTCTCCTGTGCGGCGGCCGGAAGCGGCCCGCCGACGGCCAGACCGATGGCGGCGGCCCGCAGGATGCCTGTCAGACGGCTGGTGCGCGGCTCGGCCTGAAGGCTTGCGACTTGCGCAGGACCCGCATCGCGTTCGGTCGGGCCGTCGCCGGACCGTCGGCGGAAAGCGCCCTGGGCACACCTGCTTGTGTCGATTTCTATGGGTCGAAACATGTCCGGTCCTCTGCTGGTCCCCGTTGAATTCTGGTGTCAGGCCAGCGGGGCAGAGCGCCTGTCGCGGGGGGTGAAACCGCGCGGTCGCGCCGCCGGTGCCGCCTGACCCCATAATAACGACAGGAATAATCGTGAATAACAAGGAAAGAAGCTCGCTCTTTTCTGTCGTGATTTTGGAAGATCCTTCTCCCGGGAAGGACTGCGGACAGGCGAGGCCCGCGCCGGACCGGGCGCCTTGCCTCGGAGCGGCAGGGGGCGGCGATTCGATCTCATGGTCCGGGCCGGGCGGGCGGTGGGCTCGGCAGAGCGAAGGGATGTGCGGCTTGACGAGTCTCCGAGGGCTCAAGCGGCCGATGGCCGTTTCGAAACTCGGCCGACCTTGCGGACGGGTTTGCGCGCAGGGCGGCGGCAGGCTTCGGGGCTTCTCGGCAGCCACCCGGACGCATCCTCCCCGTTGGCGGGAATCCATGCCCCGGCGCCATGCCCCGGCGTCGACGGCGGCCTTGCAAGAGAACCCCGTCAGCGCCCGGATCGCCGATCCGGTCCGGCAGCGGATCGTTCGTCCCTAGGCATGACCAACCGTGCGACGGACCGACCGGACGTCACAGGCATCGCGGCGTTCTTCGATAAAAGACGATAAACCAAATGGACATTAGGTATAAATTTGGCATGCTCGCATCGACTCGTCAGCTATGGCCGTCCCAGGCCGGAAGGAGGCGCGATGACGTTCGACCGGATCGACCTGAAGATCCTCGATATCCTCCAGCGCGATGCGACCGTGCCGGTTGCCCGTATCGCCGATCAGGTCGGGCTCTCGCAGACCCCCTGCTGGAAGCGCATCCAGAAACACGAGGAGGCTGGCGTGATCCGCGCCCGTGTGGCGCTGCTCGATCCCGACGCGCTTGGGCTGTCGATGACCGTCTTCGTCCTGGTGGAGGCGGTCGAACATACGCCCGACTGGCGCGCGGGCTTTCTGGCCGTCATCGAGAGACTGGAGGCGGTCCGCGATGTGTACCGGCTTGCCGGGACCTACGATTTCCTGCTGCGGGTCGTCGTGGCGGACATGCCCGCGTTCGACCGGTTCTATGAGGAGCTGACGGCCGGGGTGCGATTGCGCAGCGTGAACTCGATCTTTGCGCTGGAATGCCTGAGGGCCGAGACGGCCCTGCCGCTGTCCGCCTGCGGGGCGGGGATCGAGGCCCGGTCATAGCCCGAGGGGCACGCTGCCGATCGGTCGCAGCGTCCCGCCAAAAGCGCCTCGGGCCTGGGCATGTCCGAAGGCAGATCCGGTGCCTTCACCGGGACAGGCGCGGAAGACAGGCGCGCGAGGGGCTCAGGCCGCCGGACGACCCCAGAGGTCGTATTCGCCCGCCTCTTCGACCTCCACCGTTACCAGATCGCCCGGCGCGAGCCCCCCGGTGCCCTCGTCGATGAAAAGACTGCCGTCGATTTCGGGGGCATCGGCCTTCGTGCGGCAGGTGGCGATGCCGTCGGCGTCGATCTCGTCGACGATGACCTCGATGCGCTGGCCGACCTTGGCCGCCAGCTTCGCCTCGGAAATGGCCTGGGCCTTTTCCATGAACCGCTCCCAGCGGTCCTGCTTGACCTCGGCGGGCACATGATCGGGCAGGTCGTTGGCCGCCGCCCCTGCGACGTTTTCGTATTGAAAGCAGCCGACCCGGTCCAGTTGCGCCTCGTCGAGCCAGTCCAGCAGGGTCTGGAACTCGGCCTCGGTCTCGCCGGGATAGCCGACGATGAAGGTCGAGCGCAGCGCCAGATCGGGACAGACCGCGCGCCAGGCGGCGATCTCGTCCAGCGTCTTCGCGGCCGCCGCGGGCCGGGCCATGCGTCTCAGCGTGTCCGGGTGGGCGTGCTGGAACGGGATGTCCAGATAGGGCAGGATCAGCCCCTCGGCCATCAGCGGGATCAGCTCGCGCACATGCGGGTAGGGATAGACGTAATGCAGCCGCACCCAGATCCCGAGCGATCCCAGATCGCGCGCCAGATCGGTGATATGCGCCCGGTGGCCCTTTTCGGTCGCGTGTTTCAGGTCCACCCCGTAGGCCGAGGTGTCCTGGCTGATGACCAGAAGCTCCTTCACCCCGGCTTCGGCCAGCTTCCCGGCCTCGCGGAGGACCGCATGGGCCGGGCGGGACGCCAGTCGGCCGCGCATGTCGGGGATGATGCAGAAGCGGCAGTGGTGGTTGCAGCCCTCGGAAATCTTCAGATAGCTGTAATGGCGCGGGGTCAGGCTGACGCCCGAGGCGGGCAACAGGTCCACGAACGGATCGGGTGACGGCGGCACCGCGCCATGGACCGCGTCCAGCACCTGTTCGTATTGGTGCGGCCCCGTGACGGCCAGCACCGTCGGATGCGCGCCCGTGATATAGCCCGGCTCGGCGCCCAGACAGCCGGTGACGATCACCCGGCCGTTCTCCTTCAGCGCCTCGCCGATGGCCTCGAGGCTTTCGGCCTTGGCGCTGTCAAGAAAGCCGCAGGTGTTCACGATCACCGCATCGGCGCCCGCGTAATCGGGCGAGATCGCATAGCCCTCGGCCCGAAGCCGGGTCAGGATGCGTTCGCTGTCGACCAGCGCCTTGGGACAGCCGAGCGACACCATGCCGATGGTCGGCTGGCCGGGGCGGGCAGGCGTCTCGATCCGGGCGCGGGGCGCCAGGTCGGGACGCAGGTCGGGCGGGTTCGGCGATCTGGGCTGGGACATGGGCGAGCCTATACGCCAGAGCGCCCAATCTGGGAAGCGGTCGCGAAAGCCACCGCCCGATGCCGGAGCGGGTTGTTGCGGGCGTCCGGGCGGCCTAGGCTCGGGTCATGGGTTTCATCGTCGGGCGGGGGATATGATGCGCTGGGTGATCCGGGGTCTTCTGGGGGTGGCGGTTCTCATCGGGCTGGCGGTGGCGGCGGTGCTGCTGATGCCCGCGGACCGGGTGGCGCGGCTGGCCGCCGATCAGGTGCAGAAAGCCACCGGGCGCAGCCTGACGGTCGCGGGCGGGGTCCGGCCCTCGCTCTGGCCCGAGATCGGGGTCGAGACCGGCGCCGTCACGCTGGCCAATGCCGACTGGTCCGAGGCCGGGCCGATGCTGTCGGCCGAGGGCCTTGCGGTGGGCATCGATCTGTCAGCACTTCTGCGGGGCGAAATCGCGGTGCGCGAGGTCACGGTGCTGGCGCCGCGCATCTTGCTGGAACGGGCCGCCGACGGGCGGGTCAACTGGGACTTTTCCGCTGGAACGCTGGCGGCGGCCGACCCGGCCGTACCCGACGCCGTGTCCGACGCCGCCCCGGATGCGACCGGGCCGGATGCGGACCAGGGCCCCGGCGCGCTGGCCGGGCTGACCCTTGACCGGGGCGAGATCTCGGATGGCGATCTTGTCTATCTCGATCACGCCAGCGGCGCGCGGACCGAGCTTTCGGGCGTCGATGCCACCATCGCGCTGCCCGACCGGGACGGCCCCGCCGATCTCAAGCTGACGGCGGTGCTGAACGGGCAGGAGATCGGGCTGTCGGCGCGGCTGGGCCATGCCGCCGCGCTGGCGGCGGGGGACCCGACGCGGCTGACGCTCGAAAGTGCGCTGGGCCGGGCCAGCCTTGCCTTCGACGGTCAACTGGACCTTGCGCCCCTTTCGGCCGAGGGCAAGCTTTACGCCGACCTGTCGGATCTGCGGGCGATCTTCGCCGCCGCGGGGGCCACGCCGCCCGATCTGCCGCCCGGTGTCGGCCAGCGGCTGGTGCTGGAGGGGCAGGCGGCCTACACGCCCGAAGGCGCGATCCGTCTCGACCGCGCGAGCCTTCGGCAGGACGGCAATACCCTGACCGGCAACCTGGCCTTCGCGCCCGCCGACCCCCGGCCGCATCTGGAGGCGCGGCTTTCGGCCGGAACGCTGGACCTCACGGCTTTCTCGGGGGGCGGCAGCGGGTCGGCCGCCGCCACGGGCGGGGGCGGTTCATCGGGCAAGGCCAGCGGCGGGGGCTGGTCGACGGCCCCGATCGATGCGGGCTGGCTCGGTGCGCTCGATGCCGAAATCGGGTTCAAGGCGGACGCCATAAATGCCGGCAAGGTGCGGCTGGGGCCGGTGCGGCTTGACGCGCGGCTGGAAGACCGGCGGCTGGCGGTCGATCTGCACGAGCTGCAGGCCTATGCGGGCAATGTCACCGGCAGTGTGGTGGCAAATGGCCGGACCGGCCTGTCGCTGGCGGGCGATCTCGATATTGCGGGGGTGTCGGCCCAAACGTTGCTGAGCGATTTTGCCGGGTTCGACCGGCTGGTGACCTCGGCCGATCTGCAGCTCGACCTGCAGGCCTCGGGCAATTCCGTGGCGGCGCTGATGGGGTCGCTGTCGGGGGGCGGGGCGCTTGGCTTCGGGCAGGGCGAGTTTCGCGGGCTCGATCTGGCGGGGATGCTGGTAAATCTCGACCCGTCCTATATGGGCGCGGGGGCGCGGACGATCTTCGACTCGATTTCGGCGAGCTTCACCATCGACCGGGGCGTTCTGTCGAATTCCGATCTCAGCATCTCGGCGCCGCTGCTGACCGCCAGGGGCAGCGGTCATGTGGGCCTTGCGGCGCGGACGCTTGACTATACCATCGTGCCGACCGCCTTGCCGGGGGCCGAGAGCGGCGGCGTCAGCGTGCCGCTGAGGATCACCGGCCCCTGGGCCGCGCCGAATGTCCGGCTCGATGTCGAGGCCCTGGCCGAGGCACGGCTGAAGCAGGAGCGCGAGGCGCTGGAACAGAAGGCGCGCGAGCGCGCCGCCGAGGAGCTGGGCGCGGGAAGCGACGAAAGCCTCGAGGATGCGGCCCGGCGCCGGTTGGGCGAAGAGGCGTCCAAGGGGTTGCGGAAGCTTTTCGGGGATTGATCGGGGATTGATCGGCCGGACCGCGCGGCGCCCCCGGACCCCGGGGGCGCGCGCGGGCGGCGCCTAGCGCTTGCGGTCGCGCCGGGCGCTCATCGGCTGGAAGGCGACGCCCACATGGGCCTCGCAATAGGGTTTGCCCTGCTGGACCGGCAGCCCGCAGAACCAGAAATCGTCGGTCGCGGGATCGCCGATGGGCCATTTGCAGGTGCGCTCGGTCAGCTCCATCAGGGTCAGCCGCTTGGCGGTCTTTTCCACCTCGCGCACCGAGGCCAGCGCCTCGGGGCTGATTTCATTGGCCGAGGGTTGCGGCGGCAGCGGCTGGCCCGCGGGCACGATGGCCTTGCGCGGCGCAGGCGGCGGCGGGGCCGCGCTTTGCGCCTCCGGGGCAGGGCTTGCGGCGGCCGGGCGGCTTGCGGGGGCCGGTTCGGGTTGCGGGGCCGGTGCGGCGGCGGCCGCGGGCTGTTCGGCCTCGGGTTTGGGCGCAGGCTTGTCCTTGGCGGCCGGAGCCGCCGCGGCCGCCGGGGCCGGGCGTGCGGGCGCCGCGCCCGCGCGGTTCGACAGGCCCAGCCGGTGCACCTTGCCGATCACCGCGTTGCGGGTCACGCCGCCCAGCTCCTTGGCGATCTGGCTCGCCGACTGGCCTTCGGCCCACATGCGTTTCAGCGTTTCGACACGTTCATCCGTCCAGGACATGACATTCCCTTGGCTCGCGGCAGTACAGGCGTAAGGCCCCTTGGCCCCGGCGCCCGACGCCTTGGAGAAATCCGACAAGGCCCTATTCTAATCCGGGCGGCTTCGGGGATACAAGCGCAAGGCAGATCAAGGAGGCAGGACGTATGAACGCAACCGGTATGGGCGTGCGCCGTTTCGGGCAGGTCAACTGGCTGGGGCTCTATACCCTGAGCGCGCGAGAGATCCAGCGGTTCCTGGCGGTCTGGACCCAGACGCTGGCAGCACCCCTGGCCACGGCAGGGCTTTTCCTCGGCGTCTTTTCGCTGGCCATCGGCCCGTCGCGGGGCGAGGTGATGGGGGTGCCCTTCGTGCATTTCCTGGCGCCCGGCATCCTGATGATGACGGTGATCCAGAACGCCTTTGCCAATACCTCGTCGTCGATCCTGATCTCGAAGGTGCAGGGCAATATCGTCGACACGCTGATGCCGCCCCTGTCGCCGACCGAGCTTTTGCTGGGCTATACAGCCGGCGGCGTCGCGCGCGGGCTGCTGGTGGCGGTGGCCGTGGGGCTCTTGATGCTGACCGTGCTGGGCATGGGCATCGCCCATCCGCTCTGGGCGCTGGTCTTCGTGCTGCTGGGCTCGGCCTTCCTGTCGGCGCTGGGGATCATGGCGGCGATCCTGTCGAACAAGTTCGACCAGATGGCGGCGATCACCAATTTCATCATCACGCCGCTGAGTTTCCTGTCGGGCACCTTCTACTCGATCGAGCGGCTGCCGCTGGGGATGCAGATCGCGACCCATGTGAACCCCGTCTTCTACCTGATCGACGGGGTGCGCTACGGCGTCATCGGCCAGTCCGACAGCTCGCCCTGGCTCGGGCTCGGGGTCTGTACGCTCGCGACCCTGCTGGTCATGGCGCTGTGCTGGCACTGGTTCCGGACCGGCTACCGGATGAAGGCCTGAGCCTTCCGCGCAGCGGCCTTGCCGGACTGGTTCCGGGCGAGGGGAGCCTCTGGACGAGGGGCTTCAGGCGCTGTGCGCACCCTCGGCGAGGCCTTTGACATAGGCCAGGATCTCGGCCACGGGCTTTTTCTCCTCGACCTGCTTGACGATGGCCGAGCCGACCACCGCGCCATCGGCGACCGAGGCGATGGACCGCGCGGTTTCGGGCGTACGGATGCCGAAGCCCACGATCACCGGCAGGTCGGTCTTGGCCTTGATGCGCGCGACCTCGGGGGCGACATCGCTGGCCTCGGCCGAGGCGGCGCCGGTGATCCCGGTGATCGAGACATAATAGACGAACCCGCTGGTATTCTGCAGCACCTTCGGCAGGCGCTTGTCATCGGTGGTCGGCGTCGCGAGGCGGATGAAGTTGAGACCCGCCGCCTGCGCGGGCAGGCAGAGCTCGCTGTCTTCTTCGGGGGGCAGGTCCACGACGATCAGCCCGTCGATCCCGGCGGCCTTCGCATCGGTCAGGAAAGCCTCGACCCCGTGCGAATAGATCGGGTTGAAATAGCCCATCATCACGATCGGGGTGGTGTCGTCGGTCTCGCGGAAGGCCCGGGCCAGATCCAGCGTCTTCTGCAGCGTCTGGCCGCCATCGAGCGCGCGCTGCCCGGCCAGCTGGATCGTCGGGCCATCGGCCATCGGGTCGGTGAAGGGCAGGCCCAGCTCGATGATGTCGACGCCCGCGCCCGGCAGGCCCGTCACGATCTCCAGCGAGGTGGCGAAATCGGGGTCGCCCGCCATCACATAGGCCACGAAAGCCTTGCGGTTCTCCGCCTTCAGCGCGGCGAATTTGGCGTCGATGCGGGTCATGGGCGTCCTCCGGGTTTTGCCCGAGCGGTTTGGGCCAGGCCGTGGCGAAAATCAATGGGCCGTTTGGTGGCGCGCACAGGCAGGGCGCCGGCCGCGCCGCGGCGGGAGGACGGGCGCGTCCGGCCCGAGGGCCGCGGCTCAGCGGCCGGCGGCAAGCGCCTCGATCTGCGCGCGCAGGCCGGGCAGGGCAAAGCCCGCCCGTTCCAGGGCCCCCACGATTTCCGAAGTCGGGCGGCGCCCGGCCTGGGTCAGCGCCCAGATGACCGAGGACCGGAACCCTGCCCGGCAATAGGCGAAATAGGGGCCGGGCAGATCGTCCATCGCGCGGGCCTGGGCCGCGATCATCGCAGGCGTGATCGGGGCATGGCCGACGGGAATCGCCGCGAACCCCAGCCCGACCGCCTCGGCCGCCGCGGCCATTGCAGCCGAGTTCTCGGACGGGGCCACCTCCTCGTCCGGCCGGTTGCAGAGGATCGAGCGAAACCCTGCCTCGGCCAGTTCCGCGAGCGATTCAATCCCGGGTTGTGGCGCCGCCGCGAAATCGTCGGAGAGCCAAACCATGGGCGGCAGGTCCAGTCCCTGGGCGATGCCTTTGAAAGTCTTTGCCATCGCTGGACTTCTCCTTCCTGGGGGAATCGTTCGTCCCCCACATTCGCGGCTTTCCGGGTGAGGATCAATGCGCGTTCAGGTCGATTTGATATGTGTCAATGCCCGAATTCTGCCATAATGCCACAGTCATGGGATTGGCCATCCTGGGGGGGGACCATGGCAACGCTTCAGGACAGAAAGCGCCAGTTGCTGAAACGGCTGGCCGAACTCGACGGTCGGCTGCAGGACATCGAGGCCGAACTCGACACCCATCAGTCGAAAGATTGGGGGGAGCTTGCGGTCGAGCGCGAGGAAGACGAGGTGTTGCAGGGCATGGGCAGTTCGGGTCTGGCCGAGGTCCGGCAGATCCGCGCAGCCCTCGCGCGACTCGAAGATGGCAGCTACGGTTTCTGTGTGCGCTGCGGCGACGAGATCTCCGCAGAGCGGCTGGATCTCGTGCCCGCGACGCCATTTTGTCGCATCTGCGCCCGGTAACGGCCGCTGTATAGGACCCGCCCCATGAGCCAAGCGAGCCGAACCAGCCGTATGCCAGGATTTTCCAACAGCGCCGTTCCCGAGGAAACCCGCGCCCTGATCCGGGCCCGGATCGAGAACCTTCTGACCAGCGGAGCGGTGGCCAGCCAGGTCAACCGTCAGCTCAGGACCAAGGGCTGCCACAGTCCGTGGGCCCTTGCCTCGGCCTCGGCGGGCGAGGATGATCGGGCGGCCTGCGAGACCGCGCAGACCTGCAGAACCATGACAGGGAGACACGGATGGCGTTCGAACAACTCAAGGCAGGGATCGCTCTGATCCTCGAAGAGATCGAGAAACGGCCCGAGGACCGTCACGTCCTGCAGGAAGAACTGCGCGGCAAGATCGCCGAGATGCATGCGCTGGGCCTGCCGGTTCCCGAGGACATCCTGCGGCTCGAGCAGGAACTCGAGGACGACGATTCCGACGATCTCTACGACGACATGCCGGTCTGAGGCCCGGGCCCGGACAAGGGCGCGCGTCTTCCGGATATTGCGTTTCGGCTCACGCTTGTCCCAAATGGCCCCGGGATGATCCCGGGTCCTTGCGCGCTGCCGTCGCGCCGGGTCCGGCCGGACGGGGGACCGAGCGATGACGCGCCCTGTGACAGCAGAACATCCGGCTCCGGGCGTGGTGCGCCTGGTGCTGGACGCACCGCCCGACAACGCCCTGACCGCACCGCTGCGCGACGCGCTGGAGGCCGCGCTGACCGCGGCGCTTGCGGCCCGCAACACCCGCGCGGTCCTGATCGCGGCGCGCGGGGCGGTGTTTTCCATGGGCCTTCCCGATGCGGAGGACGAGGGTGGCCCCGCAGTTCCGCTGGGCGCGATCGCGGAACTCATCGACACGGCCGCGGTGCCGGTGGTGGCGCTTTTGCCGGGGCCGGCCTCGGGCGGGGGCTGCGAACTGGCGCTGGCCTGCCATTACCGCGTCGCCGCGCGCGAGGCCGAGCTGTGGCTGCCCGACATCGCGCTGGAGCTGCCGCCGCAGGCGGGCACGACGCTGCGCCTGCCGCGTCTGACCGATCCGGCGACCGCGCTCGAGATGATGCTGTCGGGCCGGGCGGTGCCGTCGGCCCGCGCACGTCAGGCCGGGCTTTTCGATGCGGTGGTCGATGGCGATGTCGATGCGGCGGGCCTGCGCTTCGCGCTGGGGCTTCTGGCCGAACATGCGGGGCCGCGGCCCGCGCCGTCGCGGCCGCTGCCCGATTTCCGGTCCCTGCAGGCTGCGGTGCAACGTCTGAAGGGGGCGCTCGACCCCGGCGGGCCGCTGCGCGCACGGGGGGCCATTCTCGATTGCGTCGAGGCGGCGGCTTTGTTGCCCTTCGAGGCGGCGCTGGCCTATGAGGCGGCGGCGGTCGAGGATTGCCGCGACAGTGCCGCGCATCGCGCGCTCTGCCATCTGGCGCGGGCCGAGCGGCGCGTGCGGGACGAAATGCGGGCGGTGGCCGATCCCGCCATCCTGCCCCGGCGGATCGGGCTTTGGGGCTGGGGGCCGGGGGCGGCGGCGCTGGGGGCAGCGCTTCTGGCGACCGGGCCGGCGGTGCGGCTGGGGGCCCCCGACGCCGCCGCGCTGGACCGCGTCATCGCCGAGGCCGAGGCGCTTCTGGATGGGGCCCGGACAGAGGCCGGGTGGGACGAGGCGACGCGGGTCCGCTACCGGTCGCGGCTGTCGGGCGGGGTCGGCCCCGCCGTACTGTCGGGCTGCGAGCTTTTGATCGAGGCCGGGGGCGGGCGGATGAGCGATCGGCAGGCGCGCTTCCCCGATCTTGCGCGCACGGCCGCACCGGGGGCGGTGCTGGCCGCGACCGGGGTGCTGGCGAGCCCCTCGGCCCTGGGGGCTCCGGCGGGGCGCGAGGCTGACACGCTCTGGTTTCATCTGCCCGACGCGGTGCCGGGCACCCGCCTGGCCGAGATCGTGCGCTCGCCCCGCACCGGCCCGCGCGCGACAGCCGTGCTGTGCGACCTGGCGCGGCGGCTGGAACGGCTGGTTCTGGTCTCCGAGACCGAAAGCCCGACGCTGGGGCTTTTGCTGGGGGCGCTCGACGCGGCCGATGCGACGGTCGAGGCCGGGGCCGCCCCGGCCGAGGTCGATGCGGCGATGCAGGCCTGGGGCATGGCCCATGGGCCTTACCGCATGGCCGACCGCGTCGGTCTGCCGATGCTGCTGGCGCTGCGTCGGCGCCAGCCCGGCGGCGACGATCCCGAGGCGCGGCCGACGCTGATTCTGGGCCAGCTGGTGCGCGAGGGGCGCGACGGCTATCTCGCCGGGCGCGGGTATTATCGGTACGGCCCCGGAGGCGCGGCCGACCCCGATCCGCAGGTGGCCGAGATCGCCGCTGCGGCCCGCGAGGTGCTGGGCGCGGTCCCGCCGCGCAGCTTTTCCCGGGCCGCGATCCAGGCGCGCGTTCTGGCCGGGATGGTGCAGGCCGGGGCGGCGATGCTGGGGCGCGGGGTGGTGCGCCGGGCCGCCGATCTGGACCTTGCGGCGGTCCATGGGCTGGGCGTCGCGCGCTGGCGCGGCGGGCCGATGCGGGCAGCCGACGAGGCTGGGTTGTTGTCGATCCGCAAGACCCTGCGCGACATGGCGGCCGGGCGGCCGCAGGGCGGGCTTTGGGACCTCGATCCGCTGATCGCCGAGGCGATCAAGACCGGGCGCGCGCTGTCGCGGATCGAGGCGCCGGGCCGGGGCGCGCTCAGCCCAGCATGATGCCGATGACGACCATCATCAGCCCCACCGCCGACAAAGCGAGCGCGGCCATGTTCTGGGCCACCGCCTTTTGCAGCCGGGCGCGCATCTCGGGCTCGGGCAGGTTGGCGCCACGCGCGCTCAGCATGTTGCGGATGCACCAGACGATACCGGCCAGCCCCATCACCGACACGGCCGCTCCGGCCCAGATCAACGCGTCCATCGCATCCTCCTCCTTGGCTTGGCGCACCCGCGCCTAGTCCAACCTCTTCCGGCGCGCAAGGGTCTTGCGGCAGAGGGGGCGCTTCGCTACGTCAGGACCCCGGGCAGACAGCCGGGGCAGACAGCCCGAGCAGACAGAAGGACAAGGACCCGATGGAGATCGAGGACGAGCAGGACGACACCCGCTCTGCCGACAGCACGTACCGCGTCACCGCCGGCGAGCTGCGGCAGTTCATCGAACGGTTCGAGCGGCTCGAGGCCGAGAAGAAGGACCTCGCGGACCAGCAGAAAGAGGTGATGGCCGAAGCCAAGGCGCGCGGCTACGACACCAAGGTGATGCGCAAGGTGATTTCTCTGCGCAAGCGCGACAAGGACGACATCGCCGAGGAAGAGGCGATCCTCGAACTTTACAAGGAAGCGCTGGGCATGGCCTGACCGCGCGCCGCCCCTTTTGGGGCGGGCGTCCCGGGATCAGGCGGCGAGAAAGCGGATGCCGGGCATCGCGGCAATGGCGGCGATGTCTTCGGCATGGCGGTCGGTTCTCGTCTCGATCTGCCCGCCGGCCCAGCCCGGCAGGTCGGTCTCTTCCTCCACCGCCTCGGGGATCGCGTATTTGTCGAGAAAGGCCGCCCGCCGCCGCGCCGCCGGGTCGAGCGCCGGACTGTCGGCCAGGAACCCGTTGAGCCGGGCAAGACCGCCCGGGGTGATGACCTTGGCAAGAACCGCGTCGCCCCCGGCAAGGTCCGTGGCCCCGCCGCTTGCCGCGACCCGCATCACATCGGGCCGGATCAGCGGCGTATCCTCGTTGCACAGACCGTCAGCTCGGCCCCGGGCAGGGCATTGCGGATGCGCTGGACGGGATCCTTCCACGAGGGCCGCACCGGGTCCGCGCCTGCGATGAAGGCCGCGAGGTCGCGCTCTCTCGGCAGGGCGAACAGCGCCGGAACGAAGATCGCCGGATTGCGCAGCCCGGACAGGAAGCACTGGCGGGCGCCGGGAAAGAGCTGGGCCAGCCAATGCGCCTTTTCCCCCGCCATCGGATACAGCATGTGCTGGGCCAGCGCCTTCTGCGGCATGCACAGGAACGAGGGGTTGGTCAGCACCAGCCGTTCGGCCGTCGCGCCGTCCAGCGCGGCCTGCAGCATGGCCGTTTGCATCTTGTCGGTGGCGGGCGCGCCGCGCAGCGCCACCGGCATCTCGCGCAGCACCGGGCGATAGCTTCGCGGATCGGGTCCCGCCACGCCATGCGCGGCCGGGGTCCCGCGGTTGCGGATCAGGCTGCGGACCAGCAGGCCGTCATCCGTGCGATGCGTCCCGATAGGAAAGACGGCATCCTTCCTGCCCCTGCCTTCTCGTTCCTGCCTTCTGGCCTGCCTTCCGGCCTGCCTTCTGGCGGTTTTTCCCCGGGCGATGCCGGGGCCAGGGCGGGCCTTTCGAGGCCTGACCCTTCCGGCAGACCCGCGCGGCATATTCTGGACAGAAATTTCGCTTTGCGCTACCCACGGCGTCATGGCTGACCAAATTGCTCAAGTTAACCGGCGGCGGCCGCTTAGGCTGCGGCCCGATCCCTGGTCGGCCGGAGCGCTGGCGATCGCGGCGCTGGTGCTGCTGCCGATCCTGTCGGTGGTCGTTCTGGCGCTGACCCCCGAAGAGAACATCTGGCCGCATCTGATCGCGACCACGCTGCCGCGCTATCTGACCAATACGCTGGCGATGATGGGCGGGGTGGCGGTGCTGGCCTCGGCGGTGGGGGCGGGCGCGGCCTGGCTGGTGTCGATGTACCGCTTTCCGGGCGCGCGCTGGCTGGAATGGCTGCTGCTGCTGCCACTGGCGATCCCTGCCTATGTCGGCGCCTATGCGCTGGTCGATTTCCTGGAATATGCGGGGCCGGTGCAGACCGTGCTGCGGTCACTGTTCGGCTGGCAGAACGCGCGGGACTACTGGTTCCCCGAGATCCGGTCGCGCGGCGCGGCGGTGCTGGTGCTGTCTGCCGCGCTTTACCCTTACGTCTATCTGCTGGCGCGGGCGGCGTTTCGCGAACAGTCGGGCGCGGCCTATGAGGTGGCGCGGGCGCTGGGGGCGGGGCCGGTCGGGCTGTTCTGGCGGGTCGGTCTGCCGCTGGCGCGGCCCGCCATCGCCGCGGGCGCGGCCATCGCGATGATGGAGACCGTGAACGATTTCGGCGTGGTCGAATATTTCGCGGTGCAGACCCTGACCGCCGGGATCTTCTCGGTCTGGCTGGAGGGCGGCAATGCGGGCGGCGCCGCGCAGATCGCGGGGGTGATCCTGGCGGTGATCCTGGCGCTGGTCGCGCTGGAGAAGGTCAGCCGCCGGAACCTGCGCTTTCATGCGCTCGGCCGGCATCACCGCCCGCTGGTCCCGGTGCAGCTTGAGGGTATCGCCGGATGGGTCGCGACGCTGGCCTGCGCGCTGCCGGTCGCGGTCGGTTTCGCGCTGCCGGTGGGGGTGATCCTCAGCCACGCGCTGGCCAATCCCGAGGGCTGGGCCGATCCGGGGCTGATCCGGGCGCTGCTGCACACCCTGACGGTGGGCGGCATCGCCGCCGTGCTGACCGTCGCGGCAGGGCTTTTCCTGGTCTATGGCGTGCGGCTGACCGGCCGGACGCTGCCCCGGATTCTGTTACCGGTCACCACCATCGGCTATGCGGCGCCCGGCGCGGTGCTCGGGGTCGGGCTTCTGATCCCGATGGCCGCAGCCGACAATGCGCTGGCCGATGCCTGGGTCTGGCTCTTCGGCGCCGATCCGGGGCTGTTGATGACCGGGTCGGCCTTTGCCATCGTCTATGCCTATGGGGTGCGCTTCTTCGCCATCGCGCAAGGCGCGGCCGATGCCGCGATGGGGCGGATCGCGCCCAGCCTGCCGATGGCGGCGCGGTCGCTGGGCCGGACCGCGCGGGGCACGCTGACATCGGTGTACCTGCCGCTGATCCGCACCTCGATCGGTACCGCGCTGCTCTTGGTGTTCGTCGATTGCGTCAAGGAGCTTCCGGCGACGCTGCTGCTGCGGCCGTTCAACTACAACACGCTGGCGACGCGGGTCTATGACAAGGCGAGCTTAGAGAACCTCGGCGATGCCTCGCCCGCGGCGCTTCTGGTCTGTCTGGTGGGGCTCGTCGCGGTCGGCCTGTTGGCGCGCGCCAACCGCTGAGCGTTTGGCCCCGAGGGGTCAGGCCGCAGCCCGGGCGGCCGACACATCGGGCGCGCTCCGGGCCTCCGCGGGCAGGCCTGCCGCCTGCAGCATCGTCATATGCGGCGGCCTCGTGCCCGCCAGCGTCACCGCCATCCCCTGATCGAGCGCCTTGCGCACGAAGCCCGTCAGGCTGTGCGCGCCGGTCATGTCCAGCAGCGGCACATCGGCCATGTCGAGGATCAGGTGGCGCGGCCGCGCCGCGATCCGGTCGAGCACGCTTTCGATCACCGGCGCCGAGCCGAAGAAATAGGCCCCGGTCAGGCGCAGAACGACGGTCTGGCGGCTCTGGCCGCGGTCCTCGGGGCGGCTTTCGGTGTCGCTCTCGTCCAGCATCGCGTCGACCCCGCTCATCTGGGCCAGCCGGTGCAGGAAGACCAGCGCGCCCAGCGCAAGGCCGGTCACGATGGCCTCGGTCAGATCGCGCAGCACGGTCATCGCCAGCGTGGCCAGCAGCACCACGACCTCGGCCCGGGCGGTGCGCGCCAGCGTCCGGATCGCGCGGAGGTCGATCATGTGCAGCGAGACCGACACAAGCACCCCCGCCAACGCCGCCAGCGGAATGGCCGAGGCCAGAGGCGCCAACAGCAGCACCATGCCCAGCAGCGCCAGCGCATGGATCATGCCCGCGACCGGGCCATGGGCGCCCGCGCGCACGTTGGTGGCGGTCCGGGCGATGGTGCCGGTCACGCAGAAGCCGCCGAAACAGGCCGAGGCCATGTTGGCCGCCCCCTGTCCGATCAGTTCGGCGTTCGACCGGTGCCGCCGCCCGGTCATCGAATCCGCGACAACGGCCGACAGCAGCGACTCGATGGCGCCCAGAAGGGTGAAGGCCAGCGCGTCGGGCAGGACCGCGCGGATTTTCTCGAGCCCGAGCGGCGGAAGATGCGGCGCGGGCAGGCTGGAGGCGATGCCGCCATAGGCGCTGCCGATGGTGGGCACCGGTAGCTTGAAAAGCCACACCGTCAGCCCCGCGAGCGCGATCGCCATCAGCATGCCCGGAAAGCGCGGCGCGTAGCGGCGCTGGGCGAGGATGAAGCCGAAGGTGCCGATGCCCATCGCCAGATCGAGCAGGCTCAGCGTCGGCAGCGCGGCCCAGAGCGCGGGGATCTTCTCGAGGAAGGGGCCGGGTTCGGGGCCGTCGAGGGTCAGCCCCAGAAACGGCCGCATCTGGCTTGCCAGGATGATGACGCCGATCCCGGCGGTGAAACCGACGGTGACGGGGTAGGGGATGAACTTGACGAAACTGCCCAAGCGGAGCACCCCGGCCAGGGCCAGGAAGATCCCCGACAGGAAGGTCGCAAGCGCCAGCCCGTCCAACCCGTGGCGCTGGACCGTGGCCATGACCAGCACGATGAAGGCGCCCGCCGGGCCGCCGATCTGGAACCGGCTGCCGCCCAGCGCCGAGACCAGAAAGCCGCCGACGATGGCGGTGATCAGCCCCCGGTCCGGCGGCACGCCCGAGGCGATGGCGATGGCCAGCGACAAGGGCAGTGCGACCACCGCCACGGTCAGCCCGGCCACCAGGTCGGCGCGGAAGGCGCGCAGCCCGTAGCCCTCGGCCATCACGGTCACGAGCTTCGGCAGGAACTGCACCGAGTGTCCAGTGGCTGGGGTCATCGTCTGTCTCCGTCGGTTTCCGGTCGCGGCACCAACGGACCGCCCGCGCCCCGAACAGGCGCGGCCGGCAAAGCGGTGTCATGAGTCGCGGCGCAGTCTACTCCCGATCCGGGGGGCGGATGCGACCGCTTTCTTGCGATTTTCCTGATATCGGCACCGGAAAATCTGCGGTATCGGGCCAATGGCCCTGTGCGCCCGGCGCAGAAAGGTTCAGTCCTTGCGCGGGCCGACATTCGCGGCAAAGGCGGCGTCGAAGGCCGCCTTCTGCTCGGGGCTCGCCTCGGTCTGATGCGCGGCCTTCCAGTCGGCATAGGGCATGCCGTAGAAGGCCTCGCGCGCCTCGGCCTCGGTCAATGGGACGCCGCGCTCGGCGGCGGCCTCGGCCATCCAGCGCGACAGGCAGTTGCGGCAGAACCCGGCCAGAGTCATCAGGTCGATGTTCTGGACCTCGGGCCGATCCTCCATCAGGTGGCGCTGCAGGCGCCGGAAGGCGGCGGCCTCGATCTCGGTGCGGGTGGCGTCGTCCATGGCGGGTCTCCCTTCGCGGTGGGCGGGCGGCGCTCAGGCGCCGGTCTCGGCCAGTGCGGCCGTCAGGATCGGGGCCAGCCGCGCGCCCCAGGCGGCCTGATCGGCGGGCGAGGCGATGACGTCGTTGCGCAGCTCGATCAGCACGTTCGGTCGGCCGAAGGCCTCGGCATGGCGGTCGACGGAATCGCCCGGCAGATGGCCGCCATAGGGCTCGTTCTCGCCGACGCAAAGATCGGGCTCGGCGCGCAGCCGCGCGATCAGCGGCCGCGCCAGCCGGTCGTCGGCGGCATGCAGGATGCCGATCTGCCAGGGCCGGGGCGGGCGCCCTTTCAGTTGCGGCGTGAAGCTGTGGATGGCCAGCAGGACCGTATCGGGCCGCCGCGCCGCAAGCCGGGCGACCTCGGTGTGATAGGGCCGCCAGAAGGTCCGGATGCGGCGGTCGATCTCGGCCTCGGCAATGGCGCGGTTCGCGGGGATCACGGTGCCGTCATAGACCCGCATCACCAGGGTCGGATCGTCCTCGCCCCGGTTCGGGTCGATCACCAGCCGCGAGAAGCGGCTGAGCACCAGCGGCGCATCGAGCGCCTCGGCCACCGCCAGGGCCACGCCGGCGGCGCCCGGGTCCCAGGCGATGTGGCGGACCATGTCGGCCGGCGAGATCCCGAGGCTGCCGCCGTTCACGCAGGGCGGCACGATGTTGGTGGCATGATCGCAGGTGACCAGCCAGCGTCCCCCGCGCGCCTCGCCCACGGTCTCGAATGGCCGGTCGTTCATCGACATGTCACCTTTTCGCGTCACATCCTTTTGCGCAGACCCTTACACAGGTGCCAGTTGTCTCGCCGAGGGCTTCGGCCTAGAAGGAGAGATTGTACACCGGCGCATACTGCGCATGGGTCATCTGAAGACAGATAGGGCAGGATGAGACGTCTACGCAACCTCAAGATCGTGGCCACGCTGGGGCCGTCCTCGAACGACTACCCGACGATCCGGGCGCTGTTCGAGGCCGGGGCCGATGTGTTCCGGCTGAACATGAGCCATGGGAGCCACGAGGAAATCGCGCAGCGCCACGCGACGATCCGCCAGATCGAGGCGGATACCGGCCGCCCGATCGCGATCCTCGCCGACCTGCAGGGGCCCAAGCTGCGCTGCGGACAGTTCGCCAATGGCGCGGCCGAACTGGAAGACGGGCAGATCTTTCGCTTCGACCTCGATCCGACCCCGGGCGAGGCGCATCGGGTGCAACTGCCCCATAAGGAAATCTTCGACGCGCTGGAACCCGGCGCGACGCTTCTGGTCAATGACGGCAAGCTGCGGCTGAAGGTCAAGGACCATGGCCCCGATTTCGCCGATTGCGAGGTGATCGTCGGCGGCACCATCTCGAACCGCAAGGGCGTGAACGTGCCCGATGTGGTGCTGCCGCTGGCGGCCTTGTCCGAAAAGGACCGCGACGACCTGCATTTCGCGCTGGATCTGGGCGTCGACTGGGTCGCGCTCAGCTTCGTGCAGCGCCCCGAGGACGTGATCGAGGCGCGCGAGATCGTGGGCACACGCGCCGCGATCCTGTCGAAGATCGAGAAGCCCGCGGCGGTGAAGGCCTTCGACGCGATCCTTGCGGTCTCGGACGGCATCATGGTCGCCCGCGGCGATCTTGGGGTCGAACTGCCGGTGCAAAGCGTGCCGCCGATCCAGAAGCGGCTGGTGCGGTCCTGTCGGGCGGCGGCCAAGCCGGTGATCGTGGCGACGCAGATGCTGGAATCGATGATCGAAAGCCCGATGCCGACCCGGGCCGAGGTGTCCGACGTGGCCTCGGCGATCTACGAGGGGGCGGACGCGGTGATGCTGTCGGCCGAATCCGCCGCCGGGCGCTATCCGGTCGAGGCGGTGACGATGATGGACAATGTCGCGGTCGAGGTCGAAAGCGACCCGACCTACCGCTCGGTGATCGAGGCCAGCCGTCAGGCCGAACGTTCGACCGTGGCCGACGGCATCGTGTCCGCCGCGCGCGAGATCGCCGAGACGACCGACATCAAGGCGATCTGCTGCTTCACCGAATCCGGGACGACGGCGCTCAAGACCTCGCGCGAACGGCCGCGCGTGCCGATCCTGGCGCTGACGCCGTTTCCGGCGACGGGGCGGCGGCTGTGCCTCAGCTGGGGCATCAACTGCTATTACAACGAGAAGGTCGAGCGGTTCAAAATGGCCGTGGTCAGCGCCGCCCGCGCGGCCCGGGCGGGCGGCTATGGCGAGGGCGAGGACAAGATCATCGTGATCGCCGGTCTGCCCTTCAACATCCCCGGATCGACCAACATCCTGCGCGTGGCGCCCTGCGAAGAGCGGCTGATTTTCAATCTGGAACCCGAATAGGGCGCGTTCGCCTTCGGGCGCGATACCCGGTCATCGAAACTGGCGCCGGGGGGGCAGGGTTGGGCTGTCCGGAGGCCGCAGGCCATCCGACCTCTGTTTCGTGATCGGGAACGCCATCTGCCTGATCGCGATCCCGGCGCTTTTCGCGGCCGTGGCCTATGGCCGGGCGCCCCGGCCATTCCGGTGACGATCGGCGGCGGCCTGGTCTCGCTGGCCGTTGGCGAAACCCCGCGCGGCGATCGGCTTGGGCGGTTTCCCGATGTGGTGGCCCGGGTCGTCCATCGGGACAGGACCCGAGGCGATTTCTCCTTGCATGCGGGCCCCGGGCTTTCTATACGCTCGCCACTCACCTGGTGCGACCGGCCGTTGTGGCATGCCGAGTCGCGCCTTCACCGCCCGAAAGGAGACGGAAATGCCCAAGATGAAAACCAAGTCGAGCGCCAAGAAGCGCTTCAAGGTCACGGCCACCGGCCGGGTCAAGGCGGGTCAGGCCGGCAAACGCCACGGCATGATCAAGCGGACCACCAAGTTCATCCGCGACGCGCGCGGGACGACGATGCTCTCGGCTCCGGACGAGAAGCTCGCCAAGTCCTACATGCCCTATTCGCGCTAACGGAGGCCTGATCCATGTCCCGAGTCAAAGGCGGCACCACCACCCACGCCCGTCACAAGAAGGTCATCAAGGCTGCGAAAGGCTATTACGGCCGCCGCGGCAATGCCTTCCGCACCGCGACCCAGGCGGTCGACAAGGCCAACCAGTACGCGACCCGCGACCGCAAGCAGCGCAAGCGCAACTTCCGCGCGCTCTGGATCCAGCGGATCAACGCGGCCGTTCGCGCCCATGACGAATCGCTGACCTATTCGCGCTTCATCAACGCCCTGGCCGTCGCCGGGATCGAGGTCGACCGCAAGGTGCTGGCCGATCTCGCCGTGAACGAGCCCGAAGCCTTCGGTGCCATCGTAGAGAAAGCCAAGGCCGCGCTGGCCTGAGGCCGCGCCGTCCGGGGGCCGAGACCTCCGGTCAGCCCAACAGGCCGTGCCTGACGCAGGCGGCGGTCCTGGGGCAGGGAAAAGACAGGAAGGCCGCGCAAGCTTGCTTGCGCGGCCTTCTGCTTGTTCGGGTCATGGAGGAGGGGCAGCCGGTCCGTCCTGACGCCGCCAGCGGACGCCCGTGGCGAATGGTAGGCTTCTCGGGGAAGGGACGGGCGCCTGACGGCGGATGCGAACTCGTGCCCTGACCGGCGCCGCATTTCCCCGGCCGTCACGATGTGGCTGGCAAGCGTGAGATGTCGCGGCCCCGCCGTGCGAGACGGACGAGACATCTCAACACACGGCCTGCCCTGAAAAAGGGCTGGCCCCGGCGCCGAAACGCCGGTCCGAGGCGGTCCGGGCAAAGCACAAGGCCTCGGTCGAGCGCAAAGTCGACCGAGGGTCCGTTTGCGCGGGTGCGGGGCCTCAGCCTTGCAGGCTGCGCACCCCGATCTCGCCTTCCTCGCGCGATTTCATCGCCAGAGCGGCGGCATGGCTGGCCGCGGCGGTGGTGAAATAGGGGATGCGGTCCATCAGCGCCACGTTGCGGATCGAGCGGCTGTCCTCGACCGCGCGGTTGCCCTCGGTGGTGTTCATCACCAGCTGAACCAGCCCGTCCTTCATCACGTCGACGATGGTGCGTCCGCCCTCATAGGCCTTCTTGACCAGCGTGGTCTCGATCCCGTTCTCGGCCAGGAAGCCCGCCGTGCCGCGCGTCGCGAGGATGCGGAAACCGAGCGCCTGCAGGATCTGGGCGGTTTCGACCAGTTCGGGCGTCTTGTCGGCATCCTTGATCGACAGGAACACCTGCCCCTCGCGCGGCAGGTCCGACCCGGCGCCCATCTGCGCCTTGAGGAAGGCCCGCGGGAAGGAGCGGTCCCAGCCCATGACCTCGCCGGTCGAGCGCATCTCGGGCCCCAGCAGCGTATCGACGCCCGGGAAGCGGGCAAAGGGCATCACCGCCTCCTTGACCGAGAACCACGGCATGATCGGGTCGGCCAGCGACATCTGGTCGGCCAGCGGCAGCGGCGTGTCGGGGCTGGTCTCGGCGGGGTAGGGCGCGCGCATCGGGAAAGCGCTCAGCTTCTCGCCCGCCATCAGCCGCGCCGCGATCGAGGCGATGGCGCTGTCGGTCGCCTTGGCCACGAAGGGCACGGTGCGCGAGGCACGCGGGTTCACCTCGATCAGGTAGATCTCGCCATCCTTGACCGCGAATTGCACGTTCATCAGCCCGACCACACCAAGCGCCAGCGCCAGCGCCTCGGTCTGGCGCTTCAGCTCGGCCACGATGTCTTGGGGCAGGCGGTGCGGCGGCAGACAGCAGGCACTGTCGCCGGAATGGACGCCCGCCTCTTCGATATGTTCCATGATGCCCGCGACATGGACCTTCTCGCCGTCGCAGAGCGCATCGACATCGACCTCGGTCGCGCCCGAGAGATAGCTGTCAAGCAGCACCGGGGACTTGCCCGACACCACCACGGCCTCGGCGATGTAACGTTCCAGCTGGGGCGTGTCGCGCACGATCTCCATGGCGCGGCCGCCCAGCACGTAGGAGGGCCGGATCACCAGCGGATAGCCGATCTCTCCGGCGGCTTCGAGGGCGGCCTTGGCGGAATGGGCGATGGCGTTTTTCGGCTGCTTCAGACCCAGGCGGGTCACCAGCGCCTGGAACCGCTCGCGGTCTTCGGCAAGGTCGATGGCATCGGGCGTGGTCCCGAGGATCGGGATGCCGGCCTCTTCCAGCGCATTGGCGAGCTTCAGCGGCGTCTGGCCGCCGAACTGCACGATCACGCCATGCAGCGTGCCGGCCATCTTCTCGACCCGCAGGATCTCCATGACATGCTCGAAGGTCAGCGGCTCGAAATAAAGCCGGTCCGAGGTGTCGTAATCGGTCGAGACCGTTTCCGGGTTGCAGTTGATCATGATGGTTTCATACCCGGCCTCGGTCAGCGCGAAGCAGGCATGGCAGCAGCAATAGTCGAACTCGATCCCCTGACCGATCCGGTTCGGGCCGCCGCCGAGGATCACCACCTTCTTGCGGGCCGAGGGGCGGGCCTCGCATTCGGTCTCGCCCATCACCGGGGTTTCGTAGGTCGAATACATGTAGGGCGTCTGCGCCTCGAATTCGGCGGCGCAGGTGTCGATCCGCTTGAAGACCGCATGGACCCCCAGATTGTCGCGCGCGCGGCGCACCTGATCCTCGTCGCGGCCGCTGAGCCTGGCCAGACGCGCATCGGTGAAGCCCAGCATCTTGAGCTGGCGCAGCCCTGCTTCGGTGACCGGCAGGCCCTCCTTGCGGACCCGGGCCTCGGCATCGACGATCTCGCGGATGCGGGCCAGGAACCAGGGGTCGTAGCTGGTGGCGGCGTGGATGTCCTCGTCGCTGAGGCCATGGCGCATCGCCTGGGCGACGATCCGCAGCCGGTCCGGGGTCTGCCGGGTCAGCGCGGCGACGATCTGGGCGCGGTCGGGGGCGCCGGGGATGTCGATCTCGTCAAAGCCGGTCAGGCCGGTTTCCAGCGAGGCCAGCGCCTTTTGCAGCGATTCGTGGATGGTGCGGCCGATGGCCATGGCCTCGCCCACCGATTTCATTGCCGTGGTCAGTTCCGGCTTCGAGCCGGGGAACTTCTCGAAGGCAAAGCGCGGGATCTTGGTGACCACGTAGTCGATGGTCGGCTCGAAGCTTGCGGGCGTGACCTTGGTGATGTCGTTGTCCAGCTCGTCCAGCGTGTAGCCCACGGCGAGTTTCGCGGCGATCTTGGCGATCGGGAAGCCGGTGGCCTTCGAGGCCAGCGCCGAGGACCGCGACACCCGCGGGTTCATCTCGATCACCACCATGCGGCCGTCGGCGGGGTTGATCGCCCATTGCACGTTCGACCCGCCGGTCTCGACCCCGATCTCGCGCAGCACGGCAATCGAGCCGTTGCGCATGATCTGGTATTCCTTGTCGGTCAGCGTCAGGGCAGGGGCCACGGTGATCGAGTCGCCGGTATGCACGCCCATCGGGTCGACATTCTCGATGGCGCAGACGATGATCGCGTTGTCCGCCTTGTCGCGGACGACCTCCATCTCGAATTCCTTCCAGCCCAGCAGGCTTTCGTCGATCAGGATCTGGCTGACCGGCGAGGCGTCGAGCCCGCTTTTGCAGTAATACTCGAATTCCTGCCGGTTATAGGCGACGCCGCCGCCGGTGCCGCCCAGCGTGAAGGCGGGCCGGATGATCGCGGGCAGGCCCACATGTTCCAGCGCGGCCATGCATTCGTCCATGGTGTTGGCGATCACGGCCTTGGGGTTTTCCAGCCCGATCCGGTCCATCGCCTCGCGGAACAGCTTGCGGTCCTCGGCCATCTCGATGGCGGCGCGGTTGGCGCCGATCAGCTCGACCCCGTATTTGTGCAGAACGCCCATGTCGGCGAGCTTGAGCGAGGTGTTCAGCCCGGTCTGCCCGCCCATGGTCGGCAGCAGCGCGTCGGGGCGTTCCTTCTCGATGATCTTGGCGACGATCTCGGGGGTGATCGGCTCGATATAGGTCGCGTCGGCCAGGCCCGGATCGGTCATGATCGTGGCCGGGTTCGAGTTGACCAGGATGACCCGGTAGCCTTCCTCGCGCAGCGCCTTGCAGGCCTGGGCGCCGGAATAATCGAACTCGCAGGCCTGCCCGATGATGATGGGACCCGCGCCGATGATCATGATGGACTTGATATCGGTTCTCTTCGGCATGTCCCGCCCTCAGTTTGCGCAAATTGCTGGGCGTTATAGCCAAGCGGCCTTGGGGCGCAAGGGTGGGCGAGGGGAAATTCGGCACGTGCCGGTCCTTGCGGGGGCGGTCCGCGCCTTCGGACGGGGTCGAAGAGCGGTGCGCGCGCAGCCCTTTGGCGGAAAACCGGCGGACCGGGGCGTTTTGCCGGGCGGGGAGGAACCCGCCGGGCGTTACCGCATTTGTGAACGATCTGCCAGCATACTGCCCGGAGGCCGCCGCTGAGAGGCCCGGGTCCCGCGCTATCTTCTCCGGCCGGACCAGAGCGCGGCGGCCCTCGACAGGCGGTCCCGCGCGCAAGCGTCCGACCGCGATCTCGCGAAAGGAAAAAGGAATGGCCTGGACACTCGATCTTTCCCTTGAAACCCGCGTCCCCAGCCGGGGCCGACTCTGGGGGGAATTCGTGGTGTTCTATCTGTTGACGCCGCTCGGGATGGCGCTGCTGATGCCGCCGCAGGCTCTGTTTCCGGTGCTGCTGAGCCTGACCGCCATGGGACTTTTGCTGTTGCAGGTCACCGAAGGCTTCCGCTGGTCCGATCTGATCCGCGGGCTCAGCCGGATCGATCCCTGGCTGGTCCTGGGCTTTTCGGCGGTCACGACCCTGATCGTCGGCACCTTGACGATGCTGGTGGTCCCGCAGGAGGCGCTGGCGCTGGTGCGGACCAACCCGGCGCTTCTGGGCTCGATCCTGCTGTTCTATCCGCCGCTTTCGGCGCTGCCGCAGGAAATCGTCTTCCGGGCGCTGTTCTTCCGCCGCTACGGGCCGATCCTGCCGGACCTCAGGCACGCGATCGTGCTGAATGCCGCCGTCTTCTCGCTTGCCCATCTGATGTACTGGAGCGTGGTGGTCTCGGCCCTGACCTTTCTGGGCGGGATCGTCTTCGCCTGGGCCTATGAGGCGCGCCGGAATTTTCTGCTGGCGGTGGTGCTGCATGCGGTGGCGGGCTGGATCCTGTTCATCGGCGGGCTTGGCATCCTTTTCTATTCCGGAAATGTGGTGCGCCCGTTCTAGACCGGACACGAAGAAGACGCGTGGCGGCGATTTGACTTGTGTCAAGTCAGCTTGACAGGGGATGTGGCATGGTCCGCCGCGAAACACGGGGAGTCGATCCATGCGCATTGTCTTTATTCATCCCAACTACAGGTCCGGCGGCGCCGAGATCGCGGGCAACTGGCCGCCGGCCTGGGTCGCGTATCTGACCGGGTCGCTGCGGACTGCGGGATATGACGACATCACGTTCATCGACGCGATGACCAACAACATTTCGGAAGACGACATCCGCAAGCAGCTGAAGGCGCTGAAGCCCGACGTGATCGCCTCGACCTCGATCACGCCCTCGATCTACGCGGCCGAGCGGCTGCTTGAGATCGCCAAGGAAGAGGTCCCCGACGCGATCCGTGTCCTCGGCGGCATCCACGCGACCTTCATGTTCAAGCAGGTGCTGTCGGAGGCGCCCTGGATCGACGCCATCGTGCGCGGCGAGGGCGAAGAGATCGTGGTCGAGCTGATGAACGCGATCCGGGACGGCAAATGGCCCGAGAACCGGCGCGAGATCAAGGGTCTGGCCTTCCTCGACGGCGACGAGATCGTGGCGACCGCCGCCGCGCCCACCATCAAGGACGTCGATTCGATCAAGCCCGACTGGACCATCCTCGAGTGGGAGAAATACATCTACATCCCGCTGAACTGCCGGGTCGCGATCCCGAACATGGCGCGCGGCTGCCCGTTCACCTGTTCGTTCTGCTCGCAATGGAAGTTCTGGCGCGACTACCGGATCCGCGATCCCAAGAAGGTCGTCGACGAGATCGAGGATCTGGTTGTGAACCACAAGGTGGGCTTCTTCATCCTCGCCGACGAGGAACCCACCATCAACCGCAAGAAGTTCATCGCCTTCTGCCAGGAGCTGATCGACCGCGGCCTGCCCGACAAGGTCAAATGGGGCATCAACACCCGGGTGACCGACATCCTGCGCGACGAGGAACTGCTGCCCTTCTACCGCAAGGCGGGGCTCGTCCATATCTCGCTCGGGACCGAGGCCGCCGCACAGCTCAAGCTCGACCAGTTCAACAAGGAAACCCGGGTCGAGGACAACAAGCGCGCGATCCAGCTTCTGCGCGAGGCCGACATCCTGACCGAGGCGCAGTTCATCGTCGGCATGGACAACGAGACCGAGGAAACCCTGGAAGAGACCTTCCAGCTTTGCTGGGACTGGCAGCCTGACCTCGCCAACTGGGCCATGTATACGCCCTGGCCGTTCACGCCGCTCTTCCAGGAGCTGCACAACAAGGTCGAGGTCTTCGATTACAGCCGCTACAACTTCGTGAACCCGATCATGAAGCCCGAGGCGATGGACCGTGCCCAGCTTCTGGACCGGGTGATGCACAACTATCGCCGGTTCTACATGCGCAAGGCGCTGCTCCACTACCCGTGGCGCGGCAGCGGCTTCCGCCGCCGGTACCTGCTGGGCTGCCTCAAGGCGTTCCTCAAGGCGGGCGTTGGCCGGTCCTTCTATGACCTCGGCAAGAACAACTACTGGGGCCCGCAATCGAAGGACAAGGTGCATTTCGATTTCGACATGTCCCGCAAACCTGCCGCGGCGCAGATCGAGGACTGGGAATCGAACGCCGACCGCGCCGCTCAGGCCGCGGCCCGGCGCAAGTCCAAGGATACGAGCTTCAAGATGCCCGCCGACGATCCGTCGCAGGTGAAGGCCTGCGGTGGCGGCGATCAGCAGATGGAAGAAGTCTGAGATGAAGGACGACCTGTCCGGCCGTTCCGGCCGGATCGGACCGAATGCCGTGCTCCAGCTTCTGCCTGTGCTGGAGGCGGCGGGCGGGGGCGCGCTGCGCGACGAGATGCTCGGGGCGGCGGGGCTGTCTGCCCCTCCGTCCGATGCCGGGCTGATGGACGAGGGCCCGGCGGGCGCGATGCACCGCGCGCTGCGCCAGCGTCTGCCCGGCCGCGCGCCCGAGTTGCTGCGCGAGGCCGGGGCGCGGACGGGGGATTACATCCTGGCCCATCGCATTCCGCCGATGGCACAGCGGGTGCTGAAGCTGCTGCCGCCCGCGCTGGCCGCGCCCATTCTGGCCAAAGCCATCGCCAAGCACAGCTGGACCTTCGCGGGGTCGGGGGCCTTCCGGGTCGTGTCGACCCGGCCGCTGGTCTTCGAGCTGACCGACAACCCGCTGATCCGGGACGAAACCGCGCCGCACCCGATCTGCGTCTGGCACGAGGCGGTGTTCGACCGGCTGTTCCAGACCCTGGTCGACCGGCGCCTGCGCACCCGCGAACTGACCTGTTCGGCCAGCGGCGGCGCCGTCTGCCGGTTCGAGATCGCGCGCCCCTAGATCGGGCCTGTCCCACGGAAAACCGCCCGGCCATCCGGCCGGGCGGTTTGCGCTTTCACGGGGGGCGCGCCGCGCGGCGGCGCGGCGTGAGGCGGACGTCGAGGCCCGGGGGCTGGCCAGAGGGCTTCGGGGCGGATAAAGCAGCGGCTGCGGGGCAGCGGTGTCTCGGCTCCCCTTGACTTCGGGGGCCATCGGGGGTGTATCGGCCCGAACCCAAGACACGAGCCCCGAGGACCGTCCGATGCACGCCTATCGCAGCCATACCTGCGCCGACCTGAACAAGTCCCATGTGGGCGAGACCGTGCGCCTGTCGGGCTGGGTCCATCGGGTGCGAGATCACGGCGGCATCCTGTTCATCGACCTGCGCGACCATTACGGCATCACCCAGGTGCTGGCCGATCCCGACAGCCCGGCCTTTGCCGATGTCGAGAAGGTGCGGTCCGAATGGTGCATCCGCATCGACGGGGTGGTGAAGGCGCGCGACGAGAGCCTTGTGAACGCCAAGATCCCGACCGGCGAGATCGAGGTCTTCGTGCGCGAGCTCGAGGTACTGGGCCAGGCCGAGGAACTGCCGCTGATGGTCTTCGGCGATCAGGACTACCCCGAGGAAACCCGGCTGCGCTATCGCTATCTCGACCTGCGCCGCGAGAGCATGCAGGCGAACATGACGCTGCGCTCGGACGTGGTGGCCTCGATCCGGCGGCGGATGTGGGACAAGGGCTTCCGCGAATTCCAGACCCCGATCATCACCGCCTCGAGCCCCGAGGGCGCCCGCGACTTCCTGGTGCCCTCGCGGCTGCATCCGGGCAAGTTCTACGCGCTGCCGCAGGCGCCGCAGATCTTCAAGCAGCTGATCATGGTCTCGGGCTTCGACCGCTATTTCCAGATCGCGCCCTGCTTCCGCGACGAGGACCCGCGCGCCGACCGCTCTCCCACCGACTTCTACCAGCTCGACCTGGAAATGAGCTTCGTCCAGCAGCAGGACGTGTTCGACACCGTCCAGCCGGTGATCGCGGGCATCTTCGAGGAGTTCGGCGGCGGGCGTAAGGTCGATACCGACTGGCCGCAGATTTCCTATGCCGATGCCGCGCTCTGGTACGGCACCGACAAGCCCGACCTGCGCAACCCCATCAAGATGCAGGACGTGTCCGAACATTTCCGCGGCTCGGGCTTCGCGATCTTCGCGAAACTGCTGGAACAGGACGGCACCGAGATCCGCGCGATCCCCGCGCCCACCGGCGGCAGCCGCAAGTTCTGCGACCGGATGAACGCCTTCGCCCAGAAAGAGGGCCTGCCCGGGATGGGCTACATCTTCTGGCGCGAGACCGATGGCCAGATGGAGGCCGCAGGCCCGCTGGCCAAGAATATCGGCCCCGAACGGACCGAGGCGATCCGCCAGCAGCTTGGCCTTGGCGTGGGCGACGCCGCCTTCTTCCTCGGCGGCAAGGCCTCGTCCTTCCAGACCGTGGCGGGCAAGGCGCGCACCGTCATCGGCGAGGAACTGGGCCTGACCGACAAGGACCGGTTCGCCTTCTGCTGGATCGTCGATTTCCCGATGTACGAGAAAGACGCCGAGACCGGCGCCATCGACTTCGAGCATAACCCCTTCTCGATGCCGCAGGGCGGGATCGAGGCGCTGGAGGGCGACCCGCTCAAGGTGCGGGGCTATCAGTACGACCTGGCCTGCAACGGCTATGAACTGGTCTCGGGCGCGATCCGGAACCACCGGCTGGACATCATGTTCAAGGCCTTCGCGCTGGCGGGCTATGCCGAGGACGAGGTGCGCAAGCGCTTCCCGAGCCTTGTCAACGCCTTCCGCTTCGGCCCGCCGCCCCACGGCGGCTGCGCGGCCGGGATCGACCGGATCGTGATGCTGCTGGCGGACGAGCTGAACATCCGCGAGGTCATCATGTTCCCGATGAACCAGCGCGCCGAGGACCTGATGATGGGCGCGCCGTCCGAGCCCAGCAACGACCAGCTTCGCGACCTCTCTCTGCGTGTGATCCCGCAGGAGTGAGGCCCCTCGGGGCCGATCGAAAAGGCCCTGGCGTTTCTGCCGGGGCCTTTTCTTTTTCGTGAGTGGTGCGTTCAGACTTGGGTCCGGCCGTCAGGGGGGATCAGAGCGGCCAGAGGGTACCGATGGCGGCCACGGTGAAGGACGTGGCGCCGCCCCAGAAGATGGTCCGGTCGATCAGCGTCTTGAGGCGTGCGATCATCATGCTTCATCCTAGCTCGTCAATCGTTACCAATGTCATAACGGGCGAATGCGGCGGGACTCGGGCCGGGCCGTCCCGAGGCTGGGGCGGTTTCCCGGCTTTTCCCCGCGCGGGGACCGGGTTAAACGGGTCCCGATCACAAAGGACCCCGCCATGACCCAGGACCTGCCGCTCGGCGCTCCGCTTGCGCACTGGACGCCGCCGCCCCGGCCCGGCCGCGACAGCCTTTCGGGGCGCTATTGCCGGCTCGAGCCGCTCGCGCGCGACCATGCCGCCGAGCTGCACGCCGCCAATCAGGCCGATGGCTCGATCTGGACCTATCTGCCCTACGGCCCCTTCCCGGACGAAGCTGCGCTGGCCGACTGGATCGCGCAGGCCGCCTCGGGCCCGGACCCGCTGTTCTTTGCGGTGCGCGAGGCTGTGTCGGGCCGGGCGCTGGGCGTGCTCAGCTATCTGAGGATCGCGCCCGAGGCCGGGTCGATCGAGATCGGCCATGTGAACTTCTCGGCTGCGCTGCAACGGCGCCCCGCCGCGACCGAGGCGGTCGCGCTGCTGATCGGCCGCGCCTTCGATCTGGGCTACCGGCGGCTCGAATGGAAGTGCAACGCGCTGAACCGGGCCTCGCGCCGGGCGGCCGAACGCTACGGGCTGAGCTACGAGGGCGTCTTCCGGCAGGCGACGGTGGTCAAGGGGCGGAACCGCGACACCGCCTGGTTCGCCGCCATTGACACGGAATGGCCGACGCTGAAAGCCGCCTACGAGACCTGGCTCGACCCTGCCAATTTCGACGCCGACGGGCAGCAGCGCGTGCGGCTGTCCGACCTGACGCGGCCGATCCTGGTCGCCCGCGACCCCGAAGCGCGCTGAGGCCGACAGGCCGCAAGGCCGGGCATCGGGCGGGCCGCCCCGGTTTGACCGGGGCGGCGCCGCTGCAACACCTTTCGGTCTATCCCGCGGGCATGAAATTTCTGCTTGCTCGAAAATTTAAAGCAATTCTATCCTGAATTGCATAACAGATAAAAAATCGAGCAGGACGTGAAATGACCCAGGTCGCAGAAATTGCGCCCGTGCCTTTTGCATGGACGCGCGGACTGGTCAGCGCGCGCGCAAGTGCCTTGCTGGCCGATCTGTTTCCCAGGGCGCACGACGCCCGGGCAGGCGAGTGCATCGGTATCGTAAAACGATTCATCTCTTTCGGGCGACGTTCGCTCACCGGGCATCCGGCCGAGGCGCTGGTGGTCATGGGCGAGGACGGGCGCCCGGTCTGCCTTGCCGGCCGGTATCTCGAGGCCGAGGCGCGTCAGGATCTGTTCCGGCTGGAGGAAATCCTGTCGGCACCGGGGCTTCTGGCCTATGGCGCGCTGACGCCCCATGCCAGCGGACTGCGCCACGCCGCCGCCCCGCCCCGGGCGCTGGAGCTTGTTCTGGGCGCCAATGTCCACATGTTGCGCACGCTCGACTGGCAGGCCGACATCGCGGCCCGGCGCCACGCGGGCGAGCCCATCTCGCGGGCCTTGTCGTCCAATCTGCGGCTTCTGGCGGAACATCCCGGGTCGCATGACGCGGTCGAGGATATGCGCGACACGCTGCACGCGCAGGCGACGCTGATGCTGGGGCTTCTCAGTTTCGACGAGCCGGTGCTGCCCGCCCTGTCCGGGATCGCGGCCTGACGGCCCGCTCGGGCGTTCAGGTTGCGCGTCAGCGGCCGGTGATTTCGACCCGGCCGGAAACCCGCGCGCCCTTGCTCGAGGTCAGGCTTTCGGCGGTCAGGTCGGCCTGAACCCGCGCCGTGGCCGACAGCGCCAGGTCGGTGCAGGTGACCCGGCCCGAGATTTCGCCGCTGATGGTGACGGTCTCGGCCGAGAGCGACCCGGTGACCTGTCCGGTCGCGCTGATCTCGATGGCCTTTGCGGCGATGTTGCCCTTGACCCGGCCGTTGACGATCACGGCGCTGTCCTTGGCGACGAGATCGCCCTCGATCGTCAGGTCTTCCGAGATGATTGCCTGGGCCATGTGCGCCGCTCCACGTTGGGTCTTCTGTCCGCCCCCTCAATGGGGCGGGTTCGAGCCGGCCACAAGGGGGCTCCTGACCCTTGGCCGCCTTATCCCGCCAGCGTTGCCCGGTTGCGACGGGGCCATGGGCGAAGACCCGCCGGGGCTGTGCGCATGGATCAGGCGGGCCGCTGCGCGGCGAAGCTTTCGCAGATGGCGCCTGCGGTGGTGATCCAGATGCGATCGCGATGCCCGGCGATATGGGCCAGCGCCCGGCGCAGCGCCCTCAGCCGGTAGGGCTGGCCCACGATATAGGGATGGAGCGCGATCCCCATCACCAGCGACTGGTGTGCCGACTGCTCCAGCATTTCGTCGAAATTCCCGACGATCATCCGGGCGAAGGTTTCGGCGCTGTCCTTGCGGCCGACAATGGCGGGAATGTCGTTCAGTTCCTGCGGATAGGGCACCGCCAGCAGCGGCCCATGGGCGGTGCGCATCCAGACCGGCTGATCGTCCATGCACCAGTTCAGCGTGTAGCCATAGCCCGCCTCGGCCAGCAGGTCCGGCGTGGCCGGGCTTTCCGAGATCCATGGGCTGAGCCAGCCCTGCGGCGCCTTGCCCTCCGCGCGGGCAAGCGTCTCTGTCGCCTCGCGGATCAGCGCCCGTTCGGCGGCCGCGTCCAGGGTGCCCTGCCGTTCGCTGTTGCTGCGCCCATGACCCGCGATCTCGTCGCCCCGGGTGCGATGGGCGGCCATCAATTCGGGCGCGTGGTCGTACATCTCGGAATTGGCCAGCACCGTCGCGGGCAGGCCGAGCGCGTCGAGCATCTCGATCAGCCGCCAGGCGCCCACCCGGTTGCCATAGTCGCGCCAGGCATGGTTCAGGATGTCGGGCTGCGGCCCGCCGGGCGCCAGCTCTGCCCCGAGCCCCTCGCCGAAGGCGAAATGTTCGAGGTTCACGCCCAGATAGACGGCAAGCCGTTTGCCTCCGGGCCAGGTGAAATCGGGCCGGTCGGTGATCGGGCTGTAGTCGTAGCGGCCGTGGGTCTTCAGGCTCACAGCGGCGCCTCGGCCAGCCCCGCGCGGTCCAGCAGGATCTCGGCGCTGTCGTTCCAGACATCGGTCGAGACGATCTTGCCGTCCCGGACGGTGAAGATGTCGATATAGCGGTTGCCGTCGAAGGGGGTGCCGTCGGGCCATGCGCCGTAAAGATGGCCGGTATTGTAGACCCGGACCTCGCCGGTTTCGGGATCGGTGACGGCATCGGTCCGAAGGAACCGTTTCCTGACCCAGCCGTAGCGCTTGCCGTTGAAGCCCGCACTGTCGGCCGGCCCGCCGAATTTCCGTCCGCCGGTGAAGGTCATCCGGAAGTCATCAGCCAGAAAGGCGGCGGCGCCTTCGGGATCGGGGATCATCGAGCGTTCGAGATAGGCCTCGACGATACGCTTGGCCTCGGCGGCGGGGTCGGTCATGGGGAGCCTCGCTATAGGGCGCGCGGGGTGGCGCCTCGGCGATGCCTACGCCTGCGGCATGGGGTTGGGCAAGCGCCTGAGGCGGCTGATGCCCTCTTTGCCGGTCTGGAAAGGGGGGACGTCAGGCGCTGGTCGAGCGGACGTTGAAAGATTGGGCGCCGCTCAGACGGTCCCGACCGAACGGGGCGAGAGCAAAGGGGCGAACGGGCGTCCGTGTGTGCGAAAGGTGTGAACGCCGAAGAGGTGAACCAGGGATTCACCCGCCGGATTGGGGCGCACGCCCCGGATTACCCTCCGCCGCGCGGACGCGATGCTTGGGGGGCGATCCGTCGAGGGACGCCCGCAGGTTCGGGCGCCCCGGGCGGGGGGTGCGGTTTAACGCGCGAACTTCTTGTACTTCACCCGCTTCGGCTCGACCGAGTCCGGGCCCAGACGGCGGATCTTGTCTTCCTCGTAGGCCTCGAAGTTGCCTTCGAACCATTCCACATGAGCCTCGCCCTCGAAGGCCAGGATGTGGGTGCAAAGCCGGTCGAGGAAGAAGCGGTCGTGGCTGATGATGACCGCGCAGCCCGCGAAATCCTCAAGCGCCGCTTCCAGCGCCTGCAGGGTCTCGACGTCCAGGTCGTTGGTCGGTTCGTCGAGAAGCAGCACGTTGCCGCCCGATTTCAGCAGCTTGGCCATGTGGACGCGGTTGCGCTCGCCGCCCGAGAGCAGCCCCACCTTCTTCTGCTGATCGCCGCCCTTGAAGTTGAAGGACGAACAATAGGCGCGGCTGTTCACCTCGGCATCGCCCAGAACGACGATGTCGAGCCCGTCGGAAATCTCTTCCCAGACCGTCTTGTTGGGGTCGAGCGCGTCGCGGGACTGGTCGACATAGCTCAGCTTCACGGTGTCGCCGAAGGTGATGGCGCCCGCATCGGGCGTTTCCTGCCCCGTCAGCATGCGGAACAGGGTCGATTTCCCGGCGCCGTTCGGGCCGATCACGCCGACGATGCCGCCCGGGGGCAGGGCGAAGCTCAGCTCCTCGATCAGCAGCCGGTCGCCATAGCCCTTCTTCAGCCCCTCGATCTCGATCACCTTGCCGCCAAGACGGGGCCCGTTCGGAATGATGATCTGCGCGCGGCCCAGCTTTTCGCGTTCGGACTGGCCGGCCAGTTCCTCATAGGCCTGGATCCGGGCCTTGGATTTCGCCTGCCGCGCCTTCTGGCCCGCGCGGATCCAGTCCAGTTCGCGTTCCAGCTGCTTCTGCTTGGCCTTGTCCTCGCGGGCTTCCTGTTCCAGCCGCTTGGCCTTCTGTTCCAGCCAGCTCGAATAGTTGCCCTCGTAGGGGATGCCCCGGCCGCGATCCAGTTCGAGGATCCAGCCGGTGATGTCGTCGAGGAAATAGCGGTCGTGGGTGACGATCAGGATCGTGCCCTTGTACTCGATCAGGTGCTGTTGCAGCCAGGCGATGGTCTCGGCGTCGAGGTGGTTGGTCGGTTCGTCCAGCAGCAGCATGTCGGGCGCTTCCAGCAGCAGTTTGCACAGCGCCACCCGGCGCTTTTCGCCGCCCGAAAGGGTTTCGACAGGGGCGTCGTCGGGCGGGCAGCGCAGGGCCTCCATCGCGACGTCGATCTGGCTGTCGAGATCCCACAGGTTCTCGGCGTCGATCTGGTCCTGCAGGGTCGTCATCTCTTCCATCAGCTCGTCCGAGTAATCCTCGGCGACCTGCATGGCGATCTCGTTGAACCGGTCGATCTTGGCCTTCTTCCCGGCCACGCCCAGCATGACGTTTTCACGCACGGTCAGCGCGGCGTCGAGTTCGGGTTCCTGCGGCAGATAGCCGACGCGGGCGCCCTTGGCGGCCCAGGCCTCGCCCGAGAAGTCCTTGTCCCAGCCCGCCATGATGCGCAGAAGCGTCGATTTCCCGGCGCCGTTGACGCCCACGACCCCGATCTTGACCCCGGGAAGGAAGTTCAGGCGAATGTTCTCAAAGCACTTCTTGCCGCCCGGATAGGTCTTGGACACGCCGTCCATGTGGTAGACATATTGGTAGGAAGCCATCGCGAACGCCTCGTGCAAAAGGTGTAAGAGTTGCGTCTGCACATAGCGATTCCGCTGGACAAGGGCAATGACGGGCAGGTTAACGTGCGGCCCTGTGTCGAACGAGGCGGTGGGACGGGCGAATGCGGGCGGGGCTTCCGACGGCGCGGGCCGGGATGCGGATCGGGCTTCTGGGCGGGTCTTTCGATCCGGCCCATGAGGGCCATGCCCATATCACGCGCACGGCCCTGAAACGGTTCGGGCTCGACCGGGTCTGGTGGCTGGTCTCGCCGGGCAATCCGCTGAAGTCGGAAGGCCCGGCCCCGATGGCGCGGCGGATCGCGGCAGCCCGGGCGGTGATGGATCACCCGCGGGTCGAGATCACCGATCTGGAGGCCCGGATCGGCACCCGCTACACCGCCCAGACGCTGAAACGCCTGATGGCGCTGTATCCCGGGGTGCGGTTCGTCTGGCTGATGGGGGCCGACAATCTGATCGACTTTCACCGCTGGGACCGCTGGCGCTGGATCCTCGACAACGTGCCGGTGGGCGTGCTGGCGCGCCCGGGGCAGGGGGTGGCCGCGCGCCGGTCGCGGGCCGCGATCACCCATGCCCGCTATCGGCTTTCGGCCGATCGCGCGCCTTGTCTGGCAGACCGGCAGCCCCCGGCCTGGTGCTATCTGAACATGCCGATGGTGGATTTGTCGTCCTCCGAGATCCGGGCGCGGGGCGACTGGCGCGGATAGGCGTGGCGGCTGTGGCGATTAACCCTTTCCCACCTTGCCCGAACCGGGCCGGTCTGGTTCACTCCGCCCCATGACGACGCCCCTCTCACAGCTTTCGCGACGGCTGTTTCTGGCCGGTCTTATGGCGGGTCCCGCAGCCTCGGCGCTGGGCGCGCCGCTCGACCGTTCGCCGGTGCCGCGGCCGCGTCCCGAATTGCGCGGCCGGGTCGCCGATGCGGCGCAGCTGATCGAGGCGGCGGGACTATCGGGCAAGTTCGCCTTCGCCCTTGTCGATGTCGAAACCGGCACGCTGCTGGAGGCGCACAAGCCGCTTCTGGGCCTGCCCCCGGCCTCGGTCGCGAAGTCGGTCACGGCGCTTTATGCGCTGGACGCGCTCGGCCCCGAGTTTCGCTTCTCCACCCGGCTGATCGCGACGGGACCGGTGACCGGCGGGCGGCTCGAGGGCGATCTGGTGCTGGCGGGGGGCGGCGATCCGACGCTCGATACCGACCTCTTGGGCGATCTGGCTGCCCAGCTGAAGGCCGCCGGGGTGACCGAGGTGCGGGGGCGCTTCCTGTACCATGCGGGGGCGCTGCCGGGTCTGCCCGCGATCGATCCGGGCCAGCCGCCTCAGGTTGGCTACAACCCGGCGATTTCGGGGCTGAACCTCAACTTCAACCGGGTCCATTTCGAATGGCGCCGCGCGGCGGGCGGCTATGCGGTGACGATGGATGCCCGCGCCCGGCGCTATGCGCCCCAGGTCGGCGTGGCGCGCATTCATGTCGTCGACCGGGCGACGCCGGTCTACACCTATGCCTCGAACGGGGGCATCGACGAATGGACGGTGGCCCAGGGCGCGCTTGGGGCCGAGGGCGCGCGCTGGCTGCCGGTGCGCCGACCGGCGCTGTATTGCGCCGAGGTGTTCCAGACGCTGGCGCGCTCGCATGGCATCGTGCTCGACACGCCGCAGGAGGTGGCCGGTGCGCCCGCCGGCATCCAGCTTGGCCGGATCGACAGCGCGCCTCTGGCCGAGATCCTGCGCGGGATGCTGAAATACTCGACCAATGTCACCGCCGAGGCGGTGGGGCTGGCCTCGACCATCGCGCGCGGCGCCCGGCCGCAAAGCCTGGCCGAGTCCGGGCAGGCGATGACCGAGTGGCTGCAGACCCGCATGGGCGCGCACAAGGCGCGGTTTGTCGATCATTCGGGGCTGGGCGACGCCTCGCGGCTGTCGCCGATGGAACTGGTCCGCACGCTGGCCATCGCCGCGCCCGAAGGGCTGCTGCGGCCGCTTCTGAAGGACATTCCGATCCGCGACGACGCGGGACGGCCGCAGACCGGGCATCCGGTCGAGGTCTCGGCCAAGACCGGCACGCTGAATTTCGTCTCGGCGCTGGCGGGCTATATCGGCGCGCCCGGCGGGCGGCAGATGGCGTTCGCGATGTTCTCGGCCGACGAGGCGCGCCGCGCGCGGCTCGGCCCCGAAGAGATGGAACACCCGCCAGGCGGCAAGGCCTGGATTTCGCGCTCGCGCGCGCTGCAACAGGATTTTCTGAGGCGCTGGGCGGACCTGTACGCCTGACCGGCCGTCTCAGACGCCGTCGGGCCGGACCACCAGCAGCCCCGCGATGAAGCCCGCCTGATTGTGAAAGGCGTCGATCTCGGCCATTTCGGCTTCGGTGCAGCCCAAGAGCAGCTTCAGTTCGGCATCGCGCTTGCTGAGGTCCATCGAGGCCAGAACGCCGGTCACCCGGGGCTCGGGCAGGCTGCCGCGCCACAGGTCCACCCCGTCGCCGTCAATGGCGCGGGTCCCGTCGAGATAGCCATAATCAAGCGGATAGACGAGTTCGGGAAAGCGCGGATGGGCCGAGCCCCTGGGCCGGTCCACCACGATGTCCGCCGCGGCGACGAAGCGGTCGGCGAAGGGCCAGAACCGCGCGGGCAGATCGACAGGAACCACCGGCTAAAGCACCGTATGCCGCGCCCGTGCCGCCCGCTCGATGGCTGCGCCCGCCAGCCGGTCGATGTTCAGCTCGTAGCGGATCTCTTCCAGAAGCCGCAATTCGGTCTCGCCCAGGCGGCCATCGGCCGCGGCCACGTCGCAGGCCAGCACATAGGCGGTTTCGTGCAGCTTGTCGGGCAGCGCCTCGTTGACCAGCCCGAACAGCGCGTCGAGCCCGTCATATTCGCTGAACAGGTCGAACACGGTCTGGGCCACGATGCGGATGCGGTCCTGATCGTAAGCGGCGAAGATCGGCAGATGATTCACCATCCGCTCGATGGTCACCAGTTCGGCGGTGCGGATGGTTTCATCCGAGGCGGAGACCGCGACCATGATCGCGACCAGCGCGTCCTGGGCGGAAAGGGGCGTTTCGGGTTCGCTCAAGGGGGGCCTCCGTGGGGTCGTGTTGCGGCGCAGAATATTGACGTGGCGCAAGGGGGGCAATAGGAGTCGGGGCCTTGCCGGGCATGGGGTCCGGCCAGCGAAGCGCCGGGCCCGGGGCCCGTCCAGCGAAGAGAGTGCGAAACGATGTCCAACCTCCGCGACGCCGCGATGAGTTCCAAGGCCTGGCCCTTCGAAGAGGCCCGGAAGCTGCTCAAGCGCGCCGAGAAGGGGGCCGCGGACAAGGGCTATATCCTGTTCGAGACCGGCTACGGCCCCTCGGGTCTGCCCCATATCGGCACCTTCGGCGAGGTTCTGCGCACGACGATGATCCGCCGCGCCTTCGAGGCGATCTCGGACATCCCGACCCGGCTGATCTGTTTCTCGGACGACATGGACGGCATGCGCAAGGTGCCCGGCAACGTGCCGAACCAGGAGATGCTGCGCGAACATCTGCAGCGGCCGCTGACCTCGGTGCCCGACCCGTTCGGCGAATATGAGAGCTTCGGGCATCACAACAACGCGATGCTGCGGCGGTTCCTCGACACCTTCGGGTTCGAATACGAATTCTATTCGGCGACCGAGTTCTACCGCTCGGGCCGGTTCGACGACACGCTGAAGCTGGCGACCGAACGCTATGACGACCTGATGGCGGTGATGCTGAAATCGCTGCGCGAGGAACGTCAGCAGACCTATTCGATCTTCCTGCCGATCCATCCCGAGACCGGGCGCGTGCTGTACGTGCCGATGAAGCAGGTCGATGCGGTCAATCACACCATCACCTTCGACGACGAGGACGGCCGCGAATGGACGCTGCCGGTGACGGGCGGCAAGGTCAAGCTGCAGTGGAAGCCCGATTTCGGCGCGCGCTGGGCCGCGCTGGGCGTCGATTTCGAGATGTATGGCAAGGACCATTCGACCAACACGCCGATCTACGACCGGATCTGCGAAATCCTCGGCGGCAGGAAGCCCGAGCATTTCACCTACGAGCTGTTCCTCGACGAAAGCGGCGAGAAGATCTCGAAATCGAAGGGCAACGGGCTGACCATCGACGAATGGCTGACCTATGCCGCGACCGAGAGCCTGTCCTATTTCATGTACCAGAAGCCCAAGACCGCCAAGCGGCTCTGGTGGGACGTGATCCCGAAGGCGGTGGACGAATACCACCAGCAATTGCGCGCCTTCCCGGGGCAGGACCTGAAGGCGCAGATCGACAACCCGGTCTGGCACATCCATGGCGGCACCCCGCCCGAAAGCCGGATGGTGGTGCCCTTCGCGATGCTTCTGAACCTCGCCTCGGTGGCAGGGGCGACCGACAAGGACGGGCTGTGGGGCTTCATCCGGCGCTATGCGCCCGAGGCCTCGCCCGAGACCCATCCCGATCTCGATCAGGCGGCGGCCTTCGCGGTGCGCTATTTCCACGACTTCGTGGCCCCCCAGCGCCAGTTCCGCGCCCCCGACGCGACCGAACGCGCGGCGATGGAGGATCTGGTGGCCCGGCTCAAGGTCTGGGACGGCGGGCTCGATGCCGAAGAGCTGCAAAGCCTCGTCTTCGCGGTCGGCAAGGATCACGGGTTCGAGCCGCTCCGCGACTGGTTCAAGGCGCTTTACGAGGTGCTGCTGGGCGCGAGCCAGGGGCCGCGCTTCGGCGGGTTCATCGCGCTTTACGGCGTCGACGAGACCGTGCGCCTGATCGAGGACGCGCTGGCCCGGGGCTGAGCCGCCCGGGCCGCCCGGCTGCCGGGACGCCTAGTCCCGGTGCCAGGACTTCCACCAGCGTTTCCAGCTTCGGCCAAGATCCTTGGCCGGGCTGGCGAAAAGCCGCGCGCCGAGGGTCTGCGCGGCCTCGGCCAGATCGGCCTGCCGCGCCGCGATGCGCGCGCGCAGGGCGTCGCGGGTCTCGGCCCCGCCCGGCAGGTCGGGGGTCGCCGCAAGATGGGTGTCCAGCACGGCAAGGTCGTGGTGATCGCCCAGAAGCTCGGACAGTTCCTCGACCTTCTTCGCCCGGCGCCCCAGCGGCCCGCGTTCGATCGGCCGCAGAAGCCGGGTGTGATACCAGTGATATTTCACGCGCTTGCGCCAGTCGTGGATCACCGCGACCTCGGGCGCCTCGGCGGCCGCGGCGCGGCCCTTGCGCGCGCGGTCGAAGGTGCGCTGCAACCCGCGCCGCATCGGCCGGAACCCGTCACCGTAAAGCGCCCAGCTGCGCGCCCGTTCGCGCAGCCCCAGCATGTCCAGCCGGAACGCCGCCAGATCCTCCTCGACATGGGCCTTGGCGGCGGCGCGGTCGCGGGCCGCGACCAGATGCGCGCGCACCGGCTCGAACCCGTGCAGCCGGCCCCCGGCGACCAGCTTGTCGAAGGTCTCGACCATGCCCTCGCGGTCGCGCAACCCCGAAAGCCGCCGCGCCGCGTCGCGGATCGCCCCGTTCTCGCGGACATAGGCCGGGAAGGCGGGGCGCACGAGACGGATCAGCCCGCGCAGCTTCTTGGCGCGTTTGCGCAGGCCGTGGACCTTTTCATGCAGCGCGATCCCCGGGTCGCCGAGTTCGGTGAGGGCGGCGTCGATTTCCTCGATCGCGATCCGGCGCAGGGCCGCTTCGGTGCTCTTGTCCGAGCGTTTCAGGCGATAGGTCATGCTGGAAAAGTCGTGTCCTTGAACTCGTATGATTCCGGAATCCGATCCGATGCCTAGAACCGGGATGTTAGTCCTTTGTGACAGGAGAGGAAGATGCGCCCACGGCGCAGCGCCCCTGCGCCCGACGCGCGGCTGCGGTCAGGCGTCGCGGGGCTGCGAAAATGAGCGTCAGGCGCCCAGATCTTCGGCCATCAGCCGGAAGGCCTGGCCGAACCCGCCGTTCAGATGGCCCGAATGGGGCACCAGCCGGACGAAATGGAAATCGGCGAAATCCGCGTAAAGCTGGGCCTTCGGTTGGTGGTCGAGATAGTGGTCGCGCAGCGCCGTCCGCTCGGCGGGCCGGGTCGCGAAGACCGCGCGGGCCTGCAGGGTCAGGCGCGGATGGGTCAGCGGGTCGCCCTTGGGGCCGGGCTCGCCGACCAGCAGCGAACAGTCGGGCAGGGCGCGCAAAGCCGCCGTATGCGGCGCCAGATCCGAGATCAGCGTCACCGGCAGACCGTCCGGCCCCGGCGCCAGCGCGATCCGGGTGACGAAGGGCGCGCCGTCGCGCAGAACCGCCAGCGCGGCATACCGCGCCTCGGCGATCAGCTTGCGGGCCAGCGCGCGGGCGGCATCGTCGGCCGGGCGGAACGGGTCCTTGGCGCTCATCGCGGGGTCACAGCCGGATCGCCGAGATCAGCCGCCCGTAATCGGCCTCGCCCGCATGGACGCTGCGGCGGTAGGAAAAGAACCGGTCCGGGTCGGAATAGGTGCAATGGCGGGTCCAGATCGCCTGGCCGATGCCCGCGCCGCGCAGGCGCGCGAGGCTGAAGCCCGGCAGGTCGAACTGGACGCGGTCGCCCTTGCCGGCGGCGAAGAACCGCGTCGAGTCGGGGTCCTCGGTCAGGAACGTGTCGAGGAATTCCGGCCCGACCTCATAGGCGCGCTGGCTGATGGTCGGGCCGATCACGGCGACCGTGTCGTCGCGCCGGGCGCCGAGCGTTTCCATCGCGTCGAGCGTGGCCTCGAGAATGCCCCCAAGCGCGCCCTTCCAGCCCGCATGGGCGGCGCCCACCACCCCGGCCGTGCGGTCCGCAAACAGCACAGGCTGGCAATCGGCGGTCAGCACGCCCAGCGCCAGCCCGGGGGTCCGGGTGACCATGGCATCGGCGCGCAGCGGAGCTTCGGGCAGGGCCTCGATCACCGCGACAGCGGCGGAATGGACCTGATGCACGGTGACAAGGCGGTCGGTGTCCACGCCCATGGCGCCCGCGACCCGGTTGCGGTTGATCGCCACCGCCTCGGACAGGTCCGACGAGCCGCCGCCGCAATTGAGCCCCCAGAAAATCCCGGACGACGCGCCGCCCTGCCGGGTGAAGAACCCGTGACGCAGCGGCGCGAGTGCGTTCGAGGTGAGAATTTCCAAAGTCATGAACGAAGTCCTGGGGGATCGGGGGCCCGTGCGGGGGTCAGCGCGAGTGTCTGGAAGAGCGTTCCCATTTCCTCGGGGTGGGTCAAGCGGCGATGTGCGGCAATATGGCTTCGCAGCGCCGCACCGGCGAGGTTTTGCGCCAGCGCCTGGGCGCGCGCCGCAATCCCGAGCCGTTCCAGCAGCACGCCCTGGGGGGTCGGGCCGCTGACGCGGAGGCCCTCGACGGTTCGGGCGGCGCGGGCCAGCGCCTCGAAATCGACATGGGCGGTCAGATCGGCCTCGCCGGGATGGGCGAGCGGCGGCTCGGGCCGGTGCGCGCGCAGGGCCTGCAGCGTGTCGCCGAGGCTGTGCCAGCCGCCGTAATCGACGATCAGCGCGGCCCCGCCCCGGGCGGCGATCCGCGCGGCCAGGGTCTCGACGATGGCGCAGGCGGGGGCGCAGGTCTCGACGATGTCGCCCGGTTCGGTATCGGCCAGCCGGTGGTCCAGTGCGGCAAGCGGCACCGGCGCCGACAGCCCGAGCGTCAGCCTGTCGTCCTCGAGCCCGACCAGGCGCTCGCGCCAGCCCGCGGCATCGCGCTGGAACTGGCGGATCGGCAGGGCATCGAAGAACTCGTTGGCGATCACGAAGAGAGGCGCCTCGGGCAGGGCGTCGGCGCTGTCGAGCCAGGCGATGTCGAGCCCCGGCAACGCCTGGCGCTGGCGGGCGCGCAGATGGGGCGAGGTCTCGACCAGATGCAGCCGGGCGCCCGCGTGAAAGCCCGGCACCCGCTTCGTGGCACGCCAGAGATCGGCCATCAGCGTACCGCGCCCGGGGCCGAGTTCGGCCAGAGCAAAGGGTGCGGGCGCGCCCTGGTCGAGCCAGACCTGCGCGAGCCAGAGTCCCAGAAGCTCGCCGAACATCTGGCTGATCTCGGGGGCGGTGGTGAAATCGCCCGCCTCTCCGAACGGATCGCGGGTGCTGTAATAGCCATGCTCGGGATGCATCAGGCAATCGGCCATGAAGTCGGCGATGCCGATCGGGCCGGTCGCCGCGATCCGCCGGGCGAGAAGCCGTGCAAGCGGGGTCATGCCCGTCGCCGCGCCGAGACCAGGATAAGCCCGAGCCCCAGTGCCATCATCGGCAGCGACAAAAGCTGCCCCATGGTCAGCCCGTAGCCCTGCCAGTGCAGCGCAAGGCCCAGCGGATTGCCCGGGCCTGCGAATTGCGCATCGGGCTGACGGACGAATTCGACGGCAAAGCGCGCGAGCCCGTAGCCCGCAAAGAAGGTCCCGGCGATGCGTCCGGGCGTCTTCAGCGCGCCGCGGGCCAGCGCAAGCCAAAGCAGGACCGCGCCAAGCAGAAGCCCTTCGAGCCCGGCCTCGTACAGTTGCGAGGGATGACGGGCGCAGGGAAAGCTGTCCCAGCCGGGGCAGTATTGCGCGGCCTCGCCGGGGAAGACGACGGCCCAGGGCAGATCGGAGGGGCGGCCCCAGAGCTCTGCATTGATGAAATTCGCGATCCGTCCGAAGAAAAGCCCCGGCGGCGTGGCCAGCGCCAGCGCGTCGGCGGCGGGCAGCAGCGGGATGCCGTGCTTTCGGGTGAAAAGCAGCACCGCCGCCATGACCCCCAGCAAGCCGCCATGGAAGGCCATGCCTCCGTGCCAGAGGATCGGGATCTCCCAGGGGGCCTGCAGATAATAGAGCGGTTTGTAGAACAGCACGAAGCCGAGCCGTCCGCCGAGGATCACGCCCAGCACGATCCAGGTCAGCAGTTCCTCGACCTGCTCGGGCCTCATCGGCGGGCGGGAGGCGGGCCAGAGCCGCTCGCGCCGCATCAGTGCGACGACCAGCCGCCAGCCGATCACGATCCCGGCGATATAGGCCAGCGCATACCAGCGCAGGGCGAAGTCGAAGCCAAAGACCGAGATCGAGAAGATCTCGGAGGTGAGGTCGGGAAAGGGGAGAACCGCTTGCATCTTGGGCCTTCTGTTCTCTGGGCTGCGCGGCGAAGTCAACCTTGAGCTTGCGCCGCCTGCGGGCCATATAGGGCGCGAATGTAAATGCCAGAGGCCGCCATGCAGACCCGCAACAAATTTCTCGACGACATGTCGAAGCTGATGACGAATGCCATGGGCGTGGCCCAGGGTGCCAAGGACGAGGCCGAGACGGCGATGAAGAGCATGCTCGATCGCTGGCTCGCCGACCGCAACTTCGTGACCCGCGAGGAATTCGATGCGGTGCGCGCCATGGCCCAGAAGGCGCGCGAGGAAAACGAGGCGCTGAAGGCCCGGATCGCGGCGCTGGAGGCGAAATAGGCCCGAGGAGTCAATGCAAACGGGGCGCGGGCAAGCCGTGCCCCGGATCCTTGGGCGCGTTCGGTCGGGCGGAGGGGGCGAATTTTCTGCGAAAATTCGGGGCCCGAAGGAACCGGTATGGCATCCGCCCCGGTTCTTGCGCCCATGAAGTTCCTGTGGCCGGGGGCAGTGGCCGTATGGGCGGTTCCGGGCGGGAGCCGCCACGCCGCCTTGCCCTGCCAGAGGCTCTTTGAGCGTCATCTCTTTGCGCAAAGCTTTAGGTCGCTGAAGCCCGATGCCGGGGGCAATGATTGCCTCCCGGGCTCGCGCGGCGCGATGCGACCGGGCCGATGTCTGACGGGGCACGGCCCTGGTGCGCGGGGCGTCCAGTCCGCATGAGACGGAGAAGCGGACCGGTCGACGGCCGATCTTTCGCTGCCGACCCGGCATGGACCGCGCGGATTGACCCATATCGACGACCCAGGCTGCCGCGTATGCGCTCATGCGCATGTACGGAGGTGGTCATGGCGCTATCCAGTCTCGCAGCCCTCGCCGAACCCACCCGGCTGGAGGCGATGCGCCTGCTCGGCGACGGATCGGACCATTGCGTCTGCGAATTGATGGCGAGGCTCGATGTCACCCAAAGCAGGATGTCGCCGCACATGAAGGTGCTGAAGCAGGCGGGGCTGGTCACCGACCGCCGCGACGCGCAATGGGTCCGCTATCGCCTGAACGCCGACATGCCCGCGGGGATTCGCGCCATCGTCGAGGCCGTGCTTGCTGCCTCTGCGGCCAGGGGCCGGAGCGCGGCATGAGTGCGGAGGCTGCTTCACCGATCGGTCGGCCTCGACCGGAATGGCTGGGCATTGTTGCCGAAAGGCGGCCCGAGGCGTGACGTCCCCTTTCCCTTTCCCCTTTCCCCTCCAGGTTCAGGCCACGCGGACGCTTTCGGCGGTGCCGGAGCGTTGAGACGGCTGATGAACGAGCCATGTCGCGCCATTGGTCCGAGCGGCAATGGCGAATGACGCGGATCTGGATTTCGGCGGCTTGGCGGTTCGGGACTCTCGCGGCGATGCGCTCTCCGAAGGACTTGGGGCCGAGCCGGTTCAGCGCCACCGGTCCGAGCGAACCGGCGCGGGCATCTTTGCCTCGGCGCGACTTCGGGCGTGGTATCCTGTCCGCCGCGTCCGGAACGCCCTGCCACGGGACCGCGTGGCGCGCAGGGTTTCGTTGCGGGGCAAGCCGATATCCGCCATCGGCCCGGGGGCAGAGCCGAGCCGGCAGGGCAGTCCTCTGTCCATGGCCGGCCGTTTTTCCGGACCGGGATGATCGCCGTGGCGCCGCGCAGGATGATGGCGCTGTGACCGCG
>NZ_QNVX01000003.1:140321-157371 GCF_003314725.1 Rhodovulum sp. BSW8
CCCTGAACGCCATGCTTGCGGGCCTGCCAGTTCGGTTCATCGGGCTTACGCGGCCCGGCTGGGGCCCCGGCCCCGCTTCACCCGAGAAACTCGATCACGGTGCTGTCCACCGGCAGGTTCGGCGGCCCCTCGGCGCGGCGCCATGGGATTTGCGCCTGCAGGGTCTTCTGCCTCCGGAAGAGCGTCGGGCAGTCCGGAACCGGCCAATCGGGCCCGGCCAGGCGCAGGAGGCTCGCGACCATCCCGGCGGTCTGCCTGAGCGGCGGCTTGACCAGCACCCCGATCGACAGGCAGAACCGGATTGCCGCATCCGAGAAGACCGGCGGGCGTCCTGGACGGCCCTCATGCGGCGCGTGCCACGCCATCTTCTTGTCCCGCCGGACCATCGGAGCCCCGCGCTTGCGCAGCGCAGCCCTCGCCATCGGGTCCGAACCGGATGGCGCCGCGATGGCTCGACAGGCGGACCGGGTCGCCGAGCGGTGGCGGGCGGGTTCGGGCTTGCTCGTCCCATCCGTCCAACCGCGGGGAGTCGTGGTGTGAATCCTTCACGGCGGGCGTTCTGCAACAATGCCCTGACGCGACCTTACCAGCTTCGGACGGGGCGTGACCTATACCCTCTTCAACCGCGATCTGACGAACGGCAACGATGCCACGATCTTCCGTTGATACGATGCGCAGCGGGGCAATGCCCCGGACGCCACAACCGATATCATGGACATCTACTGGCGGCTGACGGGACGCGAGGGGCCGGAAATCGGACCTCTGGTCGAGTCGGCCGTCGCTTTCATGCAGGCGCCATTCGGCATCACACCGACCTGGCGCCAGGCCCCAGCGGCCGGTTCCTTCGTGCCGGATCCGGCCGAGGACGGCCGCCGCCGGGACAATCCCCACAACCGGGGCGGCGCGACCCGATCTCGGGGCCGGAGGGCATCTGCATGCAGTGAACGGTCGGCTGAACGTTTCCGCCGCGCCGGTCCGCACCGGGGGCGGGGCGCGCACCACCGATGAAAGCGGCCAGGTCTGGATCGCGGGATAGGAGGGCGCGGCGCCGTTGACGGTGACGGTCAAGGGCGGGCGGTTCGCCAATACCGGCACCTTCTCGGGGTCGGCCGACATCCACGTGAACGGCTCGACCGACCCGCATGGCAAGGCCCATTTCCTGATCGCCCACCGCGCCGCCGCGATGGCGGTGAGGGCGGGCCGTGTTTTCGAGATTGTCGGAGGCGGTCCGCTTGGGATCTCTGATCGGGCTTCTCAGCAGCGTGGTGCAGCCTGCCGCTCGGTCTGCTGGCCTGGGCGCGCTACAGCGCCCTGCACTGGTGGCAGACCAGCCAGGGCGCCCGCCTCGCGACGCGCGAGCCGATTTCGCGCTTGCGTCGATCGGTCTGGTGGCCGTGAAGGCCGGGCTTCTGCCCGCGCTGGTTCTGGCACCCTGGACTGGCGCGCTGCTGGCTTACGTCTGCCGGCGGATGGGGCAATGACCGGAATTCCGAACGCTCGTTGACGGACCGTTCAAGCGTCATTCGAAGGCGGGTTGCCCGGGGTCGAACTAAAACGTTTGAGCTCCGACTTTGACCGTCACACACTCCGGCTTTCAATGTCGCGCTACATTGTCCACAAGATATTGCGGTGCGTCTTTCAATCTTAACAAAAATTCGCTTTACAGCCTCCGGCTTTCCGCTCACCATATTTTGTGAGGAGCCGGGGATATCACCCCGGACCTAGAGCAGGAACCAAAGCCTAGTGGGCCTCGGGTCGGCTTGGGCTAGAAAACAAAGAGGCCGGGCATGCGATCTTCCGAAGACTTCCTGCTGAGCGACGAGATCCACCCCATCGACCTCGTCGAGACCCTCGCCTCGCATCACGACTGGGAATTCGACCGGGTCGCCGACGACCAGATCGCGATGGCGGTGGTGGGCCAGTGGCGGACCTATTCGATCACGCTCGCCTGGTCGGGCTTCGACGAGACGCTGCGGCTCATCTGCACCTTCGAGATGGAGCCGCCGCCCGAACGGCTCCCCGCGCTTTACGAGGCGCTCAACGCCACCAACGACATGTGCTGGGCCGGGGCCTTCACCTTCTGGCGCGACCAGCGGCTGATGGTCTGGCGCCACGGGCTGATGCTGTCGGGCGGGCAGACCGCCAGCCCCGAGCAGGTCGACCAGCTGATCCATGCTGCGGTGTCGTCCTGCGAACGGTTCTACCCGGCCTTCCAGCTGGTGGTCTGGGCCGACCGCACGCCCGCCAATGCCCTGCAGGTGGCCATTGCGGATGCCTTCGGGCGCGCCTAACCTCGCGCCCCGACAGGCGTAAAGGGGGCAACCATGCAATTCGACGACCTTTCCGCCCGGGGGCTGGTGCTTCTGGGCTGCGGCAAGATGGGGTCCGCGCTGCTGGAGGGCTGGCTGAAGCGCGGCCTGCCTGCGGGCGCGGTCTGGGCCATAGATCCGCACCCGTCCGACTGGCTGCGCGCCCGCGCGGCCGAGGGGCTTCATCTCAACCAGCCGCTGCCCGAGGCGCCCGCGCTGGTGCTGATCGCGGTCAAGCCGCAGCTGATGGACGAGGCGCTGCCGCAGGTCGCGGGCCTTGCCGACGGGCAGACGCTCTTCGTCTCGATCGCGGCGGGCAAGACGCTTGGGTATTTCGCGGACCGGCTGGGCGCCGGGGCACCGGTGGTGCGGACCATCCCGAACACCCCCGCAGCCGTCGGGCGCGGCATCACCGCGCTGATCGGCAACGCCAAGGTCGACGAGGCCGGGCTGGCGCTGGCCGAGTCGCTTTTGTCGGCGGTGGGCCAGACCGTGCGGCTGGACGACGAATCCCAGATGGATGCGGTGACGGCGGTCTCGGGCTCGGGCCCGGCCTATGTCTTCCATCTGATCGAGACGCTGGCCAGGGCGGGCGAGGCTGCGGGCCTTCCGGCCGCGATGGCGATGACGCTGGCCAAGGCCACGGTCGCGGGGGCGGGGCAGCTGGCCGAGGAGGCCGCCGAGGACCCCGCCCAGCTGCGCGTCAACGTGACCTCGCCGGGCGGCACCACCGCAGCCGCGCTGGCGGTGCTGATGGACCCGGAAACCGGCTTTCCGCCGCTGCTGGAAAAGGCGGTCGCCGCGGCAACGTCGCGCGGCAGGGAACTGGGCGCATGACCGAGATTTCCTTCGACGATTTCCTCAAGGTCGATATCCGCGTGGGCCAGATCACCCGGGCCGAGCCCTATCCCGAGGCGCGCAAGCCCGCGATCAAGCTCTGGGTCGATTTCGGCCCCGAGATCGGCGAAAAGAAAAGCTCGGCCCAGATCACCGCGCATTACACGCCCGAGGATCTTCCGGGCCGCCGCGTGCTGGGCGTCGTCAACTTCCCGCCGCGCCAGATCGGCAAGGTCCGCTCCGAGGTCTTGGTGCTGGGCCTGCCCGACGAAAACGGCGAGGTCGTGCTGATCGTGCCCGACAAGGACGTGCCGATTGGCGGGCGGATGTTCTGATGGCCAGGATCCTTGTCACCCGCCCGATGCCCGAGACGGTCGCCGAGGCGGTCCGATCCCTGGGCGAGACCGAGATCCGGCAATCGACGCTGCCGCTGTCACCCGACGAGCTGCGCGCGGCATTGACGGATTACGACATCGTGCTGCCGACGCTGGGCGATGCCTTCTCGGCCGGGGTCTTTGCCGATGTGCCTGCGCCGCGCGCGCGTCTGCTGGCCAATTTCGGTGTCGGCTTCAACCATATCGACGTGGCGGCGGCGCGGGCGGCCGGGGTGGCGGTGACCAACACCCCCGGCGCCGTGACCGATGCGACCGCCGATATCGGCATGATGCTGATCCTGATGACCTGCCGCCGCGCGGGCGAGGGCGAGCGGCTGGTGCGTGCGGGCCGTTGGCAGGGCTGGCATCCGACCCAGATGCTGGGGCTGCATGTCACCGGCAGGACGGTGGGCATCCTCGGCATGGGCAATATCGGACAGGCCATCGCCCGGCGCTGTCATCTCGGCTTCGGGATGGAGGTTCTCTATCACACCCGCAGCCCGAAGGCGCTGGATTTTCCGGCCCGGGCGCTGGGCAGCCCCGAGGCGCTGGCGGCCGAGGCCGACATCCTTGTCTCGGCGGTGCCGGGCGGGGCGGCGACCCGGCATCTGATCGGGGCCGGCGTGCTGGCGGCGATGAAGCCCACCGCGCATCTGGTGAACATCTCGCGCGGCGAGGTGATCGACGAGGCGGCGCTGATCGCGGCGCTCGAGGCCGGCAAGATCGCGGGGGCGGGGCTCGATGTCTACGAATTCGAACCCGAGGTGCCCGAGGCCCTCAGGCGCCGCGAGAATGTGACGCTGCTGCCGCATCTGGGCACCGCGACGCAGGAGGTCAGGACCGCCATGGGCCTGATGGCGGTCGAGAATATCCGCGCCCATCTGGGCGGCCGTCCGCTGCCCAATCCGGTCGGCTGAGCGGTCGGGGTTCAGCCCGCCAGATGGCGGATGAGCCCGCGCGAGGCGTCCTCGACCAGATCGAGCACCAGATCGAAGCTTCCGTCGTAATAGGGGTCGGGCACCTCGTCGCGGGTGGCGTCGGCGAAGTCGAGAAACAGCCTGATCGGGGTTTCGCTGTCGATCGGGCGCATCCGTTCCAGCGCGGTCAGGTTCGAGCGGTCCATGGCCAGGATCAGGTCGTAGATGGCGAAATCGGCGGCCTTGACCTGACAGGCGCGCAGCCGCGTCAGGTCGTAGCCGCGCCCGGCCGCGGCGCGGATCGCGCGCGGGTCGGGCGGATCGCCCACATGCCAGCCACCCGTTCCGGCGCTTTCGACCTCGATGTCGAGGCGCTCGGCCAGGGCCAGGGTCTGGAACACCCCATGCGCGGTCGGCGAGCGGCAGATATTGCCCAGACAGACGAACAGGATTCGGGTGGTCATGGCGGCCTCCTTTTGCTCTGAGGGATAGCGGAGGCAGGCCCGATGACCAAGATCGTGATTCTCACCGGGGCCGGGATCTCGGCCGAAAGCGGGCTTGGCACGTTCCGCGACGTGGACGGGCTTTGGACCCGCTACGACCTGAACGACGTGGCGACGCCCGAGGGCTTTGCCCGCAACCCCGCGCTGGTGATGGAGTTCTACAATGCGCGGCGCCGGAACGCGGCCGAGGCTGCGCCGAACCCGGCGCATCTGGCGCTGGCCCGGCTCGAGGCCGCGCTGCCGCCCGGGTCGGTCCGGATCGTGACCCAGAATGTCGACGATCTGCACGAGCGCGCCGGAAGCCGGGCGGTCTGGCACATGCACGGGCAGCTGGCGCGGGCGCGCTGCGCGTCCTGCGGCGCGGGCTGGCAGGCGCCGCCGGTGATGCGGGTGGAGGATCCGTGCCCGTCCTGCGGCGCGCCCGCGACCCGGCCAGACATCGTCTGGTTCGGCGAGATGCCCTATTACATGGAAGAGATCTGGGAGGCGCTGCGGGCGGCCGATCTGTTCGCGGCGATCGGCACCTCGGGCACTGTCTATCCGGCGGCGGCTTTCGTGCAGGATGCATCGCGGGCCGGGGCCGAGACGCTGGAGCTGAACCTGGAGCCCTCAGAGACGGTCAGCGATTTCGACCGGGTGCGGCAGGGTCCGGCCTCGGGGATCGTGCCGGTCTGGGTCGAGGACTGTCTGAACCAGCTGACAAGGGGATGACATGCCGGGGGCGGTTCGGCCCCCGGCGCCGGGTCCTGTCCCGGCCTGTCAGTTCCCCATGGCCGGCCGCGCGCCCATCTGGCCGCCCATCGGCTGGCGGACGACCTCGACCGGGGCCTCGACCTCGACCGTGCCGGCCTTTTCGAAGGTCAGCGTCAGGTGGACGCTGTCGCCTTCGGTCAGCGACCGGGTGAGGCCCAGCAGCATGACGTGATCGCCGCCCCGGCGCAGCTCGTGGCGGCCGTGGGCGGGCACCGGGAAGCCCTCCTTGACCTCGATCATCTGCATCACGCCATTGGCGTCCGAGACATGGGTGTGCAACTCGACCCGGTCGGCAGCGTCCGAGGCGGCCGCGATCAGCCGGTCGTCGGCGCCGCCGCTATTGACGAGGGTCATGAAGGCGGCGCCGGATTGCGCCATCATCGACGAGGCGCGGGCATAGGCGCCCTCGACGGCGATATCGCCCGCAGCGGCGGGCAGGGCGGGAGCGAGCGCGATCAGGCTCGCGGCAAGGGTGGTTTTCAGGGACATCGCTGGCCTCCTGGTCATTTTGGATTTGAAACAAGGGTCGTCGGGGTCAGGCGATGGGGGCGGGAGGCGCACGCGAGCGGGGCTGCGGCGGGCGGCGCCCGCAGGGCGCGGGGGCGTGGCTGCGGCGGCCGAGCGGCCGGGCGCGCAGTGACCGCAGCGGCAGCGCGGGCGGCAAGGGTGCAAGGGCTGCCAGTGCCGCCAGACCGTCGGGGCAGATATGGGGCGCGCCGACCGGGTGGCCGTTTGCGTCGATCTCGACGGTCTGCAGGCCGAAACCGGTGCAAAGCACGATCCGGTCCACCGGGCGCGGCGTGGCGCGCGCGGCCGCGAGGCTCAGCGAGGTGAGCGCCAGCAGGAGAGCAAGGCCAAGGCCGAAGGCGGGGCGGAGCCGGGTCATGGCGCGATCCTAGAACGACTCGAGGCCCGGCGCGATCCGGATTCGCCAAAGGGAGCCGGGGCGGGGGGCTCCCGCCCCCGGCCCGCACGGGGCTTCGCCCCGCTTGCCCGGCCTTGGGCCCGGCCGCGCGCAAGCGCGCGGCGCCTCCGGCGGGGGTATTGACGCCAAGAAGAACGCGGAAACGCGAAAGGCCCCGCGGGTGCGGGGCCGTCAAGCAATGGCGCAAGGCAGGCCGGTCGCGCCGGATCAGGCGGTGGCCTGGGCCTTCTCGATCTCTTTCTTGACCTTCAGGGCCTTGTCGGACAGCTCGGCGTCGCGGGCTTTGGCCAGGAAGTTGTCCAGACCGCCACGGTGATCGACGGTGCGCAGGCCTGCGGCCGAGACGCGGAACTTGAACGCCCGGCCCAGAACGTCGGAGATCAGCGTGACCTCGTTGAGGTTCGGCAGAAACCGGCGCCTGGTCTTGTTATGGGCGTGGCTGACATTGTTGCCGGTCATCGGCCCTTTGCCGGTCAGTTCGCAGACGCGCGACATGGTTCATATCCTCGTTTCGATAAAGCGACCGACGCCGCAAAGGCAGCGCCGAGAATTCCGTCCGGGCCTGATAGGGGGAAGAGGGGGCGACGTCAAGCGATTCATCCCGGGTGCTGGCTCAGGGGCGGGCATGGCGCGCGACGAACCGGGCGAGGATGGTTTCCGGCCAGTCGACTGCCTGGGCCCGGCAAAGCGCGATCAGGTCGTCGGCCGCCTCGGGCGGGAAATAGCCCCGGTCGCGGTAGATCCGGATCCGCAGCTCGAAGCCCGCGCTGTCGGCCTCGGGGTGGAACTGGGTGGCGTAGACATTGGCGCCGTGGCGGATCATCTGGAACGGGCAGGGATCCGAGGCCAGCAGATGGGCGCAGCCGGGGGGCAACGCCTCGACCGCCTCCTTGTGGCCGACGAAGGCGGCGAAGGCGTCGGGCAGGTCGCGGGTCAGCGGGTCGGCGCGCCCGTCCTCGGTCAGGCGGCAGGTGGTGGTGCCGACCGGCTCGCCGAAGCGGCCCTTGGCCACCGGCGCGCCAAGATGGTGGGCGAGAAGGCCGATGCCGTAGCAGCAGCCGAGAAACGGCAGGTCGCGGGCGGTGATCTCGGGCAGAAGGCCGAGGATCGCGGCCTCGATCCGGCGGTCGGTTTCGGATTTCGCGCCCTCGGCGTCCGAGAGGCAGCCCGGGCCGCCGCCCACGATCACGCCCGAAAAGGCGTCGAGCGAGAGATCAGGCGGCAGCGGTTCGCAGTCGAGCCGCAGACGGCGGGCGTTTTCGGGGGCAAGCCTGCCCTTGCGGAGGAAGGCCGCGTATTCGTCGTCGGCGGCCTCGGTTTCGGGGCGCAGCTGGAGGATCAGGAAGGGCTTCACGGTGCGCCCTCCGCAGGCTCAGGCGGTGACGCCGAGGGCGGCCAGCATCTCGGCCGAGGCATGGGCTACGGTCAGCTTGCCGCCTGCGACCTTCGCGCCGAGATCGGCCATCCGGGCCCGCATCGCCGGGTCGCGGTCGAGCCGGGCCAGCAAGCCGCGGCGCACCTCTTCGGTGAACCAGTAGCGGGCCTGTTCGGCGCGGCGGGCGTCGAAATGGCCCTGCGCGCGACGCCAGTCGGCCAGCCTTTGCATATCGTCCCAGGCCTCGCGCAGCCCGCGTTCCTCGACCGCCGAGACGGCGACCGCCTTGGGGAAGCCCTCGGGGTCCTGGGGACGGCGGCGCAAGAGGTGCAGCGCGCCCGCATAATCGGCCCGGGTGCGTTCGGCGGCGGGTTTCAGATCGCCATCGGCCTTGTTCACGAGGATGAGGTCGGCCATTTCCATGATGCCGCGCTTGACGCCCTGCAGCTCGTCGCCGCCCGCAGGCGCCATCAGCAGCACGAAAAGATCGGTCATCTCGGCCACCATGGTTTCGGACTGGCCGACGCCCACCGTCTCGATCAGCACGATGCCGAAGCCTGCCGCCTCGCACAGCGCCACCGCCTCGCGGGTGCGGCGCGCGACGCCGCCCAGCGCCGACTGGCTGGGCGAGGGGCGGATGAAGGCGTTGGGCTCGCGGCTCAGCCGTTCCATCCGGGTCTTGTCGCCGAGGATCGACCCGCCCGAGCGCGCCGAGGACGGGTCGACCGCCAGCACCGCGACCTTGTGGCCCTCGGCCGTCAGCATCATCCCGAAGCTTTCGATGAAGGTCGACTTGCCGACGCCCGGCGTACCCGACAGCCCGATCCGCAACGCCTGTCCGGGGGCATCGGCCAGAAGGCCCAGAAGCTCCTGCGCCTGGGCGCGGTGATCCTCGCGGCCGCTTTCGATCAGGGTGATCGCCCGGGCCAGCGCCCGGCGTTCGCCGGACTTGATGCGGGGGGCAAGCTCGTCAGGGGTCATCGGCGGCTCCGGATCGTCAGGGGCGGCCCCTGTCTTGCCCTGCCTGGGCCGGGCTGTCCAGCCCCCCGGTCGGGTTGCCGCGCCCTCTGGCCCGGCGCGGCGGTTTGGCCCATAAGGCGGGCATGACGCCCTTGCCCATCGACGCCGTCCTGCCCGAGCTGACCGCGGCCCTCGCCCGCGCGGGCCGGGCCGTTTTGCAGGCGCCGCCCGGGGCGGGCAAGACCACGCGGGTGCCGCTGGCGATCCTGAAGGCCGGGCTGACGGCGGGCCGGATCGTGATGCTCGAGCCGCGGCGCCTGGCCGCGCGCGCTGCCGCCGAACGGATGGCCGAGACCCTGGGCGAGCCGGTCGGCCAGACCGTGGGCTACCGTATCCGGGGCGAGGCGAAGACCGGCCGCGCCACCCGGATCGAGGTCGTGACCGAAGGCATCCTGACCCGGATGATCCAGTCCGATCCGGGGCTCGACGGCATCGGTGCGGTGATCTTCGACGAATTTCACGAACGCTCGCTCAATGCCGATCTGGGGCTGGCGCTGGCCTGGGAGGCGCGCCAGGCGCTGCGCGACGATCTGATGCTGCTGGTGATGTCGGCGACGCTCGACGCGGCCCCGGTCGCCGCGCTGATGGACGACGCACCGGTCGTGACCTCGGAAGGCCGGGCCTTCCCGGTCGAGACCCGCTGGCTGCCGGCGCCCCTGCCGAAGGGCGCGCGGCTGGCCGAGGCCACGGCCGATCTTGTGGCCCAGGCCGCGGCGGAGACCGCAGGCGGGGTTCTGGTCTTTCTGCCCGGCGAGGCCGAGATCCGGCGTTGTGCCAGTGCCTTGCAAGGCAGGCTGCCCGATGATTGCCACGTCCGCCCGCTTTATGGCGCGCTGCCCTTCGCCGAACAGCAGGCCGCGATCAAGCCCGCGCGCGAGGGCCGCAAGCTGGTACTGGCGACCGCCATCGCCGAAACCTCGCTGACCATCGAGGATGTCCGCGTGGTGGTCGATGCGGGCCGCGCCCGGCGCGCGCGGTTCGACCCGAATTCCGGCATGGCACGGCTGGTGACCGAACGGGTCACCCGGGCCGAGGCCGACCAGCGCCGCGGCCGGGCCGGGCGGGTGGCGGAAGGGGCCTGCTACCGGCTCTGGACGAAGGGCGAAGAGGGGGCGCTCGCCGCCTATCCCCCGGCCGAGATCGAGGCGGGCGACCTGACCGGTCTGGCACTGGAACTGGCGGCCTGGGGCACCTCCGGCCCCGAGGATCTGGCTTTCCTGACACCGCCCAATCCAGGCGCCTTCGCCGAGGCGCGGGCGCTGCTTGCGGGGCTCGGCGCGCTCGACGCCGCCGGACGGATCACCGCACATGGCCGCGCGCTGGCGGCGCTGCCGCTGCATCCCCGGCTGGGGCATATGCTGCTTGCGGCGGGGCGTCAGGCGGCGCCTCTGGCCGCGCTCCTGTCCGAACGCGATCCGCTGCGCGGGGCGGGCAGCGATCTGGCGCTGCGCCTGCGCTGCATCGCCGACCCGACGGCGCCGACCCCGGTGCCGCCCGACCGGGGCGCGCTGGCCCGGATCCGGACCGAGGCTAAACGCCTGGCAGCACAGGCGCCCGACGCCCCCCGCCCGATGGGTCCGGGCGAGATGGCGGCGCTGGCCTATCCCGACCGGATCGGGCTGCGGCGCAAGGGCGAGGACCCGCGCTATGTTCTGTCCGGCGGCAAGGGCGCGGTGATCGACCCGGCCGACCCGCTGGCGGGCCAGCGGCTGATCGTGGCGCTCGATCTCGACGGCGATACCCGCGAGGCGCGTGTGCGCCTGGCCGCCCCGCTGTCCGAGGCGGCCTTGCGCGCGGTGCATGGCCCGGCCATCGCCTGGCAGGACGTCTGCGCCTGGTCCCGGCGCGAGGCCCGGGTGACCGCGCGGCGGCAGGAACGCTTCGGCGCGCTGGTGCTCGACGATCGCAATTGGCCCGACGCCCCGTCCGAGGCCCTGGCCCGCGCGATTCTGGAGGGGGTCCGCAGCCTCGGCCTGCCCTGGAGCGACGCGGCGCGCCGCTTTCGCGCGCGGGTCGAGCTTCTGCGTACCGAGGGCGCGGATCTGCCCGATTTCTCCGATGCGGGGCTGATGGCGGACCTCGAGGACTGGCTGCTGCCCCATCTCGGCGGGCTCAGGACGGCGGAGGACCTCAGACGCTTCGATCTCTTGCCCCCGCTGACCGGCCGCCTCGACTGGGAGGCGCAGCAGATGGTCGACCGCCTCGCGCCTGCCAGTTTCGAAACGCCGCTGGGCCGGAAGATCCCCATCGACTACGACGCCGAGGCCCCGGGGGTCGAACTGCGCCTGCAGGAGCTTTTCGGCGTGACCCGGCACCCGACGGTCGGTCCAAGGCGCCTGCCGCTCCGGATCGCGCTGCTGTCGCCCGCCGGACGGCCGGTTCAGGTCACCATGGACCTGCCGGGCTTCTGGGCGACCAGCTATGCCGAGGTGCGCAAGGAGATGCGCGGCCGCTATCCCCGCCATCCCTGGCCCGAGGACCCGACCGCCGCCGACCCGACGCTCCGCACCAAACGCCGGAACTGACGAAACAGCGCTTGCAAGACGGAGCGCCGTGCGGCGCACGGTTCTTGTCTCGGCTCCGGCCGGACGGCCGTCGCCTCGGAATCTGCCATGCCTTCTTCTTGGCCCCAGTACCCCCGCCGGAGGCGCCGTGCGCGGAACGCGCGCGGCCCGGCCCAACGCCGGACAAGCGGGGCGCAGCCCCGTGCGGGCCCGGGGGCGGGAGCGACCCGCTTGCCGCCTCCTAGACGCCGAGACAGTAGCGCATCACCGCCTTCTGGGCATGCAGCCGGTTCTCGGCCTCGTCGAAGATCACCGAATGCGGCCCGTCCATCACCGCATTGGTGGCCTCTTCGTTGCGATGCGCGGGTAGGCAATGCATGAACAACGCATCGGGCTTCGCCGCCGCCATCAGCCGCTCGTTCACCTGATAGGGACGCAACTGGTTGTGCCGCCGCTCGCGCGCCGATTGCGGATCGTGCATCGACACCCAGGTGTCGGTCACCACCAGATCCGCGCCTTCGACAGCCTTCAGCGGATCGCGCTCGATGGTGACGGTCGCGCCCTTCGCCCGCGCTGCCTCGACAAAGACCGCCTCGGGGTCGAGCGTCGCGGGGCCGGTAAAGGTCAGATCGAAGCCAAGCTGCCCGGCCGCCTGGATGAACGAGGCGCAGACATTGTTGCCGTCGCCCGACCAGACCACCTTGCGCCCGGCAATCGGCCCGCGATGTTCCTCGAAGGTCAGCAGGTCCGCCATGATCTGGCAGGGATGGGTGCGGTTCGTGAGCCCGTTGATCACCGGCACGCTGGCATAGTCCGCCATCTCCTGCAGCGTCGCCTCCTCGAAGGTCCGGATCATGATCAGATCCACATAGCGCGACAGCACCCGCGCGGTGTCGGCGATGGTCTCGCCATGCCCCAGCTGCATGTCCTTGCCCGACAACACCATGGTCTCGCCGCCCATCTGCCGCACGCCCACATCGAAGCTGATCCGGGTTCGGGTCGAGGGCTTCTCGAAGATCAGTGCCACCATCCGCCCGTCAAGCGGCCGGTCGTCATCGGGCGCGCCCTTGCTGCGCCCGGCGCGGGCCCTCTTCATCGCCAGCGCGTTATCGAGGATCCCCCTGAGATCAGCGGGCTCGGTCGTGGCGATATCGAGAAAATGGGTCATGCCTGGGCCTCCTTGGCTGCGACGGCCGCGGCGGCCGCGTCAAGCCGGGCCACCGCCTCGGCGATTTCGTCATCGGTGATGGTCAGGGGCGGCAGCAGCCGCACCACATTGTCGGCCGCGGGCACCGTCAGCAGGTGCTGGGCATAGCCCGCCTGCACCAGATCGCTAGCCGCGGCCCGGCATTTCAGCCCCAGCATCAGCCCCGAGCCGCGCACCTCCTCGAAGATGTCGGGATGGCTCGCGACCAGCCCCTCGAGCCGCTGCCGGAACAGCCCGGCCTTGCGGTTCACCTCGTCGAGGAAGGCGGGTTCGGCGACGATGTCGAGCACCGCCTTGCCGACCGCACAGGCCAGCGGGTTGCCGCCATAGGTCGAGCCATGGGTGCCGAGCGTCATGCCCGCGGCGGCGGCTTCCGTCGCCAGCACCGCCCCCAGCGGAAAGCCGCCGCCGATCCCCTTGGCGATCATCATGATATCGGGTGCGGCGCCCGCCCATTCATGGGCGAACAGCTTGCCGGTCCGGCCCATCCCGCACTGCACCTCGTCATAGATCAGCAGCGCGCCGGTCTCGTCGCAAAGATCGCGCAGGCCCTTGAGGCAGGCATCGGGCAGGGGCCGGATGCCGCCCTCGCCCTGGACGGGCTCGACCAGAATGGCCGCGACCGTGTCGTCGATCGCATTCTGCAGAACCGAGCCATGGGCGCCGAAGGGCAGGTGGATGAAGCCCGGCAGAAGCGGCCCGAACCCCTTGGTCATCTTCTCGGACCCCACCGCCGCGATGGCGGCCGAGGACCGGCCGTGGAACGCCCCCGAGAAGGTGACGATGTTCACCCGGTCGGGCCGACCTTTCTCGTACCAGTATTTCCGCGCCATCTTGATGGCGAGTTCGCAGGCCTCGGTCCCCGAATTGGTGAAAAAGACCGTGTCGGCGAAGGTCTTCTCGACCAGCGCGTCGGCCAGGGCCTCCTGCTCGGGGATGTGGTAGAGGTTCGACAGATGCCAGATCCGGTTTGCCTGGGCGGTCAGCGCCGCCACCAGCGCCGGGTTGGCATGGCCAAGCGCGTTGACCGCGATCCCGGCGCCCAAGTCCAGGTATCGGGTGCCGTCGGTCGCGACAAGCCAGGAGCCTTCGCCAGTCTCGAAGCTGAGCGGCGCGCGGTTATAGGTTGGCAGGACGGACGGGATCATCTGGGAAATCCTTCGGAAAAGAGGCCCTATGGGTGCCTCGGGCGGAACGGGGTGTCAATGTCTTCGGGAATGCGCCGACGCGCGGGGGGGCGCGTGGAGGCACGCGCAGGCAGCCGTCTCAGAAACGGCGGCGGCGTCGGCGCGCAGGGATATGAACGCAACGGGTCATGGGCGGCGCCTTTAGCGGGAAAACCGGTCGCTGTCCAGATGCGCCGTTGCGGTACGGGGGGCGGGGCTTGCGGCTCGCGTGCCGGTCAGGCCCGGGCATCCGCCTCGGGGCCAAGCGCCCAGACGAAGGCCTGCCGCAGCCGCGCCGCGACATCGGTCTCGATCGGCGCGCCATGGGCCATGATCACCCGATCGGGCGCCCAGCTCAGGGCCTCGCGCAGGACAGGGGCGGCCGCGGCCGTGTCGGTCCAGGTCAGCCGGGCGTCGCGCGGCGTCCCGCCGGGGCTGCGGATGCCGCCGATCCAGGTGGCAAGCTTCATCACCGGACCCAGCCGGGCGGGCTCGAACGCCTCGATCAGGTCGGTCAGGATCAGCGTGCGCGACGGGCGGTGAAAGAAGATCGCCTCTTTCAAAAAGGGATGTCCCGGCACCAGGCGCTGGCGGATCGTGCCCCGCCAGGCCTCGGGCGCGCGGGGGCCAAGCGGTGCGTGGTCCGGAAAGCCGACCCCATGTCGGGCGGCGCGTTCGGCCGCACCGGGCGCGGCATGGACCGCGGCCTCGGGAAACCGGGCGGCCCAGGCGGGCAGAAAGGCGTAGTGCAAGGCGTTCGGGGCCACCAGATGCGCGACCGGCCCCAGCGTCTCGATCCGGGCGATCAGGTCCTCGTCGGGCCGGACCGGCGAATGCAGCCAGAGCCCGCCCGAGGGCAGGCGGACCACGCACATCCGGGTGGGAAAGGGCATGCCGTAGAACCGGATCGCCGGGCCGTCCACGACCCAGATCTCTTGTCCCAGCGGCTTTGGCACCGACAGCGGAGGGTACAGCCCGTCGGCGCGCCCGGCCATCGGCCTAGCTGCAATAGGCGGCCGCGGTGTCGCCGAACAGCTGATAGCGGCGCCAGAATTCCGCGTCGCTCCGGCGGTCGGACTGGCGGACCACCTGGGCCTGATGCGGGTCGCGGAAGAACCCGGCGGCGCGGCTCTGGTCGCCGCGGGTCAGGGTGATGTCGGCGGCCTGCTGGATGCAGCCGCAAAGGCCCCGGGTGACGCCCGGGCGCCCCGAGGAAAGGCAGGCGCGCTCGATCTGTCCGGCTTCGGCGGCAAAGGCGGAAATACTGGCCAGAACGGCCGCGATCGCAAGGGGCTTCACTGTCATCATCGCTCTCCTGGTCCGGTGGCGGTCTGCTCTTCCGACTCCGGACGCGTGTCTTTGCGCGACAATAGCGCAGACGAAGAGGTACCCGCAACCGGGCAGGGCGGGGCAAGATCAGGTGAGGCAGGTTTCAGGCGGTCTGGACCACATGGGTGGTGATGGCGGCGAAGAACAGCATGCTCGCGACCAGGACGAAGACATGCCAGATCGTGTTGTGATAGGGCAGCCGTTCCCACAGGTAGAAGACCATGCCGACCGTATAAAGCACGCCTCCCGCGATCACGAGGCCCAGCACAGGGGGCGACAGGGTGGCGAACATGCTCCAGCCCGCGACCGCCCCGGCCCAGCCCATGGCCGGATAAAGCGCGAGGTTCACCGCGCGAAACCGGTAGGGCGCGAGGACGCGCAGTCCCGTGCCCGCCGCCGCCGCCGCCCAGAGCCCGGCCAGGAGCGTCACCCCATGGCCCGACAACAAGGTGAAGGGCGTGTAGGTGCCCGCGATCTTCCAGTAGATGGCGGAATGGTCGAGCCGGCGAAAGACCGGCGTCCAGTTCGGATGGCGCACCATGTGGTACAGTGCCGAAAAGCCGATCATGGCGAAGAGCGCCGCCCCATAGACGGCAATTCCCAATACCGCGGGCGTGTCGCCGCGGATCAGGATGGCCAGGACCACGAGAATGGGGACCCCGATGGCCACAGCGGCCAGCCCGGTCACATGCACCACGGCGTCGGAAAGACGCTCGGCGCGGGTATAGGCGCGAAAATCGTCCAGCATGACGGTCTCCCGGTCGTCGATGGCCCCTGCTTGGGTAAGGTTAAGCTAGCATGGGTTAATTCTGCGTCAAAATGGCACGTGGGGTCAGGCTGTGAACTTGATCGCTATGTGGCGGCGTTTATTGATCGTCAATTGGCGTTGCCGATGACCAGGGTTTGAGCGGCAGCTTCGACGACCTCTTCGGTGATGGCGGCGATTTCGTTGATACGGGCGATGCGTTCGATCTGCATGAAGAGGCGTTGCAGGAGGCGGAAGTTGCCAGCTGTCAGACGAACGACGGCTGCGGCGGCGCGGGCATCGGTGAAGTCGGCATCATCCTGGCCGAAGCCGGGTTTCTTCCATTGACGCTGCAGGACGAACTGCATCTCGTCTTTGGAGAGTGGCGGGTATTCATGCACAAATCCAATGCGGCTGTAGAGCTGCGGGTACTGGGACATGCGTTTCTCGATACCGGGCAATGGTGGCATTGCGGCGTACCGTGGTGGCGAACTCGACAAATCGCTTGTGTTCACGGGTAACAATGAAAGTGCCAGTGCGACGGGTTTGGCGGTTCATGACATCTTGTCCGTTTTGTACAGGATCAGCTTTTGGACCGGGCTGTCCGGTTGTGCGGGCTCTTGCCTTTCAAGGCTTGGGAGCGGCGCAGGGTGCGGAAGGAACTCCGTGACCCGCCGCGATTTCGCCGTGATCTCGTTGCGCAAAGCCTTTCGTCGTGCTGCGTGCGCCTGTTGGATATCCTTCAAAGAGATTTCCTGATGCGCATGATGGGCGCTGACGGCGCGGCGTAGGATGAGCCGCGACGACATCGGTGCGTTTGAGGCCAACTACACGACACCATCGATGCTGTCGGCCGAAACCGGTGCGCATTTGAACACAATTCGGGCCGTCCTGCAGGGCGAAGGGGTCCAGCCGTTCCGACCGAACGGCTTGGATGTGGGACCGGTCCATCTTCGCAACGCTGTTGAGCCGGTTGTGGCACTCTTGAAAACTCAGGGAGAAAATGACCGCTAGGTCATGTTGACAAATGGCGGACCCAGAGACGGATCGACGTGATGTCAATGAAGCCGAGGAAGCTCTCAGCGG
>NZ_QNVX01000042.1:0-1706 GCF_003314725.1 Rhodovulum sp. BSW8
AGCCCCTGTACCCTTGTGACTGGAACCATTTCCAGGCGTCCTGGATCATGGTGGGGAGGTCGGAGCGTTCGGGGACCCAGCCGAGCTCGGTCTCGGCGCGGGCGCTGCCCGAGACCAGACGGACCGCGTCGCCGCCGCGGCGGGGGCCCTCGGAATGGGGTACCGGGCGGTTGGTCACCGCATGCGAGGCCTCGATCACCTGACGCACCGAATAGCCGGTCCCGGTGCCCAGGTTGAACACCCGGCTGCCCTTGCCCGCCAGCAGCCAGTCGAGCCCCAGAACATGCGCCGCCACCAGATCGCTGACATGGATGTAGTCGCGGATGCAGGTCCCGTCCGGCGTCGGATAATCGGTGCCGTGGATCGTCAGCGCCGGGCGCCGGCCCTCGATCGCCTCCAGCATCACCGGGATCAGATGCGTCTCGGGGTCGTGCGCCTCGCCGACCTCGCCCTCGGGATCCGCCCCCGCCACGTTGAAATAGCGGAAGATCACCGAGGTCAGCCCGTGACTGGCCTCGAAATCGCGCAGCATGTCCTCGATCGCGCGCTTGGACGCGCCATAGGCGTTCAGCGGCGCCTGGGCGCTGTCCTCGTCCAGCGTCACCCCGTCCTGGTCGCCATAGACCGCGCAGGTCGAGGAAAACACCATGTTCAGGCAGCCCGCCGCCACCGCCGCCTCGATCAGCGTGAGCGACCCGCCCACGTTGTTGCGCCAGTACTTGCCCGGGTCGCGCATCGCCTCGCCGACCTGGCTGAAGGCCGCGAAATGCATCACCCCCACCGGGCGGTAGGCCGCGAACACCGCGTCAAGCCGCGCCCGGTCCGCCAGATCGCCCCGTTCGAGCGGGCCGAACTTCACCGCCTCGGCCCAGCCGGTCGAGAGATTGTCGTAGCACACCGGCACATGGCCCGCGCGCGCCAGAGCCTTGCAGGCATGCGCGCCGATATAGCCCGCCCCGCCCGTCACCAGAACATGCGCCATCGTGTTATTCCGCCGCCTCCGGCAGGGCGAACATCTCGCGCAGATACGCCTCGAACTCGCCCCTCAGCTCGGGCCGCGCCAGCGCGAAGGACACCGTCGCCTGCAGGAACCCCGCCTTCGAGCCGCAATCGAAGCGCTGCCCGTTGAACCGCAGCCCGTAGACCCCCTGGCCGTCGATTTCCTGCGCGATGGCGTCGGTCAGCTGCAGCTCGCCCCCCGCCCCGAACCGCTTGTGGCGCAGGTTCTGGTCGAGATTGTGCAGCACCTTCGGCGTCAGGATATAGCGCCCGATCACCGCCAGGTTCGAGGGTGCCTCCTCGAGGCTCGGCTTCTCGACCATGCCCTTGACCAGCACCTTGTCGCCCATGTCGCGGGCCACGTCGAGGATGCCATAGGCCGAGGCCTTCTCGCGCGGGACCTCCATCGCGGCGACCATGTTGGCGCCGGTGTCCTGATAGGCGTCGACCATCTGCTGCAGGCAGGGCGTTTCGGCCGCGATCACGTCATCGGGCAGGATCACCGCGAAGGGTTCGTTGCCGATCAGCCGCCGCGCGCACCAGACCGCGTGGCCCAGCCCCATCGCCATCTTCTGGCGGATATAGGCGATCGCCCCGCTTTCCATGTCGGTGCTGCGCAGGATCTCCAGCAGGTCGTCCTTGCCCTTGGACTTCAGCGAGTCTTCCAGATGCGGCGCGTGGTCGAAATAATCCTCGAGCGCGCTTTT
>NZ_QNVX01000043.1:0-399 GCF_003314725.1 Rhodovulum sp. BSW8
CTCTGCCCGCGCGCACCTGATTGAAGCGTCCGGCGACGCGCCAGTAGATCCGAATTGCCAGTGTCATGCCGTTTGCTCCGGGTCGAAGAGTTCGAAGACGGTCTCGGCGCCCGCGAGCGCCAGCACCGCCAGGACGTAATGCAGCCCCGGCGCGTTCTCGGATCGCAGCCAGTTCCGCACCGTGCGCGGGTTCACCGGCCGCTGCGCCGTGTTCAGCGCCTCGGCCACCAGATCGGCCAGCTCGGCCTCGCTCGTCGCTTCGGGGAAAGACCGCCACAGAAGCGAGGCGAACCACTTCCGCTCCCGCTCCTGCGGGTCGCGCAAATTCTGGAAGGACTTTTGCATAGCGACATCCCTATGGTGGCTTCGTGCAAAATGACTCGGGGTCGAAATCGATGG
>NZ_QNVX01000044.1:0-152401 GCF_003314725.1 Rhodovulum sp. BSW8
TCCGTCTTCGGAACGCGGCGCCCGGCCGGCCGGCGGCGCGGCCGGCCCCTTCCGCCCGCCCCGAAGCTGCGCCCGCCGCGGGCGAGCCTCGCAAGCGCGCGGTCAACGACGCAGGATGGCAAGACTTCTGACGCTTCAGAACCGGCATCCGGACAGCCCGAGCCAGCGCCGCATGGACAGCGCCGCAGGCTGGCCCCCATTCCCCGGTGGTTGCCCCTGTTCAACCGGCCTCCGGCCGAAACCCTGCCCCGGGGACGTGGCCCGGGCGCCTCGTGGGCTCGCGGCAGGTCGTACCGCTTTTCGCCGCCTTGCGCCTGACCGACAGGACCCAAGCGGAACGGATAAGGTCGCGCGCGGACAGACCACCAACCGGTCGGCTCGACGCAGCGGAACCCTTCCAGCCAGGGGGGCCTCCGGCCGCCCGTCGGGCCTACGTGGGAACACTGGCCGCAGGTCCTGGCAACAGAGCCCGGCCCGGCTCCGCCCGCCCTGCAACCGAAGCAGAAGCAGAAGCAGAAGCAGAAGCAGAAGCAGAAGCAGTCTGGACCCGTACAGAGTAGCTCCGGCAAGGCCGTCGTTGCGCATTCCGGCTGCCTGGCAAGGACGGGCTGAGGCCTGGGACGGCGAGCGCCAGGTGTCGCCCCAAAGAACCTCGGCCGTCCTCGCGAGGACGCGCGCTGCACGTTCCGTCCTGAGGGCCCGGCGGCCGGGCAGGTCGGCCCCGCCGAAAGCCGGATCGCGTCTCTGGCCGCACCCGAACCGGGCTCAGCCCGCCAGCACCTTGCGGAACCGCGCCAGCACCACCGCCAGCGCCACTCCCGCCATCGCCGCCATGCGCAAAAGCTCGCCCGTCACCAGCGCAAGGCCCGCATCGCGGTAAAGGACCGATTGCGCGAAGGCCACGAAATGCGGCGCCGGGCTGACGATGCCGACCGCGACCTGCATCCATGCGGGCATCGATTCCATCGGCGTCATGCCGCCTGACAGCAGCAGCATGACGATGATGACCGGAATGACCAGAAGTCCGAACTGCCCCATGTTGCGCGTGAAGGTGGCCAGCAACAGGCCGATGCTGCCCACCGAGATCGCATAGACCGCAGCGCCCAGCGCATAGAGCCCCAGCGAGTCCGTCACCGGCACCCCGAGCCCCCAATGTATCACCGCCACAAGGCTGGAAATCGAGGCCAGCAGGATAACCAGACCGGTGGCCAGGATCTTCGACAGCACGATTTCGTGCGGGCGGACCGGCATCACCAGCACATGTTCGATGGTGCCCTGCTCGCGCTCGCGGATCATCGCGGCGCCCGAGAGGATCAGGGTCAGGATCGTCACGTTGTTCATCAGTTGCATGACCGAGGTGAACCAGGTTGCGGTCAGGTTCGGGTTGAAGCGGTTGCGAAACACCACATCGACCGGGTCCGAGGCGCCGCCGCCGGGATCGGCATAGCGCTGCAGTTCGTCGGCCAGAAGCCGCTGCAGGAAGGCCGCACCGTTGCCCGCCTGCGCCATGGCGGTGGCATCGACCAGCACCATCAGCGCGGGCGCCTGCCCCGCACGCAGATCGCGCTCGAACCCGGGCGGGATCGACAGCACCAGCACATAGCGGCCCTCGTCCTGGGCGCGCGCCGCCTCGGCGGGGCTCAGCACTTCCGGTTCGGCGAAAAGCGGCGGCCGGATCGCGTCGGTCAGCCGGTGCGACAGCGGGCTGCGATCCTCGTCGACCACGGCCACCGCCAGATCGCGGATCTCGGTCGAGGCCGCGTTCGACACCAGCCAGGTCGCCGCGGTGAAGACATAGATGATCAAGACCACCATGACCCGGTCGCGACGGATCGCGCTCAGTTCTTTCAGGGTCAGACGCAGGGTGTTCAGCAGGCTCCGCATGAGATCACGCCTCCTGCTTGCGCAATCCGAGGATCGCGAGCGCCAGATAGGCCAGACAGAACGCCGCCAGAACCGCCGCCGATGGCGCGACCTCGGCCCAGCCGAAGCCCTTGAGGAAGGTGCCCGAGGTCACCTGCTGATACCAGGCCGAGGGAAAGCCCTGCCCCACCGCCCGCCCCATCGGGTCGAGCGACGAGACCGGCAGGATCAGGCCCGAGAAATTCACCGTCGGAATGATCGCCAGAACGGCCGTGGCGAAGACCGCCGCGACCTGGCTTCGGGTGAAGGACGAAATCAGCTGCCCGAAGCCCGTGGTGGCGAAGACATACAGGAAGGACACCGCCGCCAGCGCCCCGAGACTGCCGGTGAAGGGCACCCCGAAGACGCCGCGCCCGACCGCGAAGAGCATCCAGAAGCTGACCCAGGCGATGGCCAGATAGGGCAGCTGCTTGCCCAGCAGGAATTCGGCGCGCGAGACCGGGGTCGCGCGAAAATTGGCGATGGTGCCGGTTTCCTTCTCGCGCACCACGCTGATCGCCGACATGATCGACGGGATCAGCATCAGGATCACCATCATCATCGAGGGCACCATGGCATGGGCGCTCTTGAAGGACTGGTTGAAGAGAAAGCGGGTCTCGATATTGACACCGGCTTGCCCCGCGCCCGACGCGGCGGCGTAATCCGACAGCACGCCCAGCGCATAGCTGCGCGCGGTTTCGGCCCGGAACGGCATCGCCCCGTCGATCCAGACCGAAACCTCGGGCCGGTCGCCCCGGGTCAGGTCGCGGCCGAAGCCGTCGGGAATGTCCAGCGCCACCGCCAGATCGCCCCGCCCCATCCGGGCGCGAAGGTCCGCGATGCCGGGCAGCGGCGGGGTTTCCGCGAATTGCCGGATCGCGGTGAACTGGTCGGCCAGCGCGCGGCTTTCGGGGGTGCGGTCCTGATCGTGGACGGCAAAGCTCAGTCGGTCGACATCGAAGGAGATGCCGTAGCCCATGGTCAGCAGCAGGATCACCGGCCCCGCGAGGGCGAAGAAGACCCGGATCGGATCGCGCGTCAGTTCCAGCGTCTCGCGCCAGCACTGCGCCCAGAGCCGGGTCATCCCGGCAAGCCGCGGCGCGGTCCCGGACGCCCCCGCCACGGGAAGGGCCGCGGGCTCGGCGGCCGGGGCCGGGTCGGGCGGCAGCTCGGCCTCGAGGCACGAGATGAACGCCGACTCGAGGCTGTCGGCCCCGTGCCGGGCCACGATCTCGGCGGGGGCGCCCACCTCCAGCACGCGGCCCGCATGCATCAGCGAGATCCGGTCGCAGCGTTCGGCCTCGTTCATGAAATGGGTCGAGACGAAGATCGTCACGCCCTTGTCGCGCGACAGCGACAGAAGCTTGTGCCAGAACCCGTCGCGGGCCACCGGATCGACCCCCGAGGTCGGCTCGTCGAGGATCAGCACCTGCGGGTCGTGCAGCACCGCCACGGCCAGCTGCAGCCGCTGGCGCTGGCCCAGAGGCAGGTCCCAGGGCATGCGGTCGGCCAGCGGCGCCAGGTCGAATTCGTCCAGCACCTCGTCGACCCGCGCCTGACGCCGGTCGCGCGGCAGGTGATAAAGATCGGCATGCAGCGCGAGGTTCTGCCGGACCGTCAGCTCGGAATACAGCGAGAAGCCCTGGGACATGTAGCCGATGCGCATCCGGCTTTCGATATCCGAGGCGCGCAGCGGCTGGCCGAAAAGTTCGGCCTCGCCCTCGCTTGGATCAAGAAGCCCGGTCAGCATCTTCATCGTGGTGGACTTGCCGCAGCCGTTCGACCCGAGAAAGCCGAAGATCTCTCCCTCGGGAATGGTAAAGCTGACGTCATCGACGGCGGTGAAATCGCCGAAGCGCCGGGTCAGGTGGCGGGCCTCGATGGCGGTGCGGCCCCGGCTTGCGTTCTGCGGACGGATCACCAGCGGCGGGGCGGCCGGGCGGTCTGGCAGCAGCCGCACGAAGGCCTCTTCAAGCGTCGCGGCCCCGGCCCGGGCCTTCAGCTCGGCCGGGCTGCCCGAGGCGATCACCCGGCCCGCATCCATCGCCGCGAGCCAGTCGAACCGGTCGGCCTCTTCCATATAGGCGGTCGCGACCAGCACGCTCATCCCCGGCATGCCGGCGCGCACCCGGTCGATCAGGTCCCAGAACTGGCGCCGCGACAGCGGGTCGACCCCGGTCGTGGGCTCGTCGAGGATCAGCAATTCGGGATCGTGGATCAGCGCCGAACAGAGGCTCAGCTTTTGCTTCATCCCGCCCGAGAGCTTGCCCGCCGGACGGTCGGGAAAGGGCGCAAGCCCGGTTGCCTCCAGCAGCATGTCGATCCGGCGGGCGCGGTCGGCCGCACCCTGCCCGAAGAGACGGCCGAAGAAATCGAGATTCTCGCGGACCGACAGCGTGGGGTAGAGGTTCCGCCCCAAACCCTGCGGCATGTAGGCCAGCCGGGGCGCGATCTCGCGCCGGGCGGCGGGGTCGGCCATGTCGCGGCCAAGGGTCGAAACCCGCCCCTCCTGCAGGCGCCGGACCCCGGCGATCAGCCCCAGAAGCGTCGACTTGCCGACCCCGTCGGGGCCGATCAGCCCGGCCATGCACCCCGGCGGCACGGTCAGCTCGATACCGTCCAGCGCCGCCTTGCCGCCATAGCGGTGGGTCAGCCCGGCGATCTCTGCGGCCGCCCGCTGCGGGCCGGACGGAGGGGGGAACACCGGCGCCATGGCCTAGTCCGGCACGTTGGCCTGAAGGCTTTCGGGGACCTGAAGGGTCTCGGGCCAGGGCCGGTCCGGATCCGTGCGCACGAATCCTTGCCCGCGAACGCCTGTCTTGACCTTGTCCTCGAACTTCACCAGCAGCTCGCGCGGGATGGTCAGCTTGACCCGGAACACCAGATCCTCGCGCTCGGACAGGGTTTCCACGCTTTTCGGCGTGAACTGGCTTTCGGGCGAGACGAAGGTGACCCGCGCCGGCACGATGTAATCGGGGATCGGGTCGAGGATCAGCCGCGCCTCGTCATTGGCCGAAATCAAGCCGACGACCGGCGCGGGCAGGTAGATGTTCATGTAGACATCGGTCAGGTCCAAAAGGGTGACGACCGGCGTGCCCGCGGCCACCACCTCGCCCGGCTCGTGCAGCCGGTACAGCACCCGGCCGCGGATCGGGGCGAGGATCGTCAGATCGTCCAGCGCGATCTGCAGGCGTTCGACCTCGGCATTGCTCGAGGCGATCAGCGCCTCGGCATCGCTGACCTGCGCCCGGGCCGAGGCCAGCGTCGCCTCGGCCGAGGTCAGGGCGTTGCGCGCATCGTCGAAGCTGCTGTCGCTGGCATGACCGTCCTCATGCAGCCGCGCCACCCGGTCGCGATTGGTCCGCGCAACGTCCAGCGCGCTTTGCGCCTGCATGACGCTGGCCTTTGCCACTTCCCTTGCGGCCTCTGCGCGCAGCACCGCCGCCTTCGCCCCCAAAAGCTGGGCCTGGGCGTCGCGGTCGTCGATCCGGGCGATCACCTGTCCCGCCTCGACGGTGCTGCCCTCATCGACCAGAACCTCGGCGATCCGGCCTGCATATTTGGTCGCGACCTCGACGCTTTGCGCCTCGATCCGGCCGTTCGAACTGGCGATTCCCTGCGTGTCGTCGCCGCCGAAAAGCCCCTGCCAGAAGGCCGCGAACCCGCCATCTGCCAGGGCCGGTCGGGCGCCGGGCGGCAGCGCGAGGCTCAGCCCCACCGCCAGCAGGACCGCGCCCCTGCGGGCGCACCGTCTCGGAAATCGGGGGAAGATCGGTCTGTCGGTCATGGGGTCACCTTCGCGCGGCCGCCGCTGGCCCGGACGGGTGGACGCAAGGGGCCCACAGGCACGGGCGGCACCGGCCGCATGTCGCCTTTCAGGGTGGTGTCGCATGGCGGGCGGCCGGGGGCAAGGGATCACCTTGCGGCCGGTTGCGGCCCGCCCTCAGACCATGTCGTCGGGCTTCAGCGGCAGGTCGTCCCTCAGCGGCACGGTCTGCCGCTCGATCATCCGGCGGACGCGCGGCTTGCCCGCCCCCCGATTGAGCGCCCGCAGACGATCGGTCACCTCGGCATCGGCCATGGTGCGGCGTTCGTGATGGCGCAGGTATTCGGCCCAGGTCGCGACGTGATAGCTTTCGGCCCAGACCGTCGGGCGTTCGAGATCCCTCAGCAGCACCCATTGCCGGGCGCCGTCGCGAATGCGGATCCGGCGCCGTTCGGTCATCGCGGCCAGAAACGCGGTCACGTCCTCGGGCGCTATATCGTATTCGACGGTGATCGCGATCGGCCCCGAGCGGGCGCGCAGATCGACGCCCAGCCGCGGCTCGACAAAGCGGCCCAGCGGCGCCAGATCGTCCGTGCCGAAATTCGGCAGCGGCAGGCGCAGCCCCACCAGCGCGCCCAGAACCAGCACCGCAGCCGCCGCCCACAGCGCCTCGGCCAGCCCCGCCCGGCCCGCCACATGCCCCCAGAGGAAACTGCCCGTCGCCATGCCGCCGAAGGTGCAGGTCTGGTAAAGCGACAGCGCCCGTCCGACCACCCAGCGCGGGGTCGAAAGCTGCACCGACACGTTGAACAGCGACAGCGACAGCACCCAGGAGGCGCCCGCAGGCAGAAGCAACAGCCCCGAGATCCAGAGATCGCGCGACAGAGACAGCCCCACCAGCGCCGCCCCGAAGCCCAGAAAGCCCGCCCGGACGATGGTTTCATTGGCAAAGCGGTCGCGCAGTCGCGCCCCCGAGACCGCGCCGCCGATGGCGCCCGCGCCGAAACAGCCCAGCAGCAGGCCATAGGCGAAGGCGCCCCCGCCCAGCATGTCGCGCGCGACGATGGGCAAAAGCGCCAGCAGCCCGACCGCCGCCACCCCGAAGAGAAATCCGCGAAACAGCACGCGCAAAAGCACCGGCGACATCGAGACATAGCGCAGCCCCGCCGCCACCGCCGGTCCCAGCGCCTCGCGCGGCAGCCGCCGCTCGGGCAGGGCCGGGCGCCAGAGATAAAGCGACAGCCAGAGCGGCAGATAGCTTGCGGCATTCACCGCGAAGGCCGCCGCCGCGCCGCCCGCGGCGACGATCAGCCCGCCGACGGCCGGGCCCACGCTGCGCATCAGGTTGAACCCCATGCTGTTCAGCGCGACCGCCGCCGGAAGATCAGAGCGCGGCACGATATCGCCGACCGAGGCCTGCCAGGACGGGTTGTAAAGCGCCATTCCGAAGCCGATCAGGAAGGTGAACCCCAGAAGCAGCCAGGGGGTCAGCCCCCCGGCGAAGGCCGCCGCCGCCAGGGCCGCCGAGACGACCAGCATGAAGGTCTGCGCGCCCAGCATGATGCGGCGGCGGTTGAAATTGTCCGCCAGCGCCCCGGCGATCAGCGAGACCAGCATGATCGGCAGGGTGTTCGAGGCCTGCACCATCGCCACCATGACCGGCGAATGGGTCAGTTCGGTCATCATCCAGCCTGCGCCGACCGTCTGCACCAGCCCCCCGAAATTCGACACGTTGGAGGCCAGCCACAGATTGCGGAAAGTCGCCTTGCGGAACGGCGCGAGCGACGAGGGGCGGACGGGAACTGGGTCGGGCACGGGGCGGCTTTCGGGACGGTCGATCTCAAAGGGATAGGTCGCAGTCGCCAACCGGCAAGGAAGCCCGGAACGGTCCGCCCCCCTGCGGCCGGTCCCTGCCGGTCTGGCGGGGCGCGGCCGGACCCGGCACCAAAGGCGCTACTTTTCCAGCGGCGGGCGCGCCGCGAACCAGTCGGCCAGCGCCGCGCGCTCGCTGTCGGTCAGACGCGCGGCGATCCCGGTCATCGGCGCCAGCACCTCGGGCGCCTTCCCTTCGGCAAAATAGTCCAGCCGATCCTGCAGATACCCGGCGCGCTGCCCGTCGAGCCGCGGGATCAGCCCGATCGCCCCGGTCGGTGCCGCGCCGTGACAGCTGAGGCAGGCGGGGACCCCTCGGCCCGGATCGCCGTCGCGCGCCAGAGCTCCTGCCTCGGCCAGCTGATAGTCAGGCGGCGGACGGCGCTCGGGGTCGGACCCCGAGGGGCTGGCGCGGGCAGTTCCGAAGACTGCAGCCAGCGCCCCGACCTCGGCCTCGGTCAGTTCGTGGGCGGCCTGTTGCATCGTCGTGACCGGCCGCAGTCCGGAATCGAACAGGGCCATCTGATGGGCGATATAGGCGGGCGATTGCAGGGTCAGATTGGGCGACAGATCCCGGTCGGCGCCCAGGGCAGGCCCGGGATCGTGGCAGGCGGTGCAGCTCTGGGCCTGGGCAATCGCCGTTTCGGTCGCCTGTTCGAGCCCCGGGGCCGCGGCGGCATCGGGCGACAGCGGATCGCCGGCCGGCAGCCCGGCCAGATAGGCCGCGACGGCGCTGCGGTCGGCGGGGCTCAGCGCGCGGGCGATGGCGGGCATCGGGTTCCAGCCGTCGCGGTCGGGCCCCCGCCCGGAAGCGAACCCGTCGAGACGACGTTTCAGGAAGGCAGCCCCCTGCCCGGCCAGCCGCGGCACGCCCAGCCCGGCCTTTTCGGTGCCGGTTCCGTGGCAAAGACCGCAGGCGGGCAGCGCCCGGGCAAAGTCGCCATTCCGCACAAGCGCCGCCCCGCGTTCGGCATCGGCCTCGGTGCCGGCCGAGGGCGGCACGCCAAGGGTCCGGTCGGGAAGCCCCGCGAAATGCTCGGCCAGCGCGTCGATCTGCGGCCCCGACAGGCTGGTGGCCACGGTCGCCATGATCCCGCTTTGACGGGCGCCGCTGGCATAGTCGCGCAACCGCGCGGCGATGGTGTCGGCATCGAGAATGGCCAGGTTGGGCGCCTGCCCGCCGGTTGGCGCGCCGGTGCCGTCGGTTCCGTGGCAGGCCACGCAATAGCGCAAAGGCGTGTCGCCCAGCCCGATCGGGCGCCAGCCGGTCGAGGGCGCGGAATACAGATAGTCCTCAAGCGGATCGGCGCGGGCATGCAGCTTCAGTTCCATCGCCGCGCCCCGGCGGTCCCAGGCCATCGCGGGCAGTGCGGCCTCTGTGGCCCCCCGGGAGGCCTCGGTGGCGTCGTGATAGGCATCGGGCGTCATGCCGGGCAACTGGCGCAGAAAGGCGACCACCGCCCAGATCTCGCCGAAATTGCCATCGGCGGGCCAGCTTGGCATCGCGGTGAAGCGGACCCCGTCGCGCAGGATCACGTAAAGCTCGGTCTCGGAAAATTCGCCCACCACGGCGGGCAGGCTTTGCGGGCGGGGCCGCATCGACAGCGCAACCGGGCTTTGCCCCAGCCCCGGGCCGCCATGGCAGGACGAACAGACCTGGTCGTAATGCTGCGCGCCCAGCGCGATCAGCCCGGGATCGTCCAGATCGGGCACGTCCAGACCCGCCTCGGTCAGCTGGCGGGCGCTTCGTTCGACCGAGGCGCGAAAGGTCTCATGCAGCAGGGCGGCGGTGGCGGCGGCATGGGGCGGGCGGGCCGAGACGGGCACCAGCCCGGCCTTGAGGACCGCGGCGGCCCCCAGAACCAGCACCACGGCAACAGCGCCGAGTCCGATCAGAAGGCGGGGGCGGGTCAGGCGCGGACGGGACAAGGGCGGGTCTCCTCTCAGCGGCCCCGCCGACCCCGGCGGGTGCCAGCCCGACAACGCAAGCGCGCCGCCCGGGTTCCGTCCGACCTTGCGCCCTCCGGATTTGCGCCCGGATGGGGGGCCTGCGACCTCTCTGCGCGCCGATGCCGGGAACCGGATCGCCCCCTTCGGGCTTGTCCCGCAATGGACCCGCAGATCGCCCCCACCGCACATCGCCCCGCCATGCCCCACCAGAACCCTCCGCTGCGCCTTGCCATCATCGGTCTCGGACCGCGCGGTCTGGGGGCGCTGGAAGCACTGGCCGCGCGGCTGGCCGACACTGGTACACCCGTCGCCATCGACGTCTTCGAACCCGGCCCCTGGCCCGGCGCCGGGCCGAATTTCGATCCCGGCCAAAGCCCCTTGATGCTTCTGAACATCCCGATCCGGGCCATCGACATCGACCCGCCCGCGCCAGTTCCGCGCCGGATCGCGTCTTTCGCCGCCTGGCTGATGTCGCCCCCCGATGGCGAGCGGTTTCCGGCCCGGGCCGAGCTTGGCGCCTATATGGCGGCGCGGTTCCGCGCGCTGACGGCCAGCCTGCCCGAGGGCACCGCGCTGACCCGCCATGAAACCGCCATCCGCCGGATCGAGGCCAGCGCGGCGGGCTGGCGGCTGGACGGCGCGGGGGCACGTTTCGGCCCCTATGACGAGGTGCTGCTGGCGCCCGGCCAGCCCGCCACCCGGCCCGACCCGCAACTGGCACGCTGGCAGGACCATGCCCGGCGCTGCGGCGCCGAGCTTCTGCCTGCCTATCCTGCCGACCGCCTGCTCGAGGCCGCCGAGGGCTGGGCCGGCAAGGCAGTGGCGCTTCGCGGGCTCGGGCTCTCGACGCTGGATGCGGTGCGGCTTCTGACGCTGGGCCTCGGCGGCCGGTTCGAGGACGGCCGGTACATCGCCTCGGGCCGCGAGCCCGCGCGCCTCCTGCCCTTTTCGCTGAACGGCTTGCCGCCCTGGCCGAAACCGGCGAGCGAAGCCATCGACGCGCGCATGGCGCCCCTGCCCGCCGAGACCCGCGCCTTCGAGGCGGCCTTGAGCCGGGCCCTGGCCCAGCCGCCCGAGGCCGCGCTGGTCACCCTGTGCACCCCGCTCGCGCGGGCCGCCCGGCGGGTGCTGGCGGCCACCGGCGCAGGGCCCGGTGGCGTCGAAGAGTGGCTGACCGCAGAACGCAGCGCCCCGGCCTCGCAGGAGGACCCGGACCCGACCGTGCCCTTGCGGGGCGGGCTTGCCATGGCGCGCGGGACCCGCCCGCCCGCGCCGGGCTATGCCATCGGGCAGATCTGGCGGCACTGGCAGAATGCGCTGCGCCGGGGCGTGAACCCGGGCTCGGCCGCGCCGGGAACGGCCGAGGCGCTGATCGGCTTCGACGAGGGGCTGAAACGCTATTCCTACGGGCCGCCCGCTGCCACGATTGAAGAGCTTGCGATCCTGATCGAGACCGGGATCGTCGATTTGCGCATTGTGGACGACCCCGACATCCTGCTGACCGACAGCGGCTGGCAACTGGTCGAGGGGGACGAGGGCGCCCGGGCCGATGTTATGGTCGACGCGGTGCTGCCTTCGCCCGCCCTTCAGGGCATCGAGGCGCCGGTCATCGCCGCGCTGCGGGACGAAGGCCGGATCGTGCCGGTGGCCAAGGGTCAGGGGGCGCGCATCCGCCCCGACGGCCAGGTGATCGGGGCCGACGGGCGGGTGCAGCCGGGGCTGGCGCTGCTGGGCCGGGCCGCGCTGGGCAGCGTGATCGCGGTCGACTCGATCCATGACTGTTTCGGCGCCTCGGCCGACCGCTGGGCCGAGGGCGTGTTGACCCGTGCAGCGCTCAGCGCTGCGCCTGCCGCCAGTCCGGGTTGATCCAGGGGCCGCGAGTGTCGGCGGGCAGGCGGCGGCCGAGGATGTGATCTGCCGCCTTCTCGCCCACCATGATCGAGGGCGCATTCAGATTGCCGTTCGGGATGCGCGGAAAGACCGAGCTGTCGGCCAGCCTCAGCCCCTCGACCCCGATCACCCTCAGATCGGGATCGACCACCGCCATCGGATCGTCCGCAGCCCCCATCCGGGCGGTGCCGCAGGGATGATAGGCGCTTTCGACATGCTCGCGGATGAACCCGTTCAGCGCGTCGTCGGACTGCACCGCGGCGCCGGGCTGGATCTCGTGGCTGACGAAGGGCGCGAAGGCCTCCTGCGCGAAGATCTCGCGCGTGAGCCGGATGCAGGTCCGGAAATCGGCCCAGTCCTTCTCGTGGCTCATGTAGTTGAACAGGATCTTCGGCGGCTCGTTCGGGTTGGCCGAGCGCAGCGTGACCGCGCCGCGCGAGGGGCTGCGCATCGGGCCGACATGGGCCTGAAATCCATGCCCCTCGGCCGCCGCCTGCCCGTCATAACGCACCGCGATCGGCAGGAAATGATACTGGATGTCGGGATAGTCGACGCCTTCGCCCGACCGCAGGAAGGCCGCGCTTTCGAACTGGTTCGACGCGCCGGGGCCGCCCCTGGTCAAGAGCCATTGCAGCCCCACCCAGGCCTTGCCGGGAAGGTTCCAGTACTTGAAAAGACTGATCGGCTGGCTGGCCGCCATCTGCAGATAGAGTTCAAGATGGTCCTGCAGGTTCTGCCCCACGCCTGGACGGTCGGCCACGACCCCGATGCCATGGTCCGCCAGATGCGCGGCCGGGCCGATGCCCGACAGCATCAGCAGCTTCGGCGAATTGATCGAGGACGCTGCCAGGATCACCTCGGCCCCGGCGCGGACGACTTCCGTAAAGCCGTCGCGGTCGATCTCGACGCCCGTGGCGCGGCCGTTCTCGATGACGACGCGGCGGGCAAACCCCCGGATCAGATCGCAATTGGGCCGCTTCAGCGCGGGCCGCAGATAGGCGCGCGCGGCGGACCAGCGCTCGCCCTTCCAGACGGTCATGTCATAGGGGCCGAAGCCCTCCTGCTGGTGGCCGTTATAGTCGTCGGTCACGGGATAGCCCGCCTGCCGCCCGGCCTCGACGAAGGCCTGCACCAGCGGGTTGTCGCGCCGCCCCCGGGTGACATGCAGCGGCCCGCCCTGCCCGCGCCAGGCCGGATCGCCGCCATGCCCGCCCGCGTGCCAGTCTTCCATCCGCCGGAAATAGGGCAGCACATCCGCATAGCCCCAGCCCGCCGCACCCTGGTCGCGCCAGTGATCGTAGTCGCGGGCATGGCCGCGCACATAGACCATGCCGTTGATCGAGGAAGACCCGCCGATCACCTTGCCGCGCGGGGTCGCGAGGCGCCGCCCGCCCAGATGCGGCTCGGGCTCGGTCCGGAAGCCCCAGTCGTAACGGGGCATGTTCATCGGATAGCTGAGCGCGCCCGGCATCCGGATCAGCGGCCCGGCATCGGACCCGCCATGTTCGATCACCAGAACCGACTTTCCGGCCTCGGCCAGACGGTACGCGATGGCGCAACCGGCGCTGCCCGCGCCGATTATGACGTAATCGGCCTGCATCAGTAGGGCGCCTCCACGTCGCCCATGCGCACATAGACGGATTTGAGCTGGCTGTAATGTTCGATCGCGGCCTTGGCGTTCTCGCGGCCGACCCCCGACATCCCGACGCCGCCGAAGGGCATCTCGACCGGCGCATCGTTGTAGGAATTGATGAAGCAGGTGCCCGCCTTCAGCGCCCCGATCACCCGGTGAGCCCGCGAGATGTCGCGGGTGAAGACCCCCGCCGCAAGACCGAATTCGGTGGCATTGGCGCGCGCGACGGCCTCGTCCTCGTCCTCGAAATCGAGGACCGCCATCACCGGGCCGAAGATCTCTTCGCGGGCGATGGTCATGCCGTCGGTGACATCGGCAAAGACCGTGGGCTCGAGGAAAAAGCCGTCGCGCGCGGCCCGTTTGCCGCCGGTCACCAGCCGCGCCCCCTCCTCGACGCCCTTCGCGATATAGCCCTCGACGATCCGCATCTGGGCCTCGCTGACCATCGGGCCGAAATTGGTGGCCTCGTCCAGCGGGTCGCCCATCACGACACCCTTCAGCCGTTCGGTCAGGCGGGCGAGGAAGGCCTCCTTGACGCTTTTCTGCACGAAGACCCGGGTGCCGTTGGAACAGATCTGCCCCGAGGAGTAGAAGTTCGCAAGGATCGCGCCGCCGACGGCATTCTCGAGATCGGCATCCTCGAATATCAGCAGGGGCGACTTGCCGCCCAGTTCCATCGTGACGTGTTTCATGTCGGCGGCGGCGGCGGCATAGACCTTCCGCCCCGTGGGAACCGACCCCGTCAGCGACACCTTGGCGACGCGCGGATCGGAAATCAGCGCCTGCCCGGCCTCGCCCGCGCCCTGCACGACGTTGAAAAGCCCGGCGGGCGCGCCCGCCTCGGTCAGGATCTCGGCCAGTTTCAGCGCGCAAAGCGGCGTCACCTCGGACGGCTTGAAGACCATGGCATTGCCGCAGGCGAGCGCCGGGGCCGCCTTCCAGGCCGCGATCTGGGTCGGGTAGTTCCAGGCGCCGATGCCGACGCAGACGCCCAGCGGCTCGCGCATCGTATAGGCCCAGTCGCCGCCCAGCGGGATATGCTCGCCCGTCAGGCTGCCCGCAAGCCCGCCGAAATATTCCAGCGCGTCGGCGGCCGATGCGGCATCGGCGATCAGCGTCTCCTGCAGGGGCTTGCCGGTGTCGCAGGTTTCCAGAACCGACATCTCGCGGTTCCGCTCGCGCAGGATCTGGGCGGCGCGGATGAGCACGCGGCCGCGCTCGCGCCCCGAAAGGCGGGCCCAATCGGTCTGGGCGCGCGCGGCGGCGGTCAGCGCCCTGTCGATCACGGCGGGCGTCGCCGCATGAACGGTCGCGATCCGCGCTCCGGTCGCAGCATAGATCACCGGGATCGGCGTGCCGTCGGTATCTTCGAGATAGGCACCGTCCACATAGTGGCTGGCGGTGGGTTGGGTCTCATAGATCATCGTCATTCTCCGGTCATTCGCCGCGCGGGTAGCGCGCCCGGCCTTCGACCTCGTTCAGGTCCATGTGATTGCGCATGAAGCGGTCGCTGGCCCGCTGCAACGGCTGGTAGTCCCAGGGGAAATAGGCCCCGTTCCGCAGCGCCTCGTAGACGACCCCGCGCCGGGCCTGGCTTTTGCGGACCTCGGCATCGAACCGGTTAAGATCCCAGCGCGCGTCGACCTCGGCCCGCAGCCGGGCAAGGGTGTCGGCATGGGCGGGATCGGCGGCAAGGTCGGTCAGCTCCTGCGGGTCGGCCTTTAGATCGAAAAGCTGATCGGGATCGAGCGCGCAGCGGGTCAGCTTGTGGCGCCCGTCGCGCAGCGCCACCAGCGGCGCATAGGACGCCTCGGCCGCGTATTCCATCGGCACCGGGCCGCGCGGCCCACCGCCCGCGACCGGCAGCAGCGACTGGCCTTCGGTCCAGGGGGCAACCTCGTCCATCGAGATCCCGACCAGATCGCAGAGCGTCGGGCAGACATCGAGGGTCGAGACGGGCGTGTCGATCCGCCCCGGTGCAACGCCCGGCGCCGCGATCATCAGCGGCACCCGCGACGATCCCTCGTAAAAGGTCATCTTGAACCACAGCCCGCGCTCGCCCAGCATGTCGCCGTGGTCCGACACGAAGAGGATCGCGGCCTCCTGATCGGTCGCCTGAAGAATGTCGAGGAAGGCGCCGATCTTTTCGTCGAGATAGGAGATATTGGCGAAATAGGCCCGGCGCGACCGCCGGATGTCGTCCTCGGTAATGTCGAAGCTGCGCCAGTCGTTGGCGTCGAAGATCCGTTTCGAATGCGGGTCCTGATCGTCGTAAGGGATCGCCGGAACCTCGGGCAGCAGGTGGTCGCAGTCCTCGTAGAGGTCCCAGAACTTTTTGCGGGCCACGTAGGGATCGTGGGGATGGGTGAAGCTGACGGTCAGGCACCAGGGCCGGTCATCCTTGCGGCGCGCCAGATCGTAAAGCTTCTGCCCGGCGGCATGGGCGACCTCGTCGTCATATTCCATCTGGTTGGTGATCTCGGCCACGCCCGCGCCGGTGACCGAGCCCATGTTGTGATACCACCAGTCGATCCGCTCGCCGGGCCTGCGGTAATCGGGCGTCCAGCCGAAATCGGCGGGGTAGATGTCGGTGGTCAGCCGTTCCTCGAAACCGTGCAGCTGATCGGGGCCGACGAAATGCATCTTGCCGCCGAGGCAGGTATGATAGCCCGCCCGGCGCAGGTGATGGGCGAAGGTCGGCAGGTCCGAGGGAAACTCGGCCGCGTTGTCATAGACGCCGGTGACCGAAGGCAACTGCCCCGACATGAAACTGGCCCGGCCCGGCGCGCAAAGCGGCGAGGCGGTGTAGCAGGTGGAAAACCGCGCCGACCGGGCGGCCAGCCGTTTCAGGTTGGGCGCGTGAAGCCAGTGGGCCGGGCCGTCGGGAAAGAGCGTCCCGTTCAGCTGATCGACCATCAGGATCAGAAGATTGGGTCGGGTCATGGCAGGGCCTTCAGTTCGGCGTCGAGTGCCGCAAGGACATGGGCAGAGGCGCTGTCTTCGGCCTCGTCGCGGGGGAAATGCACGAATCGCAAGTAAAGCCCGTCGATCAGCGCCGCGAGCCTGCGGGCAATCTCGGGGGCGCGGGGGCCTGCCAGCGGGCGCAGGTCGTGAACGAGGTTCGCATGCAGCCGCCGGTGATAGACCCCCAGCAGCCGCCGCGCCTCGTCCGACCGGTGCGCCAGCACGTAGAAGTTCAGCCAGGCCGCGATCACGTCATGGCGAAAGCTCGTCTCGCTGAAGCTGGCGCGGATCGTTCCGTCGAGCCGGGCGCGGGGCGAGTCGGCCTCTTTCAGAGCCGCCCGCACCTCGGCGCCGTAGACGGCGAGGATATGCCGCATCGCGGCCAGGAACAGCCGGTCCTTGTCGCCGAAATAGTGGAACGCCAGCGCCGACGAAACCCCGGCCCGCCTGGCGATCTGGCCCACCGTCACGCTGAGCGACCCGGTTGCGCCAAGTTCCTGAATCGTCGCGTCGATCAGCTGTGCCTTGCGCTCGGGTTGGGCGGTCATCTGGGGCGTTTCCTGAAAAAGTGGTTGCAAACCGGAGATAATCAGGCACTGTTTGACTGGTCAATCAATAAATCTGCACCTCAAGTCGATCAGGGAATTGCCATGAAACTGACTTCTGCCGTCTCTGCCCTGGCCATGCTGGCCGCGGGCACGGCATTCGCCGATTGCGATACCGTCGTGATGTCCGATGTCGGCTGGACCGACATCACCACCACCACCGCCACGGCCCGCCATGTGCTGGAAGGGCTGGGCTACAAGGTCGACGTCAAGGTGCTGTCGGTGCCGGTGACCTTCGCCTCGCTCGACAGCGGCGACGTGGACGTGTTCCTCGGCAACTGGATGCCGGCGCAGTCGGGCGCCATAGGCCCCTATCTCGAAAGCGGCGAGATCGAGGACATCAACGTCAACCTCGAAGGCACCAAATACACGCTGGCCACGCCCACCTATGCCTGGGAGGCCGGGCTGAAAAGCTACGCCGACATCGCCAAGTTCGCCGATGAGCTGGACCACAAGATCTACGGGATCGAGCCCGGCAACGAGGGCAACGCCTATCTCGTGAGCCTGACCGAGGAAAACGCTTTCGGGCTGGGCGACTTCAAGATCGTCGAAAGTTCCGAACAGGGCATGCTGGCCCAGGTCGCGCGCTTCTACCGCAAGGAAGAACCGGTCGTGTTTCTCGGCTGGGAACCGCACCCGATGAACGCCAATTTCGACCTGAAATACCTGCCCGGCGGCGAGGATTTCTTCGGCGGCGAGGGCGTCGTGCATACCGTGACCCGCAAGGGCTATTCGGCGGAATGCCCGAACCTTGGCACACTTTTCGCCAACATGGATTTCAGCCTTGCCATGGAAAACAAGATCATGGGCGAAATCCTCGACGACGGCGCCGACCCGGCCGAGGCGACCGAAGCCTGGCTGAAAGAAAACCCGCAGGTTCTCGACACCTGGCTTGCCGGTGTGACCACCAGGGACGGCGGCGACGGCCTGGCCGCGGTCAGGCAAAGCCTCGGGCTCTGACCCCGACCGGACCGCCCGCCCGGCGCAAGCGGTCCCCGGCGGCGGTCCCGCCGCCCTGCCCCTTTCCAAACCGTCAATGCAGGAGGGAATGCCGCCGTGGAGTGGCTGACCGATCACAAGATTCCCGTGGGCCGTGTCGCCGGCACGATCTTCGACTGGCTCAGGGACAATGCCGAGGTCGTGCTGGACGCCATCGCCGCAATCATGGAGGCGATGATCGACGCGATCCTCTGGGTGCTGCAGACGCCGCATCCGGCGGTGGTCACGCTGGGCTTCGTCGCGCTGACCTATGCGCTGCAGCGCAGCTGGAAGACCTGCCTCGCGGTGGCCCTGGGCTTTCTGTTCATTCTCAACCAGGGCTATTGGGAAGAGACCACCGAAAGCCTGACGCTGGTGCTGTCGGCCTGCGTGGTCTGCATGGCGATCGGGGTGCCGATCGGCATCGGCGCGGCGCACCGGCCGCAGCTTTACACCTATCTGCGGCCGATCCTCGATCTGATGCAGACCCTGCCAACCTTCGTCTATCTGATCCCGGCCATCGTCTTCTTCGGCATCGGCATGGTGCCGGGGCTGATCGCGACGGTCATTTTCGTGCTGCCCGCCCCGATCCGGCTGACCTATCTGGGGGTTTCCTCGACGCCGAAGGCCCTGCTGGAAGCCGCGACCGCCTTCGGCGCCACAAGCCGGCAGACGCTCTTCAAGGTCGAGTTGCCCTATGCCTTTCCGCAGATCATGGCGGGGCTCAACCAGACCATCATGCTGTCGCTGTCGATGGTGGTGGTCGCAGCCCTGGTCGGCGCCGACGGGCTGGGCGTGCCGGTGGTGCGCGCGCTCAATCAGGTCAACACCGCGCTCGGCTTCGAATCCGGCTTCGTGATCGTCGTGGTGGCAATCATGCTTGACCGCATCCTGCATGTGGGGGCGCGCAAATGACAGCGACCGCGCTTCGTATCGAAAACGTCTCGATCGTCTTCGGCGCCCATCCCGACCGCGCCCTGCCGCTGATGGACCAGGGCAAGACCCGGGCCGAGGTGCAGGCGGCGACAGCCCAGGTGCTGGGGGTGCACGATTGCAGCCTGACCGTCGAGACCGGCGAGATCCTGGTGCTGATGGGCCTGTCGGGGTCCGGCAAGTCGACGCTTCTGCGCGCGGTGAACGGGCTGAACCCCGTCGTGCGCGGCAAGGTCGAGGTCAATGACGGCACCGGCATGGTCGACGTGACCCATGCCGATGCCGCCACCCTGCGCCGCATCCGCATGCATCACGTCGCGATGGTATTCCAGCAATTCGGCCTGCTGCCCTGGCGCACGGTGCGCGAGAATGTGGGGCTCGGGCTCGAACTGTCGGGCGTCGGACGCCGCGAGGCACGCGAGCGGATCGACGACCAGCTGTCTCTGGTCGGATTGGCCGACTGGGGCGACCGCCGCGTGGGCGAGCTGTCGGGCGGCATGCAGCAGCGGGTGGGCCTTGCCCGCGCCTTCGTCACCCAGGCGCCGATCCTGCTGATGGACGAACCCTTCTCGGCGCTCGACCCGCTGATCCGGGCCAAGCTGCAGGACGAGTTGCTGGAGCTGCAGCAGCGGCTGAAGCGCACGATCCTTTTCGTCAGCCACGATCTCGACGAAGCGTTCAAGCTCGGCAACCACATCTCGATCATGGAGGGCGGACGCATCGTCCAGACCGGCGCCCCGCCCGAGATCTTCCGCGACCCGAAGAACGACTATGTCGCCGATTTCGTCCAGCACATGAACCCGCTGGGCGTGCTGCGGGCGCGCGATCTGATGCAGCCCGCAACCGGCAGCCCCGAGGTCACCATCGAGGCAGACGCCCTGATCCGCGACGGCATGGACCGGTTGATCGGCGCCACCGTCCCCGTCGGCGTGGTCGAGGACGGCCGCCTGATCGGCCAGATCGGCAAGGACGACGTGCTGCGCGGGCTCTGTCGGCCCGCCGCCTAGCGCCTACCCGGACCGGACCGCCCGGGCCATGCCACAGGCGGTTCCGTCGGGAAAACGGCCGCCCGGCCCGGGTTCCCTCTCCCGCGCTCATTTTTTCGCACTTTTTTCGGAACCGGGCGCGCCGGACCCGCGTTTGCTACTCACAGGTGGCGCGCCGCGGGGCGGAAACCGGCCTGCGGGGATCGTGACGAGACCCCGCGGGCCTGACTATTCCCGGCTTGCCCGGGGCGGTTCCGGACCGGCCCCGGTATGGTGCGTTTCCGGGGAGTGCGGCCGGACCGGTCGCGCTTGCGCGCGGTGCCAAATCTCGCGTCTTTCCCCGATCACCGACAGCCCCGAAGGTTCGGGCCCGCGGGCTCGTGCGCAAGCAACCAGAGGAGACCGTCCATGCAATTCAAGACCCGCCTGCTGACCCTATCCGTCGCCGCCTTCGCGCTTGGCGCGGGCATGGCTCAGGCCGACACCTGGCGCTATGCCTTCGAAGAGGCGCTCGACGAGGTGCAGGGCATCTATGCCCAGAAGTTCAAGGAAGAGATCGAGGCCAATACCGACCACGAGATCCAGCTTTTCCCCTATGGCACGCTCGGCGAATCCGCCGACATCATGGAACAGGCGCAGGACGGCATCCTGCAATTCGTCGACCAGTCGCCGGGCTTCACCGGCTCGCTGATCCCCGAGGCGCAGGTCTTCTTCGTGCCCTACCTGCTGCCGCAGGAGCCCGAAACGCTGGCCAGCTTCTTCGAGAATTCGAAGGCCATCAACGAGATGTTCCCCAAGCTCTATGCCGATCAGGGCCTGGAACTTCTGACCATGTTCCCCGAAGGCGAGGTGGCGATCACGACCAAGGAGCCGTTCAAGACGCCCGAGGATCTGGACGAGGTCAAGATCCGCACCATGACCAACCCGCTTCTGGTGGAAAGCTACAAGGCCTTCGGTGCGACGCCGACGCCGCTGCCCTGGGGCGAGGTCTATGGCGCGCTGCAGACCAACATCATCCAGGGCCAGGAAAACCCGATGTTCTTCATCGAGTCGACGAAGATGTACGAGGTCACCGATTACGTGACCCGGATCGGGCACAACAACTTCACGACCGCGGTGATGGCCAACAAGGACTTCTTCGAGGACCTGTCGGATGAGGACCGGCAGGCGATCCGCGACGCGGCCGATGCCGCTTTCGCCCATATCATCGATTATCAGAAGGGCCTGACCGAAGCCTCGGTCGAGAAGATCAGGGAGGCCAAGCCTTCGATGACCTTCACCACGCTGTCCGAGGAAGAGCGCCAGCCCTTCAGGGACGCGGCCAGCGAGGTCGAGGCCAAGTTCCTCGAGATGACCGGCGACAGCGGCAAGGAGATCCTCGATCAGATGAAAGAGGACCTGAAGACCGCCGAGGACGCCACCCAGAGCTGATCCGACGGTCACCGAAGCGCGCGGGCCGCATCCCGCGCGCTCTGGCCATTTCCCCGCCCCTTGCCCGCCCCGCACCCGGCACCCGCCCGCAGGGAGGAACGGAAGGAAGCTGCCCTTGTCCTCGGACCAATCGCTTCGCGCCCAGGCCAGCCCTGCTCAGGGCCCCACGCAGGCCCAGTCCCAGACCGACACCACCGCCGCCGACGACCCCGACGAGGTGGCTTATGTCTCAAGCCTTCCCGGGGTTCTGGGGACGTTCGACGCGGCCATCGCGCGGGTCGAATCCGCGCTGCTGGCCGCGGGCGTCCTGCTGATGGCGCTGAACACGGTCGCCAATGTGGTCGGCCGCTACCTGTTTCAGTCGAGCCTTTTCTTCACCGAGGAACTGAACCGCATCCTGATCGTGGTGATCACCTTCGCGGGCATCAGCTATGCCGCACGCCAGGGCCGCCATATCCGGATGTCGGCCATCTACGATTCGCTGCCCTCGCGGGCGCGCAAGATCCTGATGATCGTCATCGCGCTGACGACAGCGGTGCTGATGTTCGGCCTGTGCTGGTTCGCGGCGGCCTATCTTCTGACCCAGGCGGGGCGCGGCCGGGTCCTGCCCGCCCTGCAGATCCCGGTCTGGACGACGCTGGTGATCGTGCCGATCGGGCTTTTCATGACCGGAATGCAATACCTTCTGACGGCGGTGAAGAACGCGATCTCGCGCGACGTCTACCTCTCGACGGCGGTTCTGGAAGGCTATGACGACGACGAGACGGAGGTCTGAGCGATGGCGGCTGCAATCTTCTCGATCATGATCGTGCTGCTTTTGCTGGGCTTTCCGATGATGATCCCGCTGCTCGCGGGGGCGCTGGTGGGCTTCGTGACCCTCTTCGGCGGTCTCGGCCAGCTCGAGACCATGATCCAGCAGATGATGGCGGGCATCCGCCCGGCCTCGCTGATCGCGGTGCCGATGTTCATCTTCGCCGCCGACATCATGACGCGCGGGCAATCCGCGGGGCGGCTGATCGACATGGTGATGGCCTTCGTCGGCCATCTGAAGGGCGGGCTCGCGATCTCGACCGCCGCCGCCTGCACCATGTTCGGCGCGGTCTCGGGCTCGACCCAGGCCACCGTCGTGGCCATCGGCGGCCCGCTGCGGCCCCGGATGCAGAGGGCGGGCTATGGCGACAGCTTCATCCTGGCCCTCATCGTCAATGCCTCGGACATCGCCTTCCTGATCCCGCCCTCGATCGGGATGATCATCTATGGCGTGGTCTCGAACACCTCGATTGCCGAGCTGTTCATCGCGGGCATCGGGCCGGGGCTGCTGATCCTCGTGCTGTTCGCGATCTATTCCTGGGCCTATGCGGTCCGGAACGGGGTCCCGACCGAACCCCGCGCCAGCTGGGGCGAGCGTCTGCGCGCGGTCCGGGCCGCGCTCTGGCCGCTGGGCTTTCCGGCGATCATCATCGGCGGCATCTATGGCGGCATCTTCAGCCCGACCGAGGCGGCCGCGGCCTGCGTGCTTTACGCCCTGATCCTCGAAACCCTCGTCTTCCGCGAGATGGGCCTGCGCGACATCTACCGCACCGCCAAGTCGACCGGGCTGATCACCGCGGTCGTGTTCATCCTGGTGGCGGCAGGCGCGGCCTTTTCCTGGGTGATCTCCTTCGCCCAGATCCCGCAGGCCATCCTGTCGGCCGCGGGCATCGACCAGATGGGGCAGATCGGGGTGCTGTTCGCGATCTCGATCGCCTTCTTCATCGGCTGCATGTTCGTCGATCCGATCGTGGTGATCCTGATCCTGGTGCCGATCTTCGCGCCGGTCGTCGCCGATGTCAGGCTCGACCCGGTGCTGGTCGGCACGCTGATCACGCTGCAAGTCGCCATCGGCTCGGCCACGCCGCCCTTCGGCTGCGATATCTTCACCGCCATCGCCGTCTTCAAGCGGCCCTACATGGAGGTGATCCGGGGCACGCCGCCCTTCATCCTGATCCTGCTCGGCGTCTCGGTGGCGCTGATCTTCTTCCCCCAGATCGCGCTGTTCCTCCGCGATCTCGCCTTCCCCGGCGAGGCCGGGTGAGGGCCGAAAGGAGACCGGTTTGTTCAACTCGATCCTCGTTCCCTATGACGGCTCGGCCGGGGCCGAACGCGCGCTGCGCCAGGCGGTCGCGCTGGCCAGGCTCTGCGACGCCCAGCTGTCGGTGCTGACCGTCTTCCGGCACCATTCGATGCTGGAAGCCTCGCTGTCGATGGTCCGCAAGGACGAGCCGGGGCCGCTGGACGACGCCATGCGCGGCTATGCCCGAGAGGTGGCGGACTATGCCAAGCGGCTGGCGCGCGAGGCCGGGGCCGAGGGCACCCGCGCCTTCATCAAGGCCGGACCGCCCGCCCGCACCATCATCCGCTTCGCCCGCGAACACGGGAACGACCTGATCGTGATCGGCAGCCGGGGCCTCGGCTCGGTCGAGAACTACCTGCTGGGCAGCGTCTCGCACAAGGTCACCGGGCTCGCGGACTGCCCGGTTCTGGTGGTCTGAGCCGCAGCGCTCAGAGCCCGAGGCACAGCCGGTAGCTTTGGGCGAAATGCTCGCGCACATAGGTGATCGGCGCCTCATGGAGCCAGGTCTGCCGCTCCATCACCAGCACCGGATCGGCTGGCGCACAGCCCAGCGCCGCGGCCGCCGCCTGCCCGGCCGGTTCGGCATGACACGCGATCCCGCCATGGGTATAGGGCGCCTCGCGCACCAGCCATTCGTTGGGGCTGACGGCCGCCAGATCAGCCGAGGCGATACCGGGGACGGTCCTCAGCACCACCCAGCGCCGCTCGAACATGTGGGCTTCTCCATCGGCCAGATGCAGGCTTTCAAGATACAGCGTCGCTTCCGCCTCGGGCAGTTTCAGCCGGGCGCGCACCTCTTCGGGCGCGGGGCCGGTTGCGCGCGCCAGAAGCCGGTAGCCATAGACCTGCCCGCGCGCCTCGACCTCGCGCCGGATCTGGGGGATTTCCAGCGTCGCCTTGCGCTGCGGCGCCTCGATCACCCGGGTTCCGGCCTTGCGGCGCCGGTCGAGGAAGCCCTCCTCGGCAAGATCGCGCAAGGCCCGGTTCACCGTCGCCCGGGCACAGCCGAATTCCGCCGCGATGTCGGCCTCGTTCGGGATCAGCTCGCCAGGCGGATAGGTCCGGTCGCGGATCCGCAGCATGATGGTGTCGCGGATCGACTGCCACGAGGCGGCGCGCTCTCCGGCCATCCCTATAGCCCGTCCCGGAGGCGGCGCATCGCGGCCGCATATCCCGCCACGATCTCGTCGCGGCGGACATGCCGCCCGCCCCGCACCACATGGCGCCCGGCCGCCCAGACATCGCTGACGGCGCGGTCGTCGCGCGCGAAGATCCAGGTATCGAGCAGCAGATCGCCCTGCCGCCCGATGCCGTCGGGGCCCATGTCGCCCAGTGCCAGCAGATCGGCCCAATTGCCGACCGCAAGCCCGCCGCTTGCGCGCCCTGCCGCCTGCGCCCCGCCCTCGGCCGCGCCCTGAAACAGCACCCGCCCGGTCGAGCGGTCCCCGGTCGCCAGCGCCGCGCGGGTGCGGTCGCGCAGCCGCTGCGAATAGTCGAGCGTGCGCAGCTCTTCGCTCAGCGAGATCCGGATATTGCTGTCCGAGCCGACGCCGAAGCGCCCGCCCGCCTGCGCCCAGCGCACCCCGTCGAAAATGCCGTCGCCGAGGCTCGATTCGGTGATCGGGCAAAGCCCCGCGACCGCGCCGGTCGCGGCCAGCGCCAGCGTCTCGGCGGGCTCCATCTGGGTGGCGTGGATCGGGCACCAGCTGGCATCGACAGGCGCATTCTCCAGCAGCCATTCGACCGGACGCCGACCGGTCGCGGCCAGCACCTCGTCGACCTCGGCCTGCTGCTCGGCGATATGGATATGGATCGGCCCCTCGGGTGCCAGCGCCTGGGCCGCGGCGAGCCCCGCGGCATCGACCGCGCGCAGGGAATGCGGCGCGACGCCCATCCGGCAATCGGGGGAAAGGGCCGCGACATGGGCCGCCGCGCCCTCGTGCAACCGTGCGAACCGGTCGGGGTCGTTGCCAAACCGGTCCTGCCCCGCGACCAGCGCGCGGCGGTCGAGCCCGCCATAGGTATAAAGCACCGGCAGCAGCGTCAGCCCGATGCCCGAGCTTGCCGCCGCCGCTGCGATCCGGCCCGACATTTCGGCCGGATCGGCATAGGGCGCGCCGCCCGGGCCATGATGCAGGTAATGGAACTCGACATTGGTGGCATAGCCCGCCTCCAGCATCTCCATCTGCACGAAGGCGGCGATGGCCTCGACATCCTCGGGGCTAAGCCGGTCGAGAAAGCGGTACATCAGCCGCCGCCAGGTCCAGAAACTGTCGCGCGGATCGGGGCCGCGGGATTCTGTCAGCCCCGCCATCGCCCGCTGAAAGGCATGGCTGTGCAGGTTCGCAGGCGCGGGCAGAAGCGTCCCGACGACCGTCGCGCCGGGCGGACAGGGCGCGTTTTCCCGCAATTCCGCGATCTTGCCGCCGCTTTCAACGGCGATTTCCACGTTCTCCGCCCAGGAATTCATCACAAGCGCATGCCGCGCCCAGACCCTCTGCATCGCCTGACCCTCCGAGTTTGACTTGATTATTATGTGCAGACATATAATCTCGAATCAAGGAGGAGCCGACAACATGACAGATCTCACCCTTGCCAATGCGACCATCCTGCCACTCGGCGAGGATGCGCCGAGGCGGATCGAGCGGGGTTGGCTGAGGATCGAGGGCGGCCGCATCGCGGCGCTGGGCGACGGCCCGGCCCCGGACGGTGGCCCCATCGAGGATCTGGGCGGCCGGCTGGTCACGCCCGCGCTGGTCGATTGCCACACCCATCTGGTCTATGGCGGCAGCCGCGCCCGCGAATTCGAGATGCGGCTGGAAGGTGCCAGCTATGAGGACATCGCGCGGGCGGGCGGCGGGATTCTCGCGACCGTCACCGCGACCCGCGCCGCCTCCGAGGACGATCTGGTCGCCTCGGCCCTGCCCCGGCTCGACTGCCTGCTGGCCGAGGGCGCTGGCACCATCGAGGTCAAGTCGGGCTACGGGCTGACCGTCGCGGACGAGCTGAAGATGCTGCGCGCGGCGCGGCGGCTGGGGCGCGAACGCCCGGTGCGTATCGTCACCACATGGCTGGCCGCCCATGCCCTGCCGCCCGAATACAAGGGCCGCGCCGAGGCCTATATCGACGAGGTCGCCATTGCCGGGCTGCGCGCCGCCCATGCCGAGGGGCTGGTCGATGCGGTCGACGGCTTCTGCGAGGGCATCGCCTTCTCGGTGGCGCAGATGGCGCGGATCTTCGATGTCGCGGACGAGCTGAGCCTGCCGGTCAAGCTGCATGCCGAGCAGCTGTCGCATCTGGGCGGCAGCCTGCTGGTGGCCGAACGCGGCGGTCTGTCGGCCGATCATGTCGAACATGCCGATGCGGCCGATGCCGCGGCGCTGGCCCGGGCGGGCGCGGCCGCGGTGCTGCTGCCCGGTGCCTTCTACACCCTGCGCGAGACGCAGATGCCGCCCGTCGCCGCCTTCCGCGAGGCGGGCACCGCGATGGCGCTGGCGACCGACTGCAACCCCGGCACCTCGCCGCTGACCTCGCTTCTGCTGACCATGAACATGGCCGCGACGCTGTTCCGGCTGACCCCGGACGAATGCCTGCGCGGCGTCACCGCGAACGGCGCCCGGGCGCTGGGGCTGACCGATTGCGGCCGACTGGCGCCGGGCCTGCGCGCCGATCTTGCCGTCTGGGACATCGCCGAACCGGCCGAACTGACCTACCGGATCGGCTTCAACCCGCTTCACGCCCGTTATTTCGAGGGATGCAAATGCTGACTCTGACGCCGGGCGAGACCACGCTCGCCCAACTGGAAACGCTCTGGCGCGAGGGAACGCCCGCGCGGCTGGCCGAAACCACCGGCCCCGCCATCGCCGCCTCGGCCGCCCGCATCGCCGCCGCCGCCCAAGGCGATCAGGCCGTCTACGGGGTCAATACCGGCTTCGGCAAGCTCGCCTCGGTCCGCATTCCGCCCGAGGACACCGCCACGCTGCAGCGCAACCTGATCCTGTCGCATTGCTGCGGCGTCGGCGCGGCCCTCGACATCGCCACCGCGCGGCTGGTGATGGCGCTGAAGCTTCTCAGCCTCGGGCGCGGCGCCTCGGGCGTCCGCCCCGAGATCGTCGCGCTGATCGAGGCGATGCTCGAGAAGGGCGTGACCCCCGCGATCCCGGAACAGGGCTCGGTCGGCGCCTCGGGCGATCTGGCGCCGCTGGCGCATATGGCCGCGGTCATGATCGGCGCGGGCGAGGCGATCTTCGAGGGCGAAACCCTGCCCGGCGCCGAGGCGCTGGCCCGCGCCGGGCTGACCCCCGTCACGCTGGGCGCCAAGGAGGGGCTGGCGCTGATCAACGGCACCCAGGTCTCGACCGCGCTGGCCCTGACCGGCTGGTTCCGCGCCATGGCCTGCCTGCGCGCCGCCATCGTCACCGGCGCGATGTCGACCGACGCGATCATGGGCTCGACCGCGCCAACCCGCGCCGAGATCCACGCCCTGCGTGGCCATCGCGGCCAGATCTACGTCGCGGCCGCGATGCGCGGCCTCCTGAAGGGCAGCGAGATCCGCGAAAGCCACCGCGAGGACGATGCCCGGGTGCAGGACCCCTACTGCATCCGCTGCCAGCCGCAGGTGACGGGCGCGGCGCTCGATCTGCTGCGCTTTGCCGGGCAGACGCTCGAGACCGAGGCCAATGCGGTGACCGACAACCCGCTGGTGCTGTCGGACGGGTCCATCGTCTCGGGCGGCAATTTCCATGCCGAACCCGTGGCCTTTGCCGCCGACCAGATCGCGCTTGCCGTGGCCGAGATCGGTGCCATCGCCCAGCGCCGGGTCGCGCTGATGGTCGATCCGGCGCTCAGCTTCGGCCTGCCGCCTTTCCTCACGCCCGAACCGGGGCTGAACAGCGGGCTGATGATCGCCGAGGTCACCACCGCCGCGCTGATGAGCGAGAACAAGCATCTGGCCGCGCCCTGCTCGGTCGACAGCACCCCCACCAGCGCCAATCAGGAGGACCATGTCAGCATGGCCGCCCATGCCGCGCGCCGTCTGGGCGGGATGACCCGCAACCTCGCCGTGATCCTCGGCGTCGAGGCGCTTTGCGCGGGCCAGGGCATCGAGTTCCGCGCGCCGCTGGCAACCTCCGAACCGCTGAAACGCGCGCTGGAGGCGATCCGCGCCGAGGTGGCCACGATGGGCGAGGACCGCTACCTCGCGCCCGACCTCGCCCGGGCGCAGGCGCTGATCGAAACCGGCAGCCTCGTCGCCGCCGCAGGACTGGAGATGCCCGCATGAGCCCCGTCGACGTGACCCGGGGCGACAGCCCCGTCATCCTCGGACTGCCCCATACCGGCACCCATGTGCCCGAGGACATCCTCGCCCGGCTGAACGCCCGCGGGCGCGAGTTGACCGATACCGACTGGCATGTGCATGAGCTTTACGATGGGCTCCTGCCCGGGGCGACCACGGTGCGCGCCACCTTCCACCGCTACGTGATCGACGCCAACCGCCCGCCCGAGGATGAAAGCCTCTATCCCGGGCAGAACACCACCGGTCTGGTGCCGCTGACCGATTTCGACGGCGAACCGATCTGGGACACCGCCCCCGACGCGGCCGAGACCGCCCGGCGGCTGGCCGCGTTCCACGCCCCGTATCACGCCGCCCTTGCCGCCGAGATCGCGCGCGTCCGCGCCCGCCATGGCGTCGCGATCCTCTATGACTGCCACTCGATCCGCTCGGTCATTCCCTATCTCTTCGAGGGCACCCTGCCCGATTTCAACATCGGCACCGCCAATGGCACGACCTGCGCGCCCGCCATTGCCGAAGCCGCCGCAAGCGTCTGCGCCGGGGCCGAGGGCTATACCCATGTGCTGAACGGACGCTTCAAGGGTGGCTGGACCACGCGCCATTACGGGCGGCCCGAAACCGGGGTGCATGCGATCCAGATGGAACTGACGCAATCGTGTCACCTGACCACCGAGGCCGCGCCCTTCGCGCTCGACCCCGACAAGGCCGCGCGGTTGCGCCCGCATCTGGCCGCGATCCTCGCCCGGATCGAGGCGCTGGCGCCGGAGCTGTCCTCGTGAAGCCGCTGGAAGGCCTCCGCATCCTCGATCTGACCCGGGTCCTTGCAGGCCCCTTCGCGACCGCGATCCTTGCCGATCTGGGCGCCGAGGTGATCAAGATCGAGCCGCCCCGAGGCGACGAATACCGCCATATCGGCCCGTTCCGCGAAGGCGAATCCGCGCTGTTCTCGCTGACCAATCGCGGCAAGCACTCGGTGGTTCTGGACCTCAAGGCGCCCGAGGGGCAGGCGCTGGCGCGCCAGCTTGCCACCGGGTGCGACGTGGTGGTCGAGAATTTCCGCCCCGGCGTCGCCGCACGGCTGGGGCTTGGCGCCGAGGATCTGCGCCGCGACAATCCCGGCCTCGTCCATTGCGCGATTTCGGGCTTCGGGCAGTCGGGCCCCGCGGCGGACCTGCCCGCCTATGACATCGTCGTGCAGGCGATGTCGGGCTGGATGGACGCGACCGGCGAGGAAGACGGCGCGCCGCTGAAGGTAGGCGAGGCGCTCGGCGATGTCGCGGCGGGGCTTTACGCCGTCATCGCGATCCTGGCAGCCCTTGTCGGCCGGGGCCGCAGCGGCAAGGGCGCGACGCTCGATGTCGCGATGCTCGATTGTCTGGTGGCGATGCTGCCGACCAGCCATGCGCTTCATCTTTACGCGAAGGCCCCGGTGGCCCGCGTCGGCAACCGCCACCCGTTCTCGACCCCGTTCGGCGCCTTCCGCACCGCAGATGGCCATGTGGTCATCGCCGTTCTCAGCCCGCGCCAGTTCGCGGGTCTCTGCGCCGCGATCGGAAGACCCGAGGCGGCCGAGGATCCGCGCTTTGCCACCGACGAACTGCGCACCGCGCATGAGCCCGAGATCCGCGCCATGATCGAGGCCTGGACCGGCCCCCGCCCCGCCGCCGATGCGGTCGCGGCGCTGTCGGCTGCCAAGGTGCCCGCCGCGCCGATCCTGACGCTGGCCGATCAGCTCGGCTCGGATCATGCCGCCGCGCGCGGGCTGGTAAGCGAGCTGCCCCATCCCCGGCTGGGCAAGGCCCCGGTGGTGGGCCAGCCGGTCCGCTTCGATGGCCAGGCGCCGCTGGCCGAAACCGGCGCGCCCGCACTGGGCAGCGGCACCCGCGCGGTGCTGGAAGGGCTCGGGCTCGATCAGGACCAGATCGCGGGGCTGGTGGCCGCCGGAATTGTCAGGGAGTATGAGGATGCGTGAGTTCGACCATCTGCTGAGCGCCGAGGAATGCCAGTTCCTCGACATGCTGGAGCGGTTTGCCGCCGAGGTGCTGACCCCGCAGGCGGCCGAGACCGACCGCACGGGCGCCTTTGTCCATGCCCAGCTGGCGGCGCTGGCCGAGACCGGCATGATGGGCGCGAACCTGCCCGAGCGCTGGGGCGGCGCCGACATCTCGGCGCATGCGCTTTTCGAGGCGGTCGCGGCGGTCGCGGGCGGCTGCGGCTCGACCGTCTCGGCGCTGACCGCGCATTTCCTCGCGACCGACAGCCTGTTGCTGGGCGGCGATGACGCGATCCGCGCGCGCTTCCTGCCGGCGGCGGCCGAGGGCCGGATGCTGGGCGCCTTCGGGCTGACCGAACCCAATGCGGGCTCGGACCCGGCCGACATGCGCACCCGCGCCACAAGGGACGGCGAGAGCTGGCATATCAAGGGCCGGAAATGCTTCATCTCGAATGGCGGCGTTGCCGATTTCGTCGTCGTCTTCTGCGTGACCGACCCCGAGGCAGGCCATCGCGGGATCTCGGCCTTCGTGGTCGAGAAGGGCACGCCGGGTCTCGTGCCCGGCCGGGTCGAGCAGACCATGGGTCTGAAGGGCGGCCATGTCTGGGAGCTCGATCTCGACGTGACCGTGCCCGATGCCAACCGCGTCGGCCCCGAGGGCTCGGGTTTCAAGATCGCGATGAAGGTGCTCGACAATGGCCGGACCGAGGTCGCGGCCATGGCCGTGGGCATCGCCCGGGCGGCCCTGTCCGAGGCCCGCGACTGGGCCAAATCCCGCATCATCGGCGGCGAGCCGCTCGCCAATCGGCAGGGCATCCAGTGGATGCTGGCCGACATGGCGACCGAACTGTCCGCAGCCGAGCTTCTGGGCCATGAGGCCGCGCGGCAGCGGCAGGCGGGGCTGCGCTTCACCACCGCCGCCTCGAAGGCCAAGCTCTACGCTTCCGAGGCCGCGGGCCGGATCGCCGATACCGCGCTCCAGATCCATGGCGGCTACGGCTACACCCACGATTTCCCGCTCGAACGCCATGCCCGCGACCTGCGCATCATGCGCATCTATGAGGGCTCGTCCGAGATCCAGCGCAACATCATTGCCGGCCGTCTTCTGGCCTGAGCTTCCGAAAGGACCCGATCCATGACCGATCCGCGCCACAACACCCGTGACATCTTCCCGCCGACGGGCCCCGAGATCACCGCGAAAAGCTGGCAGACCGAGGCACCGATGCGGATGCTGATGAACAACCTGCATCCCGACGTGGCCGAGAACCCGCATGAGCTGGTGGTCTATGGCGGCATCGGCCGCGCCGCGCGCACCTGGCAGGATTTCGACCTGATGGTCGAGACCCTGAAATCGCTCGAGGACGACCAGACCATGCTGGTGCAGTCGGGCAAACCCGTGGGCGTCTTCCGCACCCATCGCGACGCCCCGCGCGTGCTGATCGCCAATTCGAACCTCGTGCCGCACTGGGCCACCTGGGAGCATTTCAACGAGCTCGACCGCAAGGGCCTGGCGATGTACGGCCAGATGACCGCCGGGTCCTGGATCTATATCGGCGCGCAGGGCATCGTGCAGGGCACCTACGAGACCTTCGCCGAGGCCGGGCGTCAGCATTATGACGGCAATCTCAGGGGCAAGTGGATCCTGACCGGCGGTCTTGGCGGCATGGGCGGCGCGCAGCCGCTGGCCGCGGTGATGGCGGGCGCCTGCTGCCTGGCGGTGGAATGCGACGAGGATCACGCGGACTTCCGCATCCGCACCCGCTATTGCGACGAGAAGACCCACAGCCTCGACGAGGCGCTGGCGATGATCGGGCGCTGGACCGAGGCGGGCGAAGCCAAGTCGGTCGCGCTGATCGGCAATGCCGCCGATGTCTTCCCCGAGATCCTGCGCCGGATGCAGGCGGGCGAGCCGCTGCCGAACGGCCGGCCCGACATCGTCACCGACCAGACCTCGGCCCATGACCCGTTCCACGGCTATCTGCCGAAGGGCTGGACCGTGGCCGAGTGGCGCGCCCGGCAGGAGAGCGACCCCAAGGGCGTCGCGACGGCCGCCCGGGCCAGCATGAAGGACCATGTCGCGGCGATGGTGGGCTTCTGGAATGCGGGCATCCCGACCCTCGATTACGGCAACAACATCCGCCAGATGGCGCTGGAAGAAGGGCTCGAGGATGCCTTCGCCTTCCCGGGCTTCGTGCCGGCCTATATCCGGCCGCTGTTCTGCCGGGGCGTGGGGCCGTTCCGCTGGGCCGCCCTGTCGGGCGATCCCGAGGACATCTACAAGACCGACGCGAAGATGAAGGAACTGTTCCCCGAGAATGCCGGGCTGCATCGCTGGCTCGACATGGCGCGCGAACGGATCGCCTTCCAGGGCCTGCCCGCGCGGATCATGTGGATCGGGCTGGGCGACCGGCACCGGGCCGGGCTTGCGATCAACGAGATGGTGCGCAACGGCGAGCTGAAAGCCCCCGTCGTGATCGGCCGCGACCATCTGGACAGCGGCTCTGTCGCCTCGCCCAACCGCGAGACCGAGGCGATGAAGGACGGGTCCGACGCGGTCAGCGACTGGCCGCTCCTGAATGCGCTTCTGAACACCGCCTCGGGCGCGACCTGGGTGTCGCTGCATCATGGCGGCGGCGTCGGCATGGGGTTCAGCCAGCACGCGGGCATGGTGATCTGCTGCGATGGCACGGAAGAGGCCGACCGCAGGCTTGAACGCGTGCTCTGGAACGACCCCGCGACCGGCGTCATGCGCCATGCCGATGCGGGCTACGAAATCGCGATAGACTGCGCGCGCGAGCACGGGCTGACCCTGCCGGGCATCCTGAAATGAGGCATATCCGCCGCAGCGATCTGACGCCCGCGCCCTGGAAGAACGGGGGCGGGCTGACCTGGGAACTGGCGGCCTTCCCCGAAGGCGCGGGCTTTCCGGACATGCTGTGGCGGATGAGCCTGGCCGAGGTCGCCTCTGACGGCCCGTTCTCGACCTTTCCCGGCATCGACCGCACCCTGACGGTGCTGGCGGGCCGGGGCATGCGCCTCGATTTCGGCGGGGGCAGCGTGGACCTGAGCGAAGACTCGGGCCCGCTGTCCTTCCCGGGCGAGGCGCCGGTGACGGCCCGGCTGGGCGCCGGATCGATCCTCGATTTCAACGTCATGACCCGGCGCGGCCGGGCCGCGCATGCGGTTATTGCCGTTTCGGCAGGCGTTCCGGCCCCGCCGGACACGCGGGCGTTGATCGCACGGCAAAAGCCCGTGGCGGTCGCCGGTTTTGCCCTTGCACCCGGCGAGGCGCTCATGTCCGATCCGGGACGGGACCTGGGCGGCACTGCCGGAGACGGGCCGATGCTTGCCATCTGCCTGCGCATGACGCCATGAACCGCCCGGTGCCGGTCGATCCGGCGCCGGGCCAGACTTTTCCGGCGCCCTCGGGGCGGGACGCCGGCCAACACGACCAGCCCCGCCAACAGGAGAGAAACATGACGCTTCGTCTTTCGCTGAAATCCGCGCTTTTCGGGCTCAGCGCCCTGACTCTGACCGCATCCGGCGCGCTGGCCGACCAGCTGTCCGACATCAAGGCCGCGGGCAAGATCGTCGCCGCGACCGAGATGCACTATGCCCCCTTCGACATGCTGGAGAAGGGCGAATATGTGGGCTTCGACCGCGACCTCTTCGACGAGATCGCCAAGGAGCTGGGCGTCACCCCCGAATATCAGGACCTGCCCTGGACCTCGATCCTGCCGGGCCTCGAGGTCAGCAAGTTCGACTTCGTTCTGGCCCCGGTGACGATGACGGCCGAGCGCGCCGAGCGCTACGCCTTCACCCTGCCGATCTCGGATTCCACCGTGGCCTTCGTGCAGCGCACCGGCGGCGACATGACCGCGCCCGAAGATGCCAAGGGCAAGACCGTCGGCGTGCAGAAGGGCACCGCCCAGCAGGCCCAGCTCGAGGCCTATGGCGAAAAGATCGGCGGCATCAAGATCAAGGAATACGGCACTCCCGACGAGGCCTATGCCGACCTGATGACCGGCCGTCTCGACGCGGTGGCGGGCTCGGCGCCGCTGCTCGACTATCTCGCCAAGACCCGGCCCGAACAGTTCTCGGTCGTCAAGCCGCCCTTCGGCAAGCCCACCTATTTCGCCTGGGTCGCGCGCAAGGGCGAAGGCGACACGCTGGTCGCTGCGATCAACGAGGCGCTGATCAAGATCCAGGATGACGGCCGGATGGCCGCGCTGCAGGAGAAATGGTTCGGCGCCGCGACCGAGCTGCCGCAGGAAATGCCCGAGCTCTGACGCGACCGATGCGGGCCGGATCGCCTCCGGCCCGCCCACAAGCCAGGGAGCGGGCCGTCCGTGTTTTCCTTTCAGACCATCGTCGAAAACCTGCCGACGCTTTTGGGCGCCGCGCGCTACACGCTGCTGATATCGGTCCTGGGCTGTGCACAGGGGCTGATCCTCGGCGCGCTTCTGTGCGCGGCGGCGCTGTCGAAACGGACCGCGCTGCGGCGGGCCGCCGGGCTTTACGTCAGCTTCTTTCGCGGCGTACCGCTGCTGATCCAGCTGCTCGTGGCCTATTACCTGCTGCCGGTCGTCGGCATCAACGTGCCGCCTCTGGCCGCTGCCGTGCTGACCGTCGGGCTTTGCGCCGCAGCTTACCTCTCCGAGGTGCTGCGCGGCTCGATCAACGCCATTCCGAAGGGCCAGGCCGAAGCCGCGCTGGCCATCGGCATGAGCCCGGGCGATCTCTGGGTCCGGGTCTTGCTGCCGCAGGCGCTCAAGATCGGCCTGCCCGCCATCGTCAACGAGCTGATCCTGCTGGTGAAGGCCAGTTCGCTGGTGACCGTCGTCGGCATCGTCGAGATCACCCGGATGAGCCAGTCGATCGCCTCCTCGACCTATCGCTATCTCGAGATCTACCTCGCCGCCGCCTTCCTTTATCTCGCGATCAACCTGGTGATCGCCGCGGCCGGGCGGCTTCTGGAACGGAGGCTGACGGTCTGATGCTGGAGATGCTGCACCGCTACGGCCCCGACCTTCTGACCGGCTTCGGGCTGACGCTTCTGACCTGGGTGCTGGGCACCGTGGGCGGGCTCGTGCTGGGGTTCTTCCTCGAAATGGCCCGACGCTTCGGGCCTCGGTTCTGGATCGGCTGGCCGATCCGGGCCTATGTCGAATTCATCCGCGGCACGCCCTTCCTCGTCCAGCTTTTCGTGCTGTACTATGGCGGGCCGCTGATCGGGCTGAGGCTCGACGCGCTGCCCGCGGGCGTGCTTGGGCTGTCGCTTTACGGCGCCGCCTATTTCACCGAGATCCTGCGCGCGGGCTTCGATGCCGTGCCCAAGGGCCAGATCGAGGCCGCCCGTGCCATCGGCCTGCCCGGGCGCACCATCGTCTGGCGCATCATGCTGCCGGTGATGATGGTCTCGGCCCTGCCCGCGCTGGTGAATTTCGCGATCATCCTGACCAAGGAAACCGTCATCCTGTCGATGATCACCGTGCCCGAGATCATGTTCCAGACCCAGACCATGATGAGCGAGACCTTCGCCTTCGTGCTGCCGATCCTGATCCTCGCGCTGTTCTTCTGGGGCTTCGTCGAGGTCATCTCGCGGTTCGGCCGCCGCCTCGAACGCCGCTTCACCCACTATCTTCTCGAAGAAAGCTGACCGATGTCCCTCGAGCCCACCGCCACCTCTCCTGCTTCGGCGCATCTGCGCGCGGTCAACAAGTTCTATGGCGACTTCCAGGCCCTGAAGGACATCACGCTCGACATTCCCCCCGGCAAGGTGACCTGCCTGATCGGGCCGTCCGGCTCGGGCAAGTCGACGCTTTTGCGCTGCATCAACTTCCTTGAGGAATATGACAGCGGCGAGGTCCGCATCGACGACCGGCTGATCGGCTACGAGACCCCCGGAGGCAAGCGGATGTCCGGGCGGCGCCTGCGCGAGATGCGGTGCGACATCGGCATGGTGTTCCAGCAGTTCAACCTCTGGCCGCACATGACCGCGCTGCAGAACGTGGCCGAGGGGCTGGAACGGGTGCGCGGGCTGAAGCGCGCCGAGGCGACCGCGCGCGCGCGCGAGGCACTGGCCAAGGTCGGGCTGGCCGACAAGGAAGCCAACCATCCCAGCCGGCTGTCGGGCGGCCAGCAGCAGCGCGTGGCCATCGCCCGCGCCATCGCCATGCAGCCCCGGATCATGCTGTTCGACGAACCGACCAGCGCGCTCGACCCCGAGCTTGTGGGCGAGGTTCTGGCGGTGATGAAGCAGCTTGCCGCCGAGGGCATGACCATGGTCGTCGTCACCCACGAGATGGGCTTTGCCGCCCATGTCGCCGACCGGGTGGTGTTCATGGAGCGCGGCGAGCTGGTCGCAGCAGGCGCCCCGCGCGAGATCTTCCAGCACCCGACCGATCAGCGGCTGGCAAGCTTCCTGCAGGGCTACCGCGAACGGAACTCTCTGGATTTCTAGGGGCAGAGGCGCCGGGACGGCGGCGCCTCAGAGGAAGACCATCTGGGTTTCCAGCATGTCGCCAAGGGCGTGGCCGGTCACTCCCAGAAAGAAGAGTCCGTTCTCCTCGCCCAGATCGAGATAGCTGCCGACCGGCGTCGCGGTGATCCGTGCCCCAAGATCGGCGGCATCGAAACGGCCCAACCCGTTGATCCCCTGCTGGATATGCAGCCGGTCGGCGGGGCCGAAATCGGCAATGGTGTCGCCCCCGGAGGCCCCGCGAAACTCGAAGATATCGGCGCCGGGACCGCCGATCAGCAGGTCGCGCCCGGCGCCACCGTTCAGCAGGTCGTCGCCGCGCCCGCCATGGATCCAGTCATTGCCCGCCCCGCCATGGATCTGGTCGTTGCCGCGCCCGAAGTCGTCGATGGCGGCCACGAAATCGTCGCCCGCTCCCAGCATCACCACATCGTCGCCCGCGCCCGGATCGACCCAGTCATTGCCGGACCCGGCCATGATCTGGTCGCTGCCATTGCCGCCGTAAATGACGTCGCGATCGGCCCCGCCGTCGATCGCATCATCGCCGTTTCCCGCCTCGATCCGGTCCTCGCCCGCACCGCCCTCCAGCGTGTCGTCGCCCAGATTGCCGCTGAGCGTGTCGCGCCCGTCGCCGCCGACCAGCCGGTCTTTGCCATTGTCGCCGGTCAGCCGGTCGTCGCCCGCGCCCCCCTCCAGCCGATCGTCGCCGTCCCAGCCGCGCAGCACATCGTTGCCCGCATCGCCGTCAAGCCGGTCATCGCCATAGGAACTCTCCAGCGTGTCGTTGCCCGCGCCCCCGAAAAGCACATCGCCTGCGGCAAGCTTGCCCGCGCGAAACGCGGCCCAGTCGCTGATGCCCGGGTCACGCTGCGACCCGAAGCGGGTATCGAGCACGTCGTCGCCGTCGCCGCCGCTCAGCAGGTTGGACCCGGCCCCGCCGACCAGAAGATCGTTGCCGCCGCCCCCGAACAGAGCATCGTCACCGTCGCCGCCATAAAGCACGTCATCGTCGTCCCCGCCGACCAGGGTGTCGTCGCCTCCCATCCCGCAGATCCGGTCGCGGTCGCCATTGCCGAACAGCGCATCAGCGCCCCAGCCACCGGTGATCGTGTCATCGCCGTCGTTCATCCAGGCAAAGTACGCCGGGAAATAGGCGTTGGGGATCACGTGGAAATTGTTGGGCCCGTCGTAACCCACGCTGAATGCCCCGGTTTCGGCAAGCTGGACGGGCGCCGTGGGCAAGGACCGGCCGATGGCGCGGAATTCGGCCGCAAGCTCGGCCAGAAGATAGGGATGGTCCTTGTCGGATCGGAAATATGCCACGGTCTGCCCTTCGGCCCGGATGTTGCGCGAAAAGGCCCCCGCCCCCGCTGACGACCCGGGCGGCAGATGTCGTCAATAAAGCTTGCCGTTTGATTAAGGCCGCTGCCGCGATGCAGCAAGGAATGCGGCGAATTCTTGAAAACCATGCCCGAAGCGGGTCCTCGCCGCGCCGGAACGATGCCTGAGCCATGTCTCGCCCCCATCCCGACCAGGAATGGGACCGGCGCGGTCAAAGCGGTCCGGGCCGGTCGCCCTCAGCGTCAGTCGGCGGTCCCGTCGCCTTGGGGGCGCGGGCGGCGCATCGGCGGGTCGGTCTGCGGCTTGCCCGACCAGGGCTGCGGATATTCCAGCCAGCGCTGGATGAAGCCCCAGGACTGCCGGTAGCCGTCATGGGGCAAGGTGCAGGCCGAACAGTCCTTGCGGGTCAGCCCGTTGGCATCGGTGTAGACCTGATACGGCCCGGGGCATTCATAGGCGATCAGCGGGCAGTAGCAGAACAGGCAGTTGAACTCGCGCTCGACGCCCGGATGGCAGGGCAGGAACGGGCATTGGGTATTGGTGAAGCCCTTGAAGGCCTCGTTCGAGGTCAGATCCTTGGGTTGCACGGCGCAACTCCTTCCGGTCGGCACCCCTGGCCGGGCCCGCCCCGGGCCGGTCAGGGACAAGGTGAAGGCCGCGCCCCATATCGCAGGCGAACCGCGGCCGCTGGCCCCGAGGGCATCTGCGGGCCGACAGGCAGGGGGCGCATGGCACATGCGCCCGGCCTCCGGACCCGCCGCCCGGGGGCGGTTCGGCGCGCTGGCAGGTCTCCTGGCTTGCGGGTCTCGGCCGATCCGCCCGCCTTCCCGGCCGGGCGGATGCCGGGGCCGGTGGCGGCTCGGGGCGGGGGCTCGCCGCTGACAGTTGCGGGGGCAGCGCCGGACTTGCACCGGCTTCCCTTTTCACTCCCTTGCGGGAGCACCAGAACGCCTCTCATCAATGGGGACCGCGCCCGCCACTGTCAATGCGTCCCCCGGGGGCCCGACGCGCCGTGGCTCTTGCCAGCCCCCCCGGCACGGCGCTATCCCGTGACGATGAGGTCCCTTTCCCCAGACGCCAGATGACCCCGCGAGAGGGCTTCACGCTCGGCTGCGCAACCGTTCTGCCTGGCACCCGCCGCACGGTGGACCTGCCCGTGTCGGTGCTTTCGGACCACACCCCCGTCACCATGTCGGCCCATGTCGTGCATGGCCGCCGCCCCGGCCCCGCGATGTTCGTGACCGCGGGCGTGCATGGCGACGAGGTGATCGGGGTCGAGATCGTCCGGCGGCTGCTGAGCCTGCCCGCGCTTGGCGCGCTGCGCGGCACGCTGATCGCCATTCCCATCGTCAACGCCTTCGGCTTTCTCAACCTGTCGCGATACCTGCCCGACCGGCGCGACCTCAACCGCTGCTTTCCCGGGTCGTCGGGCGGCTCGATGGCCTCGCGGCTGGCGCATCTTCTGGTCGACGAGGTGGTCGCGCGCTGCGAAATCGGCATCGACCTGCATTCGGCCGCGGTCCATCGCACGAACCTGCCGCAGGTCCGCGTGGTGCCGGACGATCCCGAGCTGGCCCGGCTGGCGCGGGTCTTCGCCGCGCCGGTGGTGCTGACCTCCGAGGCACGGCATGGCTCGCTGCGCGAGACGGCAGCGCGGATGGGCGTGCAGATGCTGCTGTACGAAGGCGGCGAGGGGCTGCGCTTCGACGAGGTGGCGGTCAGGGCCGGGCTGTCGGGCGTGCTGCGGGTGATGTTCGACCGGGGCATGATCCCGGCAAAGGGCGTGCCGAAGGCGCGGCGCGCGCCGCTCGACTGCCGGGTGTCGCGCTGGCTCAGGGCGCCGCAGGGCGGGCTCTTGCGCACCTACCGGTCCGAAGGGGACGTCGTCGAGGCGGGCGATCTGCTGGCGATGGTCTCGGACCCGTTCGGCGAGATCGAGGCCGAGATCCGCGCCTCGGAACCCGGCATCATCGTCGGCCGCGCCATCCTGCCGGTGGTGAACGAGGGCAACGCGGTCTTTCATCTGGCCGCGATCGCGGCCGCCGACCGGGCCGAGGACCGGATCGGCACCTGGGCCAGCGAGGTCGCGGCCGAACCGCTGTTTGACGAGGACGAAATCCTCTAGCCCGAGGGCATCGGGCCGTCAGGCCGCCTGGCGGCGGCGGACCACCGCCTCGAGCGCCGGATAGCGCAGCCCCAGCGTGACGCCGCGCGCGACATAGGACAGCAAAAGCGCCAGCCAGAGCCCGTGATTGCCGAAAAGCGGCAACAGCAGGGCCACGGCGGCGGCATAGATCGCGGCCGAGATCACCATCATGTTGCGCATGTCCGCGGTCCGGGTGGCGCCGATGAAGATGCCGTCAAGCATCCAGGCGCCGATGCCCGCGACCGGGACGGCCACCATGTAGGGCAGGAACACCCGCGCCTCGGCCCGCACCTCGGGCGCGGTGGTCATCAGATCCACCAGGACCCCGCCCCATCCGGCGAAGACCGCGGCCAGAACCACGACCGACAGCAGGCCCCAGAGGCTGGTCAGCACCGCGCTCCGGCGCAGCGCCAGCACAGATCCCGCGCCCATCGCCTGACCGACCAGCGATTCGGCGGCAAAGGCGAACCCGTCCAGCGCATAGGAGGTGATGTTCAGAAACTGCAGCAGCACCTGATTGGCCGCCAGCGACACGTCGCCGAAGCCCGCCCCGAGGAAGAGGAAGGACAGCACGATCCCCTGCAGCAGCAGCGACCGGATCAGGATGTCGCTATTCACCCCGGCGATATGGCGCAGCCGCACCCGGTCGAACACCCGCGCCCAGTCCCGCCAGGCGGTGCCGCGAAACGCGTCGCGGCAGAACCAGAGCCCCAGCGCCAGGCCAGACCATTCGGCCAGGAAGGTGGCCAGCGCCACCCCCGGCACTCCCCAGCCCAGCGCCAGCACGAAAAGCAGGTCGAGCCCGACATTGAGCCCGTTCATCCAGAGCTGGATCGCCAGAACCGCGCGGGTGCGCTCCTGCCCGATCAGCCAGCCGTTGATGCCGTAAAGCGCGATGGTGGCCGGGGCCGACCAGATCCGGATCGCCATGTACTGGCGCGCCATGTGCTCGACCTCGGCGCTGGCGGGGGCAAGGCCCAGCGCGGCGGCGATCAGCGGCATCTGCAAGGCCATCAGGGCAAGCCCCGCGACCAGCCCGATCATCAGCGCGCGCGACAGCATCGCGGCCACCTCGGCCGCATCGCCCGCGCCCCGCGCCTGGGCAGTCAGTCCGGTCGTGCCCATGCGCAGAAAGCCGAACACCCAGTAGACCGAGGCCAGCGCCACCGCGCCCACGCCGACCGCGCCGATCGGGGCCGCCGCGCCGATCTGACCGACCACGGCGGTGTCGACCGCACCGAGGATCGGAACGGTCAGGTTCGACAGCACGATGGGCAGCGCGATGGCCAGAACCCGGCGATGGCCGAGATCAGCGAGCGCGTCCCGGTCCGGGCGGAGCACCGCCTCAGCCATCGCGCGGCGGCATCAGGAAATGGCCGGTCGCCTGCGCAAAAATCCGGGCGCGGTTGTCCTGCCAGGCCTCGACATGGACACTGGCATACCGCCGCCCCGACCGGTTGACGCGGGCCCTCGCATAGGCGTCGCGCGGCAGGCCGGGCCGCAGGTAATCGACGGTGAAGTCGATGGTCTTGGGCAGCCGCGGCAGGGTTTCGGGGGTCAGCGTCGCGGCATCGAGCATCCCGCGTTCGAGATCGTCCCAGATCATCGCCCAGGACAGCCCGACAATGGCCGTGACCTCCAGAAAGGCGGCGGTCGCGCCGCCATGCAGCGCCGGCAGTTCGGGATTGCCGATCAGGGCCTCGTGAAATCCCAGAACGCCGGTCAGCTCGTCGCCGCGCCGGTCGAACGAGATCCCGAGGAAACGCGCATAGGGCAGCCCGTCGACCAGCGCAGACAGCGCCGCGTCGCGCCGCTGCTTGACGATCTGAACGGGTTCGGGCGCGGCGCGGCTCATTCGGCGCCTCCATCGGCGGTGAAGGTACCGGTCGCGGTCGCCACCGGATGGCCGCGGTCGTCATCGGTCGCGGTCGCCCGCACGAAGGCCACCGAGCGGGTCACATGATAGCATTCCGCCCGCGCCACCAGCCGCTGACCCGGGGTCGCGGCGCGCATGTAGTCGATCCGCAACGAAATCGTCGCCGTATGCGCCGGCCCTTCGGGATGGCTGAGAACGGCGGTGCCGCCGCAGGTGTCCAGAAGCGCCGAAACCGCGCCGCCATGGATCACCCCGTTGCGCGGGTCGCCCACCAGACGCGAATCGTAGGGCATCGACAGTTCGGCCCGGCCCTCGCCCAGCTGATCGATCCGCATTGCCAGCGCATGGGCATGGGGGATCTGCTCGATGAACCGCCGCGCCACATCCGCCTTTGCCCCTGCCGCCATATCTTCGGCGGCGTCCCGCGCCGCTTCCGGCGCCGCGTCCGAGCTGGTGTCGCTCACCTCTGTCTCCTCTGGTCAACGCTCCGGTTATTGGGTCTGCCCCCCTGCCCTGCAAGTGTAAAAATCCGCAGGCTGTCGCCAATTGGCGACACCTGTCCGGCAGGACGACCGCGCGGTGGAAGCCCTGACCCGGATTGCCCGCATTTTCCGGGACTTCGCAGTCGTTCCGGCGCAATTCCGGGCAGTGACGGCCTGCGCCGCCGGTTCTGGACGGCACCATTCGTTCCGATTTTCGGAACCCCCGGAGGGCACCTGACGCTGCGGAACCGCCATTTTCGGCGGTGCGTCAAAAAACAAGCCTTATGAGGCATATAACCGAATTGATCCGCGCCCCGGATTTGCCTTAGCTAGTAGCACGGAAGTGGCTGGTAGTTTTAGGCGATGGCGGACGAACGTCTGAGTTTCAAGGAGATGTGCGCCCGGTTCGATGTGACCCCGCGCACGTTGCGGTACTACGAATACATCGAACTGCTGAGCCCCACCAAGGATGGACGCGCCCGCTTCTATGGTCCGCGGGAAGTGGCGCGCATGACTCTGATCCTCCGAGCACGCCGGTTCGGCTTCAGCCTCGAGGAAATCCGGCAGTGGCTGCTGATCTATGACGAGCAGGGCAGCGAGGCGCAGATGGCCGCGCTGGTCCAGATGGCCGACCGCCAGCTCGGCGTTCTCAGCGAACAGCGCGACCAGCTCGACAGCTCGATCAAAGAGCTGCGATCCTTGCGCGACGCCGCATCCGCCGGCAAGATCTGACCCCTCTTCCCGTCTCGACATTTTGCGACGCAGCGTTACGTTTACGTAAACGTCAGCAGGCCTTGTCTTGCCGTCCGAAAGGGCGCAGGTCAGAGTTCTGAGTGACGTATCCGGACGACCAATGACCGACGAGTTAATGACTATTCGCCAGATGTGCGATGCTTTCGAAGTGACCGCGCGCACGTTGCGGTTTTACGAGTCCAAGGAGTTGATCTCCCCCCTGCGCGAGGGCCAGCGGCGGCTTTACGGTCGGCGCGACCGGGCCAGGCTCAAGCTGATCCTGCGCGGCAAGCGCTTCGGCTTCAGCCTCGAGGAGATCCGGCAGATGCTGGACCTCTACGATCTGGACGACGGACAGGAGACGCAATTCCGTCGCACCTGCGAGCTGGCCCGGGAACGGCTGGCGGTCATGGAACGGCAACGTCTGGAACTGGACGACGCCATATCGGAACTGAAAGGCCAGATCTCCTGGGGAGAGAGGAAGCTGGCCGATTTCGACAAGAGGAAACCCGCCGCCGAGTGACCGTTGCGGTTGGGATGACGTTCAAGGGAGGAACGCATGCCGATCTACACTCCACCGACCGAGGACATGCAGTATCTGCTGCATGACGTGCTGAAGATCAGCGCGTCCGACATCCCCGGTTATGCCGAGCTCGACCCCGATTTCACCGGGGCGATCCTGGGCGAGGCCGGCAAGCTTGCCGCCGAAGTTCTGGCGCCGCTGAACGCGACCGGCGACGCCGAAGGCTGCCACTGGGACAATGGCGTGGTGCGCACGCCCAAGGGCTTCAAGGACGCCTATGACCAGATCTGCGCGGGCGGCTGGATCGGGCTCGACATGCCCGAAGAGGTCGGTGGCCAGAACATGCCCTACCTGATCAACTCGGCGGTGGGCGAGATGTTCGTTTCGGCCAACATGGCCTTCAACATGTATCAGGGGCTGAGCCACGGCGCGATGTCGGCGATCCTCGCGCATGGCTCGGACCAGCAGAAGGCGACCTATGTGCCCAAGATGGTCGCGGGCACCTGGTCGGGCACGATGAACCTGACCGAGCCGCAATGCGGCACCGATCTGGGTCTGATCCGCACCAGGGCCGAGCCGCAGGGCGACGGCAGCTATGCGATCACCGGCACCAAGATCTGGATCTCGGCGGGCGAACACGATCTGACCGAGAACATCGTCCATCTGGTGCTGGCGCGCATCCCCGGCGGGCCCGAGGGCATCAAGGGCATCTCGCTCTTCATCGTGCCGAAATTCCTGCCCGACGAGGACGGCAACCCGGGCCGGCGCAACGCCCTTATGTGCGGCGGGCTGGAACACAAGATGGGCATCCATGCCAACGCCACCTGCGTGATGAACTACGACGGCGCGACCGGCTTTCTCGTCGGCGAGGAACACAAGGGCATGCGCGCCATGTTCACCATGATGAACGAGGCCCGCCTGGGCGTGGGCCTTCAGGGCTATGCGCAAGGGGCGGTCGCGTATCAAAACGCGCTGGCCTTCGCGCAGGAACGGCTGCAGGGCCGGGCGCTGGGCGATCCGTCCAACCCCGAAGGCCCGGCCGACCCGATCCTCGTGCACCCCGACGTGCGGCGCAACCTGATGGATCAGAAGAGCTTCCTCGAGGGCGCCCGGGCCCTGACTTTCTGGGGCGCGCAGATGATCGACCGCGCCCACCGGATGCAGGACCCTGACGCCGAGGCGATGATCTCGCTGCTGACCCCGGTCATCAAGGGCTTCCTGACCGACAAGGGATTCGAGACGACGGTGCTGGCGCAGCAGACCTATGGCGGCACCGGCTTCACCCGCGCGGCGGGCGCCGAGCAGTTCGTGCGCGACGCCCGGATCACCATGATCTACGAAGGCACCAACGGGGTGCAGTCGCTGGATCTGGTCGGCCGCAAGATCGGGCAGAATGGCGGCAAGGCGCTGATGGCCTTCTTCGACATGGTGAAGACCTTCGCCAAGGAGCACGAAGCCGACGAGGCCCTGAAAGAGGGCTTCCTCGATCCGTTGAAGACGGCCTCGAAGGACCTGCAGGCGGCGGCGATGTATTTCATGGCCGAAGGCATGAAATCCCCGGCCAACGCGCTCGCGGGAAGCTACGACTTCATGCATCTCTTCGGCCATGTCTGCTTGGGTCTCATGTGGTCGAAGATGGCCGTGGCCTCGCAGGCGGCGCTGGCCGCGGGCCATGGCCCGCGCGCCTTCCACGAGGCGAAGCTGGCAACCGGGCGCTATTACATGGCGCGGCAATTGCCCGCCACCGCCCTGCATCTCGCGCGCATCCGCAGCGGGGCAGAGCCGGTCATGGCGCTCGACGCGGCGAATTTCTGAACGGTGCGGCCCCTCGGGGCCGTCCCCCCCGCATCATCGGACACGGATCATCGGATCACGGACATGCAGACGCGTCCTTGCCCGCGCCTTACCGTCCTGCCCTGCCCGAACGACAGCTGCCGGGCGGCCGGCGGTGCGTCTTGGGTATTTTCGCCAAGCAGAAGAGCCAGGGTCAGCCCCCCATCCCCGCGGCGCCCCCGGGCGGTGCCGGGCGGAAGCCGCGGGATGGAGGGCCTTCTCCTTGGGCGGTCATCGGCTCCCCAGCCTGTGCCGCGCGCCCAGACTGCCCGAAGCCTCCCTAACGTAGGGTTATCCATAACGGCGTTTCGGGCTTCTTCTTGGAAAAAATACCCATGACCCGACAGGACGAACAGGCGCGGCGCCAGGACGGCCCGCGCCCTCAGGACAGGAAGGACGCTCGGAAAATGACGGTCAAGCTCTACTGCTTCGGGGAAAGCGGCAATGCCTACAAGGCGGCCCTGACCCTGACCCTCGCCGGGATCGACTGGACGCCCGTCTACGTCGATTTCTTCAATGGCGGCGCGCGGAGCCCCGAGTTTCTTGCGCTGAACCCGATGGGCGAGGTGCCCGTCATGGTGGCAGGCGATCTGGTTCTCAGCCAGTCGGGCGTGATGCAGGCCTGGGTCACCGAAACCACCGGCCGGTTCGGCGGGCGCGATGCAGCCGAAGCGCGCGAGGTGCTGCGCTGGATGTTCTGGGACAATCACAAGATGTCGGGCCAGGCCGGAAGCCTGCGCTTCATGATGAACTTCCTGCCCGAAGAAAAACGGCCGCAAGAGGCGATCCGCTGGTTGTCCGGCCGGGTGACGGCGTCGTTGCAGACGCTCGAACGCGTCTTGCAGGACCGCGACTGGCTGGTGGGCGACGGCCCCACCACCGCCGATTTCGCCTGCTGCGGCTATCTGTTCTACCCCGAGCCCTTCGGCTTCGACCGCCGGGCCCTGCCCGCCATCGACGCCTGGCTCGGCCGGATCGAGGCGCTGCCCGGATGGAAACACCCCTATGACATGATGCCCGGCTCGCCCGCCGACCGGGCCTGAGAGTTCTATGAGGAGGACATATGACAGACGCTTTCATCTACGACGCGGTGCGCACCCCGCGGGGCAAGGGCCGCAAGGACGGCAGCCTGCACGAAGTGACCTCTCTGCGGCTGTCGGCCGTGGTTCTGGACGCGCTGAAGGACCGGAACGGGCTTGAGGGGCACGCGGTCGAGGACGTGATCTGGGGCAACGCGACCCAGGTCGGCGAACAGGGCGGCTGCCTTGCACGGAGCGCGGTGCTGGCCTCGGGGCTCGATGAATCGATCCCGGGGCTGTCGATCAACCGCTTCTGCGCCAGCGGGCTCGAGGCCGTGAACCTCGCCGCGAACCAGGTGCAGGGGGGTGCGGGCCGCGCCTATATCGCGGGCGGGGTCGAGATGATGGGCCGGGTCGCCATGGGCAGCGACGGGGCGGCCATCGCCGTCGATCCCAGCCTGGCGATGAAGACCTATTTCGTCCCGCAAGGCATCTCGGCCGACATCATCGCGACCGAATATGGGTTCTCGCGCGACGATGTCGACGGGCTGGCTGTCGAAAGCCAGACGCGCGCGGCGCGGTCCTGGGAGGAGGACCGCTTTGCCCGCTCGATCGTGCCCGTGAAGGACGTGAACGGGCTGACCATCCTCGGGCGCGACGAATACATGCGCCCGGGCACCGACATGCAGACGCTGGGCGCGCTGAAGCCGTCCTTCAAGGACATGGGCGAGATGATGCCGGGCTTCGATCAGCTCGCGCTGATGAAATACCCCCATCTTGAACGGATCGAACATGTCCATCACGCGGGCAACTCGTCGGGCATCGTCGACGGCGCGGCGGGCATCCTGATCGGCAGCGCCGAGTTCGGTCAGGCGCACGGGCTTAAACCCCGCGCCCGGATCCGGGCCACCTGCAAGATCGGCACCGATCCGACCATCATGCTGACCGGTCCCGTGCCCGCCACCCAGAAGATCCTGACGGACGCGGGCATGCAGATTTCCGACATCGACCTGTTCGAAGTGAACGAGGCCTTCGCGGCGGTCGTGCTGCGTTTCATGCAGGCCTTCGATGTCGACCCGGGCGTCGTGAACCCCTGCGGCGGGGCCATCGCGCTGGGTCACCCGTTGGGCGCGACCGGGTCGATCATCCTCGGCACGCTGCTCGACGAGCTCGAGCGCACCGGCAAGGGCACCGGGCTTGCCACGCTTTGCGTGGCCTCCGGCATGGGTGCCGCAACCATCATCGAACGGGTCTGAGGGAGGCGAGAATGACCGAATTTCACTACGCGACCGATGCGGACGGCATCGCCACGATCACCTGGGATGTGCCCGGCAAAAGCATGAATGTGCTTAGCTTTACCGGCATCGAAGAGCTGAACGCCCATATCGACAGCGCGTTGGCCGACGAGGCGGTCAAGGGCATCGTGTTGACCTCGGGCAAGAAGGACTTCGCGGGCGGGATGGACCTGAATGTCATCGCCCGGATGAAACAGGAGGCGGGCGACGACCCGGCGCGGGGGCTTTTCGAAGGCCTCATGCAGCTGCATGGCCTGCTGCGGAAGATCGAGCGTGCGGGCATGGACGACCGCAACAAGGGCGGCAAGCCGATTGCCGCCGCCCTGCCCGGCACAGCGCTGGGGATCGGGCTTGAACTGCCGCTGGCCTGCCACCGGATCTTTGCCGCCGACAATCCCAAGGCCAAGATCGGCCTGCCCGAGATCATGGTCGGCATCTTCCCGGGCGGCGGCGGCACCACGCGGCTGGTGCGAAAGCTGGGTGCCATGGGGGCCTCGTCCTTCCTGCTGGAAGGCAAGCTGTCGGACCCGAAGAAGGCAAAAGCCGCAGGGCTGATCGACGAGGTGGCCGAGGACCCGGTGGCGGCCGCCCGCGCCTGGGTCTTGTCCGAACCGAACATTGTCAAGCCCTGGGACGAGAAGGGCTACAAGATGCCGGGCGGCGCGCCCTATCACCCGGCGGGCTTCATGACCTTCGTCGGCGCCTCGGCCATGGTGCATGGCAAGACCAAGGGGGTCTACCCGGCCGCCAAGGCGCTTCTGAGCGCGGTCTACGAGGGCGCGCTGGTGCCCTTCGACACGGCGCTGAAGATCGAAGCGCGCTGGTTCACCCATGTGCTGATGAACCCGTCTTCCTCGGCGATGATCCGGTCGCTCTTCATCAACAAGGAGGCGCTGGAAAAGGGCGCGGTGCGGCCAGCGGACGTGCCCGACCAGACGGTGAAGAAGCTCGGCATCCTCGGCGCGGGCATGATGGGCGCGGGCATTGCGCTGGTCTCGGCCCAGGCCGGGATCGAGGTGGTGCTGGTCGACCAGTCCCAGGAGGCCGCCGACAAGGGCCGCGCCTATACAGAATCCTACATGGACAAGGGCATCAAGCGCGGCAAGGCCAGCCCCGAGAAGAAGGCCGAGATCCTCGACCGCATCACCGCAACCACCGATTATGACGCGCTGAAAGGCGCCGATCTGATCGTCGAGGCGGTGTTCGAGGACCCGGGCATCAAGGCCGAGGTCACGAAGAAGGTGCAGGCCGCGGTGGGCCCGGATTGCATTATTGCAACCAACACCTCGACCCTGCCGATCACCGATCTGGCAAAGGCGGCGCACCGGCCCGAGGATTTCATCGGCATCCACTTCTTCAGCCCGGTCGAAAAGATGCTGCTGGTCGAGATCATCAAGGGCAAGGCCACGGGCGGCCGGGCCGTGGCCAAGGCGCTCGATTTCGTGCGCCAGATCCGCAAGACCCCCATCGTGGTCAACGATGCGCGTTTCTTCTACGCCAACCGCTGCATCATCCCCTATCTGAACGAAGGGATCCGCATGGTGGCCGAAGGCGTCTCGCCCGCACTGATCGAGAACGCGGCCCGGCTGGTGGGCATGCCGCTGGGGCCGCTGCAACTGGTCGACGAGACCTCGATCGATCTGGGCGTCAAGATCGCCAAGGCCACCCGGACCGCGATGGGCGAGGCCTATCCCGATGGTGCCGTGGACGAAGTGATCTTCTGGCTGGCCGACGAGGGTCGCCTGGGCCGGAAGGCCAAGGCCGGCTTTTACGCCTATGACGAGGCGGGCAAGCGGACCGGGCTTTGGGACGGGCTTGCCGCCAAGTTCCCGCCCGCGGCGGATCAGCCGGATGTGCACGAGGTGCAGCACCGGCTGCTGTTCGCGCAGGTGCTGGAGGCGGTGCGGGCGCTGGAGGACGGCGTGCTTATGGACATCCGCGAAGGCGATGTCGGCGCGATCCTCGGCTGGGGCTTTGCGCCCTGGTCGGGCGGGCCGCTGTCCTGGCTCGACATGATGGGGGCCGCAAAAGCCGTTGCTCTCTGCGAGGACCTGGCCCAGCGTCACGGCGACCGCTTCGCCCCGCCCGCCTTGCTGCGCGAGATGGCAGAGGCGGGCGAGAGCTTCTATGCGCGCTTCGGACCCGACGCTCAGGCGGCGTGAATCAGAAGCGCGTCGAGCAGCGGAACGGTCTGCACCACCGGCAGCCGGGGCGGAGAGGCCGCCCCGGCCTGCGCGCTTTCCAGTGCTGCGACGATGCGGCGGGCATCGTCCAGCGTAGGAATGACACCGCAGGCCAGCGCCTCGAAATGAAGCTCGCGCAGGCGGTCGATCGACAGCGTCTCGCCGACCTTGCGCGGCGGGCAATGCACCAGCGCCGCGCCATTGGCATAGACGATCTCGGGCGACTCGAACGCGATCGAGACCACCGGCACGGACGATCCCAGCAGCGGCGCCGTCCGCCGGATGCCCAGCACGCCGTCGAGAATGCTGGCCGGAAGACGAACGAACGGATCGCCGTAGATCTCTTCGGCGAGATCGGACTCGATCAGCAGGGTCTGTTCGGGCAGAAGCATCAGCGGCTGCGTGTTGTCGAGCACGCCTTCGGGCACGTCGAGAGGCCAAAGCGGCAGCGGGCAGGCCGAGGGACCGCGCCACAGAAAGCCGCGCTCGACCGACCGGATCGGCTGCGAGCCGCGGTCGAAGGTCAGCACCATGTCTCCGGGCACCAACGCCTCGACTGGGCGCCAGCCGTCGCGGGTCGCAAGCCGCGTGCCCGCGCTGAACCCGCAGGCGAGCCCGGCCAGCGACTGCGTGGCCAGATCCGCAGCCTCGGCCTCTTCGGGGACCGGTCGGCTGCCATGAAAGTTGATTCTGAATCCCATTGCGGTTACTCCCCCTTTCCGAGCGGCCCTTATGCCAAGGGTTCGGGCAGCGTCGGCACGCGGTCGACGCGGCGCCACTCTGCGGGCGCCGGTTGAATAATTCTAAATTGCGATCCCGTCCCCAATTGGACCCGATCCCGACGGCTTTGTGGCACGGGCCACCGGTCCGGCGACCAATTCCGCCTGTCGTCGGCAACGTGTGACCGAACGGGAGCTTGGCCCGACCGGCACGACCGCTGTCAGCGCGCAAAAAACGCACGGCGACCCGACCTTCGAGACGCAGACCCCTTCCCTCCGGCGGCGGCTCTGGCCAAGATCGGGCCGGGATATCGTATCGAGCGAGGGAGGTGGGCCATGGGATGGCTGTCCGATGAAACCGGTCTGGAAAAATGCGCGGCGAACTACGTGCCGCTGACGCCGCTGTCCTTTCTGAAACGCGCGGTGCGGGTCTTTCCCGACCGGGTGGCGCTGGTCTATGGCCAGCGCCGCTATACCTACCGGCAGTACCATGACCGGGTGACCCGGCTGGCCTCGGCACTGGCGGCGATGGGGGTGAAACCCGGCGACGTGGTGGCGACGCTGCTGCCCAACGTGCCCGCGCAGGCCGAGGCGACCTGGGCCGTGCCCGCCTGCGGGGCCGTGCTGAACACCATCAACATCCGGCTCGACGCCAATACCGTCAGCTACATCCTCGATCATGGCGGCGCCAGGGTGCTGTTGGTCGATCCGCAATTCCTGCCGCTCGCGGCCGATGCGCTGGAGGACATGGAGGGCGAGCGCCCCATCATCATCGAGGTCGGCGACGATCCCGAGGGCGTGCACGACTTCGGCGACTTCCCCGAATACGAAGACATCCTGGCCGAGGCCGATCCCGATTTCGACTGGATCCTGCCCGAGGACGAATGGGAAAGCCTCGCGCTGAACTATACCTCGGGCACCACCGGGCGGCCCAAGGGCGTCGTCTATCACCATCGCGGCGCCTATCTGAACGCGATGGGCCAGATCGTGAGCTGGCGTCTGGTGATGCACCCGACCTACCTGACCATCGTGCCGCTCTTTCACTGCAACGGCTGGTGCCACACCTGGATGATCGCGGCGCTCGGCGGCACTGTCGTCTGTTGCCGCGACATCACCGCCCGCGCCATCTACGATGCCATCGCCGACGAGGGCGTGACCCATTTCGGCGGCGCTCCCATCGTGATGAACATGCTGGTCAACGCGAAGGACGAGGATCGGCGCGCCTTCGACCACATTGTCGAGGTCTTTACCGCCGGCGCGCCGCCCGCCGCCGCGACGCTTGCCGCGATCGAGCCGCTGGGCTTCAACATCACCCATGTCTACGGGCTGACAGAAACCTATGGCCCCGCGACCGAATGCACCTGGCGGGCCGAGGAGTGGGACGCGCTGCCGACCGAGGAACGTGCCCGGATGAAGGCGCGTCAGGGCGTGGCCATGCCCTTCATGGAAGAGGTGACCGTTCTGGACCCGAAATCCATGGAGCAGGTGCCGAGGGACGGCCAGCACCAGGGCGAGATCATGTTCCGCGGCAACGGGGTGATGAAGGGCTATCTGAAGAACCCCCGCGCCACCCGCGAGAGCTTTCAGGGCGGCTGGTTCCATTCGGGCGATCTGGCCCATCAGCACGAGGATGGCTATTTCGAGATCGCCGACCGCGCCAAGGACATCATCATCTCGGGCGGAGAAAACGTCAGCTCGGTCGAGGTCGAGGGCGTGTTGATGCACCATCCCGATGTGCTCTTGTGTGCGGTGGTTGCGAAGCCCGACGAAAAGTGGGGCGAGGTGCCCTGCGCCTTCGTCGAATTGAAGGACGGCCATTCGGTCGATGGCGACGCGCTGATCGCCTTCGCGCGCGAACGGCTGGCGGGCTTCAAGACCCCCAAGCGGGTGGTGTTTCAGGAGCTGCCCAAGACCTCGACCGGCAAGATCCAGAAATTCGAGCTGAGAAAGATCGCGAAGACGCTCTGAAGAGACCCGTCCCGCGGCGGCCACGCGCCGCAAGGGGACGTTGTGACATTGTGGGCGGCGGGCGGGTCGGCTATCGTCCGCCGACAAACCCAGCAGAACGTGCAGGCAAGACCGGCCGCCCATGACGGCGCTCAAGAAATTCCAACGCCTCGAAAGCCCCGGCCTCTGGCGCGAAAGCCCCGAGGCCCAGCGGCGTGACGTGATCCTGTCCTTCGGCGATGCCTCGCTGGTGGTGTCGGACAGCGCCGAACGGGTGCTGACGCACTGGTCGCTGGCCGCGCTCGAGCGGCTGAACCCCGGCCAGTCGCCCGCGCTGTATTCGCCGGGGGCCGATAGCGGCGAAACGCTTGAGATCGACGACGACCTGATGGTCGAGGCGCTTGAAACGGTGCGCCGGGCCATCGGCCGGGCGCGGCCGCGTCCGGGGCGGCTGCGGATCTGGATCGTCGCGGGGACGCTGGCGGGCCTTGCGGCGCTGGCGGCGTTCTGGCTGCCCGGGGCTTTGGTGCGCCAGACCGTGGCGGTCGCCCCGCCCGAGGTGCGCGCCGAGATCGGCCAGGCGTTGCTGGCCCGGATGGCCGACGCGGCCGGCACCCCCTGCGACCGGCCCGGCGGGCAGCGCGCGCTGGACCGGCTGGCCGCGCGGCTGCTGCCGGGCACGGCGCGGACGGTGAGGGTCTTGCCCGGCGGCCTGCCGCGTGCGCTGCATCTGCCCGGCGGGGTGATCCTGCTGAACCGGGCCCTGGTCGAGGATTACGAGGACGTCGCCGCCGTGGCGGGCTTCATCCTGGCCGAGGATGCGCGCGCCGCCCGCTCGGACCCGCTGGCCGATCTGCTGCGCGCCGCCGGACCCTTGGCCACCTTCCGCCTTCTGACCACCGGCACCCTGCCCGACGGGGCGCTGTCGGCCTATGCCCACCACGTGCTGGTGGCGCCCGAAGCCCCGCTGCCCGAGGCCGACCTGCTGGCGCGCTTCGCGGCTGCCGGTCTGCCCTCGACGCCTTACGCGCTGGCCCGGGACGTGACCGGCGAGAGCGTGCGGGGGCTGATCCGGAATGACCCGTTGCAGGGACGCGAGACCGATGCGCCAATCTCCGATGGCGACTGGCTGAGGCTGCAGGCAATCTGCGGCGGCTGACAGGGGGCTTGCCCGAAAGACGGTCTCAGCGCGCGGGGGACACGGGCGTATAGCCCGCCCGCCTCAAGACGCTTTGCGCGCGGCCATGGCTTTCGCGGTCGGCGAAGGGACCCGCGAAGATCACCGTGACCAGTTCTCCATCCGCCATCACCCGGCCCTGTCGTGCCGGCAGACCCAGACGGTGCAGATCGGCCACCGCATCGCCCGCCGCATCGGCCTCGGTGAAGGCGCCGACCTGAATGTACCGGCTGCCCGCCGCGGGCGGCACCGCGACGGGCGCAACCGCTTGGGGCGGCCGAAGCGCCGGATCGACCAGGCGTTGCGGCACACGCTCGGTCCAGACCGTCCGCATCTGGGCATCGCCCCAGTCGGTCCTGCGGCCGCGCAGCGGATTGAGCCGGTCGTCTTCCCAGACCGCGCGATAGCCCGGCAGCACCTGAAGCGGCACCGCGCCAACGGGGGCGGACTCGGCCCGGACCGGCGCGGCACCGGGACACCCGAGCCCCAGCGCCAGAACCGCGGCCCCGGCCAGACGATATCGCTGATACGGCATGGCACCCTCACCTTTTCGCAAAAAGCGTGACACCGCACCCGGAGGGTGTAAAGCCGAAAACCGCTACCGCGTGCCGAACATCCGGTCGCCCGCATCGCCGAGCCCGGGCATGATATAGCCCTGCTCGTTCAGCCGTTCGTCGATCGAGGCGGTGACGATCGGCACATCGGGATGCGCCTCCTTCATCCGGGCGACGCCCTCGGGCGCGGCCAGAAGACACATGAAGCGGATGTCGTTGGCGCCGGCCTTTTTCAAAAGCTCGACCGCCGCGGCCGAGGAATTGCCGGTGGCCAGCATCGGGTCGACCACGATCACCAGCCGGTCCTTCAAATCCTGCGGCACCTTGAAATAATACTGCACCGGCTCCAGCGTGGTCTCGTCGCGGTAAAGCCCGACAAAGCCGACCCGGGCCGAGGGCACCAGCTCCAGCACACCGTCCAGCAACCCGTTGCCCGCCCGCAGGATCGAGACCAGCACCAGCTTCTTGCCCTCCAGAACCGGCGCGTCCATCGTGCAGAGCGGGGTTTCGATCCGGCGGGTGGTCATTTCCAGCTCGCGGGTGATCTCGTAGGCCAAGAGCTGGCTGATCTCGCGCAGCAGCTGCCGGAACCCGGCGGTCGAGGTGTTCTTGTCGCGCATCAGCGTCAGCTTGTGCTGCACCAGCGGGTGGGTGACAACGGTCAGATGGTCATACATCGGCGGCCTCCAGGCGGGTCTTGAGCTTTGCGCGGGTTTCCGCATCGCAGAAGGCGGCGTCAAGGGCCACCCGGTTCATCGCGGCAAAATCGCTGTCCTCCCAGCCGAAGGTTTCGGCCAGCCGGGCATATTCGCGCCGCATCGTTGTGTGGAAGAAGGGCGGATCGTCGGTCGAAACGGTCAGCTTGACGCCCGCGCGCCTCAGCCGGTCGATCGGATGGGCCGCCAGCGACGGGTAAAGCCCCAGCGCCACGTTGGACCCCGGGCAGACCTCCAGCACCGTCCCCGTCTCGGCCAGATGCTCGACCAGCCCCGGGTCCTCGATGGCGCGCACGCCATGGCCGATGCGGTCGACCCGAAGATCCGACAGCGCCTCGCGCACCGAGGCCGGGCCGCTCCATTCGCCGGCATGGACCGTCAGCCCAAGACCGGCCTCGCGCGCCATGTCGAAGGCATAGGCGAAGTCGCGCAGCCGCCCGCGGCTCTCGTCCCCCGCCATGCCGAAGCCCACGACGAAATCGCCCGCTGTCTCGGCCGCACAGCGCGCGGCCTCGCGGGCGCGGTCGGGACCAAGATGGCGGATACAGGTGACGGTGGCGCGCAGCAGGATGCCATCGCCCTCGGCGCGCTCCGACGCCTCGCGGATCGCCTCGAGATGCTCGACCCAGGCCGACAGATCGCAGCCGCCGCAAAAGTCTGGCGACAGGAAGGTTTCAAGGTAGATCACGCCTTCGGCCGCCGTCTCTTCCAGCACGGCCGCGGTCAGGCGGGCATAGTCCTCGGGCGTTTTCAGGGTCGAACAGGCGGTTTCGTAGATATCGAGAAACTGCAAGAAATCCGCGTAATAATAGGCGCCCTCGGCATCGAAAATGCGGGAAATGTCCAAGTTATGCGCCCGGGCCAAGTCGCGGATCAAGGCCGGGGGCGCGGCGCCTTCCAGATGGTGATGCAATTCGATCTTGGGCAGGTCGGTCACAGGAAACTCCGTCCGGGGCCTTGGGAGGGAACGCCGAGATGCGCCGCCACGCTGGCGCCGATATCGGCAAAGGCGCAAAGACCGGCCGCCCGTGGCCCGCCCCCGGCGCCGATGACCGGCACCCGTTCGCGGGTATGGTCGGTGCCGGTCCAGGTCGGATCGTTGCCATGATCGGCGGTGATCAGCACCAGATCGCCGGGCCGCATCCGCGCCAGAACGGGCGGCAGCGCCGCGTCGAACCATTCCAGCGCCCGGGCATAGCCCGCGACGTCGCGGCGGTGGCCGTAAAGGCTGTCGAACTCGACGAAATTGGCGAAGGTCAGGCTGCCCTCGGGCGCCTCGTCCATCAGGTCGGCCCAATGGGTCATCAGCTCGGCATCGGGGCCGGTGCGGACCTCGTCGATGCCACGCATCGAGAAGATGTCACCAATCTTGCCGATGGCCTGCACCCGCCGCCCGGCCCCCTGAACCCAGTCGCAAAGCGTCGGCGCGGGCGGAGTCATGGCATAGTCGTGCCGGCGGGGCGTCCGCACAAAGCCGGTTTCGGCGCTGCCGGTGAAGGGCCGCGCGATGACCCGGCCGATGCGCATCGCATGAAGCCGCGGCGCGATGCCCGCGCAAAGCGCATAAAGCCGGTCGAGCCCAAAGGCCTCTTCATGCGCCGCGATCTGAAAGACGCTGTCGGCCGAGGTGTAAAGGATCGGCCAGCCGGTCCGCAGATGTTCGGCGCCGAGCCGCTCGACGATCTCGGTGCCCGAGGCATGGCAATTGCCCAGCGTGCCGTCGGTGCCCGCGATCTGGCGGATCTCGGCCAGCAGATCCTCGGGGAAGGCGGGAAGCTCTCGCGGGAAATAGGTCCAGTCCCAGGGCACCGGCACCCCGGCCAGTTCCCAATGCCCCGAGGGCGTATCCTTGCCGCGCGACACCTCGGTCGCGGCGCCCCACAGCCCCTGCGGCGCGGCCCCAAGCCCCGGCGCAGTCCGCCCCGAGGCCAGACGACTGGCGGCCCCCAGACCCAGATTGTCGAGATTGTGCAATTTCAAAGGCCCGGAACGCCCGGTATCGGCGCGGCCCTCGGCACAGGCCTGTGCGATATGGACAAGTGTGTTCGCGCCGGTATCGGGCCGGTCCTCGTTGAAAAACCCGTCGGCATCGGGCGCCCCGCCGCAGCCGACGGAATCCATCACCACGAGGAAGGCCCGGCTCATCGCAGAACCCTCCGCTGCACCAGCGGCGGGATCTCGGGTGCGGTGTCGCCCAGGCGGAAGGCCGCCCGCACCCGCGCCGCAACCGCGTCGGCATCGGTGTCGCTGGCCGCGTGGACAATGGCCAGCGGCTCGCCCGGCGCGATCCGGTCGCCCAGCGCCGCCATCTCGGCCAGCCCGACCGCCGGGTTGATCCGGTCGCCCTCGCGCCGCCGCCCGCCGCCAAGCGCCACCACCGCAAGGCCCAGCGCCTCGCCGTCGATCGCCTGAACGATGCCGCCCTCGGGCGCCGTGATCTCGCAAAGCACCGGCGCGGCCGGCAGCCGGTCGGGCCAGCGCTCGACGAAATCGGCCGGGCCGCCAAGCTCGGCCACCATCTCGCCGAACTTGAGCGCGGCCTCGCCCGATTCCAGCGCATTCGCGATCCTCAGCGCGCCGTCGGCCGCATCATCGGCCAGACCGCCCAGCGCCAGTACCTCGCCGCCCAGCGCGCAGGTCAGATCCCAGAGCGCAGGCGTGACACCCGTGCCGGTCAGGGTCTCCATCACCTCGATCACCTCAAGCGCATTGCCCGCGGCGCCGACCAGCGGCTGGGACATGTCGGTGATCAGCGCGGCCGTCATGCAGCCCGCCCCCTGCGCCGTCGCAACCAGCGCGCGGGCCAGATCCTCGGCCTCTTCCATGTCCTTCATGAAGGCGCCCGACCCGACCTTGACGTCGAGAACCAGCGCCTCGAGCCCGGCAGCCAGTTTCTTGGACAGGATCGAGGCGGTGATCAGGTCGATGCTCTCGACCGTGCCCGAGACATCGCGGATCGCGTAAAGCCGCCGGTCTGCGGGGGCGATGTCGCCCGAGGCGCCGACGATGGCGCAGCCAACCTGCGCCGTGATCGCCCTGAGATCCGCGACCGACACCTCGCTGCGATAGCCGGGGATCGATTCGAGCTTGTCGAGCGTGCCGCCGGTATGACCGAGCCCGCGCCCCGAGATCATCGGCACGAAGGCGCCGCAGGCGGCGAGCGCGGGCGCCAGCGCCAGCGACACGCAATCGCCGATGCCGCCCGTCGAATGCTTGTCGAGCACCGGCCCCGGCAGGTCCCAGTCGAGCACCTTGCCGCTGTCGCGCATCGCCCGCGTCAGCCCGACCCTCTCGGGTGCGGTCAACCCGTTCAGCAGAACCGCCATGGCAAAGGCGCCCGCCTGGGCATCGGTCACGGCGCCGGTGGCGAGGCCCTCGGCGAACCAGAGCAGGTCCGCGTCGGTCAGGGCCTCGTCATCGCGAACCCGCGCGATGATGCTGCGGGCATCCATGTCAGTTGTCCATATGGGCGGGCGTGAAGGCCCCGGGCAGCAGGTCGGCCAGGGTTGCGACCCGGGTGGCGCCGCCGGTCGTGGCCAGCGTCACCCTGACCTCGGGCCCGGCGAACTCGGCCAGCTTCTGGCGACAGCCGCCGCAAGGCGGCACCGGATCGGGGCTGTCGGCAATCACCGCCACCTCGCGGATCTCGCGGCAGCCCGCAGCCACCATCGCGGCAATCGCACCGGCCTCGGCGCAGGTCCCTTCGGGATAGGCCGCGTTCTCGACATTGCAGCCGGTATAGACCTGCCCGTCCGCCCCCAGGATCGCCGCCCCGACCTTGAAGTTCGAATAGGGGGCATAGGCGTTTTCGCGCACCGCGCGGGCAGCGGTCAGTAGCGGCATGGGGTCCTCCCGTTTCCCGGACAATCTGCGGCGCCGGTGCGGCCGATGCAAGCCCACCCGAAATCGCGACGAATTGGCGCGGCGGGCGGGCGATTGCGCTAACATTCATTTGAGATGGAGTTTCTATCTTGCGCAACTTCAACTCCCTGCGTAACAGAATTGCGCCAGTTACGCGGAGGGAAGGAAAGTCATGTCATATGCCGAGGTCTACGAACGCTGGAAGGCGGACCCCAACGGCTTCTGGATGGAAGCCGCGGAGGCGATCGACTGGGTGGAAAAACCCTCCAAGGCGCTGTTCGACGAGAATGCGCCCCATTACGAATGGTTCAGCGACGGCATGGTCAACACCTGCTGGAACGCGGTCGACCGTCATGTGGAACAGGGCCGCGGCGAACAGGTCGCGATCATCTATGACAGCCCGATCACCCATACCAAGCGCGAGATCACCTATGTGGAACTGCGCAACCGCGTGGCGACGCTGGCGGGGGCGCTGCGCGACAAGGGCGTGACCAAGGGCGACCGGGTCATCATCTACATGCCGATGATCGTCGAGGCGCTGGAAGCGATGCTGGCCTGCGCGCGTCTGGGCGCGGTCCATTCGGTGGTGTTCGGCGGCTTCGCCGCGCACGAACTGGCCGTCCGGATCGACGACGCCAAGCCGAAATGCATCATGGCTGCCTCCTGCGGGATCGAGCCGGGCCGTCTGGTGCATTACAAGCCTCTGCTGGACGGCGCCATCGACCAGGCCACCCACAAGCCCGAATTCTGCGTGATCTACCAGCGCGAACAGGAAGTGGCGCAGCTGACCGAGGGCCGCGACGTCAACTGGCACGGCTTCCAGTACGGCGTTCAGCCCGCGGAATGCGTGCCGGTCGAGGGCAACCACCCCGCCTATATCCTTTATACCTCTGGCACCACCGGCCAGCCCAAGGGCGTGGTCCGTCCGACCGGCGGCCATCTGGTGGCGCTGAACTGGACGATGAAGAACATCTACAACCTCGAGCCGGGCGACGTGTTCTGGGCGGCCTCGGACGTGGGCTGGGTCGTGGGGCACAGCTATATCTGCTATGCGCCGCTGATCCACGGCAACACCACCATCGTCTTCGAGGGCAAGCCCGTGGGTACGCCCGATGCGGGCGTGTTCTGGCGGGTGATCTCGGAACACAAGGTGAAAAGCTTCTTCACCGCGCCGACCGCCTTCCGCGCCATCAAGCGCGAGGACCCGAACGGCGAATATGTCAACAAATACGACCTGACCGGGCTGAAGGCGCTGTATCTCGCGGGCGAACGCGCCGATCCGGACACCATCAAATGGGCGCAGCGCATGCTGGGCGTCCCGGTGATCGACCACTGGTGGCAGACCGAAACCGGCTGGGCCATCGCGGGCAACCCGCTGGGGATCGAGAAGCTGCCGGTCAAGATCGGCTCGCCCTCGGTGCCGATGCCGGGCTATGACGTGCATATCCTCGACGAGGGCGGCCACGAAGTCGGCGCGAACACGCTGGGCGCCATCGCGATCAAGCTGCCGCTGCCTCCGGGTACGCTGCCAACGCTGTGGAACGCCCCCGAGCGGTTCGAGAAATCCTATCTCAGCCACTTCCCCGGCTACTACGAGACCGGCGATGCAGGCTACAAGGACGAGGACGGCTATCTTTACATCATGGCGCGGACCGATGACGTCATCAACGTCGCGGGCCACCGGCTGTCGACCGGCGCCATGGAGGAAGTGCTGGCGAGCCACCCGGATGTCGCCGAATGCGCGGTGATCGGCGTCGCCGACGAGCTGAAGGGGCAACTGCCGATGGGCTTCGTGTGCCTCAACGCGGGCTGCGGCCGCGACCATGGCGAGATCGTCCGCGAATGCGTGAGACTGGTGCGCGACCAGATCGGGCCGGTCGCGGCCTTCAAGCTCGCCTGCGTCGTCGACCGGCTGCCCAAGACCCGCTCGGGCAAGATCCTGCGCGGGACCATGGCCAAGATCGCCGACGGGCTGGACTTCAAGATGCCCGCGACCATCGACGACCCGGCGATCCTCGACGAGATCGCCGATGCGGTGAAGCGGCTGGGTTACCCGCAGGCGGCCTGAGAGGCGGTCCGCGGGCCCCGGCGTCGGGTCCCGGACTGAAAAAGCACCTGGATTAGAGCCGACGCAGAGACAATCTTGCGTCGGCTCGCGTTTTTTTTACCTTTTAGGCACTTTTTTTCCCGATCCTGGCCGGACCTGACGAATAGACAGGTTGGTGCTTGGCCGCAGGCGCGATAGTAAGATGAAAATGCAACCCATGCGAGTGTAGTGATGTTGCCGATCCCGGAACGCACCGCCAGTGGGACTGTCGGCGGGGACGAGGACTTCGGCCCGACCGGTCGGGGCATGCTCGCAGAGCCGAGTTTTGCCGGGCGCGGGGCACAGAAACGCGCGGCCATGCTGGGCCATGACATGCGGGCTGCAATCTCGGATATTCTCGGCGGGCTGGCGCTGGCAGAGCTGGGTCCGCTCGACGCCGATTCCCGGTTGCAGCTCAAGCGCGTCCAAAGCGCGGCCGAACAGCTTGCCCGGCTGACCGATGAAACCGTCGCACTGATGTCGGGCGACGAGGTCGACCGGGCCGAGGTGCCGGTCCACACCCAGTTGCACCCGTTCCTCGACCGGATCGCCAGCCGCTGGCGCGCCCATGCCGACGAGCACGGGCTGACCTTCGCACTCGACGCCGATGGCGACCTGCCCGGCATTGTCGGAACCGACCCCGCCGCGCTGGAACGGATACTGGCGAACGTGATCGGCAATGCGATGAAGTATTCCCAGGCAGGAACGGTGCGGCTGCGGGTTCATATGGGGCCGCAGGAATCGCTGTGCCTGCGGGTGCGCGATGCCGGCCCCGGCTTTTCCGAGGCGGCGCTGGCACGGCTTTTCGAATTCGCCGGACGGCCGGTCGAAAGCAGCCGCCCCGGCACCGGGCTGGGGCTTCATATCGTGCGCGATCTGGCACGGCGCGTGCGCGGTCAGCTTCAGGTCGTGAACCTGGCCGATGGCGGGGCCGAGGTCTCGGTCATCCTGCCGCGCGGCGCCTGGGCGCCGGGGGTGCATGCGCCGGGCGATCTGCATGACCTGCCCGATCTGTCCCGCTGCGACGTGCTGTTGGCCGAGGACAACCCCACGAACCAGCTTCTGATGCGGCAGATGCTGGAAACCCTTGGCGCGCGCTGCACGCTGGTCAAGGACGGCCAGGCCGCGGCCGAGCTTCTGGCCGCGCGCCGCTTCGACATCGCGCTGATCGACATCGAAATGCCGCGCCTGTCGGGCATCGACGTGATCCGGCGCCTGCGCACGTCCGAAGGCGACGGGCCCGGCACCGCGGTGCTGGCGGTGACGGCCTTCGTGCTGTCGGCCAATCGCGACCAGATCTATGCCGCCGGCGCCGACGGGATCCTCGCCAAGCCGATCCTCAGCCTCGACTCGTTCGGCGAAGCCATCCTGCGGGTGTTGCGCAAGCGGCCCTGCGGCTGCATGCTGGTTCCGTCCCATGACGTCACGCCCTTCGACGCGCTGCATCTCGACCGGTTGCTGGCGCTGGCGGGGCCCGAGGACGGGCGCGAGCTTCTGACCCGGATGCGGGACGATCTCGAAACCGTGCGCGCCGGTCTGACCGAGGCCCTCGCTCAGGGCGACCGGGCCAAGCTGCGGTCGCAAACCCATGTGCTGATCTCGCTGGCGGGCGCAGTCGGCAATGGCGCCCTGCAGGCGATGGCCGAAAACCTCAATGCCGCCGCACGCCTGCCCGACGAGGCCGAGATCGCGCGGCTCTGCCCAGGCACAATCACCAGCATCGATGACCTCTGCACCGCGCTCCGGGCCGAATTCGACAGCCGTTACAGCAAGGCAGGCGCATGAGTGTTCCCCCGCTTCTGATGATCGAGGACACACCGTCTCTGCAGATGATTTACGAGACGGTGCTGCGCAATGCCGGTTACAAGGTGGTCTCGGCCTCGACCGCGGAAGAGGGGCTGGCGGCGTTCCGCGAACTCAAGCCGCCGGTCGTGCTGCTGGACCTGATGCTGCCCGATCGTCCGGGGCAGGAGTTGTTGCAGGAATTTTTGTCCCTCGCGCCGGAAACCCGGGTGATCGTGGTCACCGCCAACGGCTCGATCAATCGCGCGGTCGAGGCGATGCGGGCCGGCGCCTATGAATTTCTGCTCAAGCCCTTCAACGAACAGCGCTTCCTGCATGCGGTCGAAACCGCGCTGGCCGAACGCGGCGCGGTCCGCGAACCGCCGACCCCCGCCCCGCCGGTCCGGACAACCCCGGAACCGCCGACGGGCTTTGTCGGCAGTTCGCCGCAGATGGTGGCGGTCTACGACCGGATCGCCTCGGTCGGCAGGTCCAAGGCCACGGTCTTCATCACCGGCGAAAGCGGCACCGGCAAGGAGATCTGCGCGCAAGCCGTGCATGCCGCCTCGGCGCGGGCCGACGGCCCCTTCGTGCCGCTCAACTGCGCCGCAATCCCGCGCGATCTTCTGGAATCCGAGGTCTTCGGCCATCTCAAGGGCGCCTTCACCGGGGCGCTGGCCGACAAGCCTGGCGCGGCGGCGGTCGCCGACGGCGGGACGCTCTTCCTCGACGAGATCTGCGAAATGGACATGGGGCTGCAGACCAAGCTCCTGCGCTTCCTGCAGACCTCGACGGTGCAGCCGATCGGCGCCTCGCATCCGCGCAAGGTCAATGTCCGGATCGTCTGCGCGACGAACCGCGATCCGCTCGAGGAGGTCAAGCTCGGCCGGTTCCGCGAGGATCTCTACTACCGCCTGCACGTGGTGCCGATCCACCTGCCGCCGCTGCGCGATCGCGGCGAGGACGTCGTCGAGATCGCCCAGGCCGCACTCGAGAAGCTTTCGGCCGAGGAGGAGCGCAGCTTCGACAGGCTCGCGCCCGACGTCGCGGACCTGTTCCGGCGCCTGCCCTGGCCCGGCAACGTGCGTCAGTTGCTGAACGTGCTGCGCCATGCGGTGGTGCTGAACCAGGGCCCCGAGGTCACGCTCGACATGTTGCCGATCGCGCTGCAGCAAGAGCGCGGGCGTCTGGCGGGGCCGGGTTTCAGCCCGCAGCCGACGACCGGCAGTACGACGCCGCCGGTCCAGGTCGAAGACCTGATCGGCCGTACGCTGGCCGAGATCGAGCAAGTGGTGATCGAAGGCACCATCGCACGGGAAGGCGGCTCGTTGCCGCGCGCGGCCAAGGTGCTCGACGTGTCGCCCTCGACGCTTTACCGAAAACGCGAGGCTTGGGCGCGCAAGGACCAGGTCGGCTGACCGGTCCGCGCCCCCGATTTTTCGCAGAAAAATCGCGCCTGCCCCGGCCGCCGGGTTCTAAAGAAACTGTTCGCGGATCAGCCGCTCTTCGAGCCCGTGGCCCGGATCGAACAGGATCCGGTGCGCAATGGCCGATTCCGACCGGATCTCGACCATGCTGACCACCCCCGCCCCACGGCTGTCGCCCTCGGCCATGACCGGGCGCTTGGCCGGTTGCAGAACTTCGATCTTCACTGTCGCCCGCTTGGGCAGCAACGCGCCACGCCAGCGCCGCGGCCGATAGGGTGCGACCGCCGTCAGGGCCAGCACATCCGATCCGATCGGCAGGATCGGACCGTGGGCCGAATAGTTGTAGGCCGTCGAGCCCGCCGGGGTCGCCACCAGAGCACCGTCGCAGACCAGTTCCTCGAGCCGCACCTTGCCATCGACCGAAATCCTAAGCTTGGCCGCCTGGGGTCCCGCGCGCAGAAGGCTGACCTCGTTGATCGCCAGCGCCTCCACCACCGCCCCGTCCGGCCGGGTCGCCCTCAGTCTGAGCGGGTTGAGGATCTCTTCGGCGGCCGCCTCCAGCCGCTCGATCAGACAATCCTCCTGAAACTCGTTCATCAGAAAGCCGATGGTGCCGCAATTCATGCCATAGACGGGCAGGTCATGCGCCTGCGTCGCATGCAGCGTCTGCAGCATGAAGCCGTCGCCGCCCAGCGCCACGATCACCTCGGCCGCCTCCGGCGCGGTCTGGCCGTAACGCGCGGTCAGCCGGTCCAGCGCGCCCTCGGCGCTCGCCGTTTCGCTTGCCAGAAAGGCGATCCTCGTCCTGCCGGCCATGTCCCTGTCCTTCGCGCGTTTCCGGCCAAGTCATTGCGCGCGCCGATCGGAAACACAAGGCCCGGCTCCGCCCCGCGCCGGACCCCGGCCCCGGCCAAAACGGGCTTTTGCGATGCCCGGCCTTCCGATAGAACCACCGTCATCCGGCCCAGGCTGTTTCGAGGAGACCCAAGATGAATGCCCATCACCAAGACAGTGGCTTTTTCCAAGACGACCTTGCCACCCGCGACCCCGAAATCGCCAAGGCCATCGGCCTGGAGCTTGGCCGCCAGCGCGACGAGATCGAGCTGATCGCCTCGGAGAACATCGTCAGCCGCGCCGTGATGGAGGCCCAAGGCTCGGTGATGACCAACAAATATGCCGAAGGCTACCCCGGCAAGCGCTATTACGGCGGCTGCCAGTTCGTCGACATAGCCGAGACCCTGGCGATCGAACGCGCCTGCAAGCTGTTCGACGTGGCCTTCGCCAATGTCCAGCCGAACTCGGGCAGCCAGGCCAACCAGGGCGTCTTCACCGCGCTTTTGAAACCCGGCGACACCATCCTCGGCATGAGCCTCGATGCGGGCGGCCACCTGACCCATGGCGCCGCCCCGAACCAGTCGGGCAAATGGTTCAACGCCGTCCAGTACGGCGTGCGCGAAAGCGATCTCGAGATCGACTACGACCAGATCGCGGCGCTGGCCAATGAGCACAAGCCCAAGCTGATCATCGCCGGCGGCTCGGCCATTCCGCGCATCATCGACTTCAAGCGTTTCCGCGAGATTGCCGACAGCGTGGGGGCTTATCTCATGGTCGACATGGCCCATTTCGCGGGTCTGGTGGCGGCGGGCCTGTATCCCTCGCCCTTCCCGCATGCCCATGTCGCCACCACCACGACACACAAGACCCTGCGCGGGCCGCGCGGCGGCATGATCCTGACGAATGACGAGGCGCTGGCCAAGAAGTTCAACTCGGCCATCTTCCCGGGCATCCAGGGCGGGCCGCTGATGCATGTGATCGCGGGCAAGGCCGTGGCCTTCGGCGAGGCGCTGCGCCCCGAGTTCAAGGTCTATCAGGACCAGGTCATCAAGAACGCCAAGGCTCTTGGCGCGACGCTGGTCGAGGGCGGGCTCAGCCTTGTGACGAACGGCACCGACAGCCACGTGCTGCTGGTCGACCTGCGGCCCAAGGGTGTGAAGGGCAACGCCACCGAAAAGGCCCTTGGCCGCGCCCATATCACCTGCAACAAGAACGGCATCCCCTTCGACACCGAAAAGCCCACGATCACCAGCGGCATCCGTCTGGGCAGCCCCGCCGGAACGACCCGCGGCTTCGGCGAGGAGGAATTCGCCCAGATCGGCCGCTGGATCACCGAGGTCGTGGACGGGCTCGCCGCCAATGGCGAAGAGGGTAACGCTGAGGTCGAGGCCCGGGTCAAGGCCGAGGTCGCGACGCTCTGCGCCCGCTTCCCGATCTATCCCGCGCTCTGAGCCTGCCGTCCAGACGCCTGCCGAAGGCGTTCTGGACGGACCCGCCCGGCGCGATGGTTCGCAGACAACGTGCGGCCGCCGGTCGAGCGGAACCGTGCGGATGCCCTGCCGCCCGGTCGTCAGGACGGGTTTGTCCGACACGTCTTCTGCTGCAGGCCTGATGCGCGTTGGCCGCTTGCAGGCCTTCAGAGGGTCCGTTGTTCTTGTCTTGACCAAAGGATCGGGGGCGACGGCTATGGCGGCCCCCTGAGGCCCGCTGTGGCCCTTCACCCGCCACAAGTCTGTCAGGCTATCCGATCGGCCCCGGGAGCGGGACTACCGAAACCGGTGCGCAGGCCGGAGGAGCGGCGGCAAATCCATGCGCCGCACGTGACACCCGAAACGGCGTCAGAAGCACGGTCGAATGGCACCGGGACCCGCCCGCCCGAAGGTCAGCCTCCCAGCCCCAGACGGTCCAGCAGGTCGCGCAGGTTCACGCGGTCCGCGTCGCTGTAATCGGCCGAGCGCGACTTGAAAAGCGTCGCCTGGCTGCGGTGGATCAGCCCGTCGGACAGAATTTTCAGGTGGTTGGCGCGCAGCGTCTCTCCGGTCGAGGTGATGTCGGCGATGGCCTCGGCGGTCAGGTTCTTGACCGTGCCCTCGGTCGCGCCCTGGCTGTCGACCAGCTGATAGTCGGCCACCCCCGCATCGCGCAGGAAGACCCGCACCAGGCGGTGATACTTGGTCGCGATCCGCAGCCGGTGTCCATGGGCCGCACGGAAGGCCGCCGCCGCCGCGTCGAGATCGTCGAGCGTGTCGACATCGGCCCAGCAGCGCGGCACCGCGATGATCAGATCGGCAAAGCCGAAGCCCATGGGTTCAAGCGCCAGCACGCGGTGTTCCCAGTCGGCAATCCGCTCCTGCACAAGATCGGACCCGGTCACGCCCAGATGGATGCGCCCCGAAGCCAGCTCGCGCGGGATCTCGCCCGCCGAGAGCAGCACCAGCTCGATCCCGTCGACACCCTCGACCGCCCCCGAATATTCGCGCTCGGACCCGGTGCGGGCGATGGCAATGCCGCGCTCGGCGAACCAGTCGAAGGTCTTTTCCATCAGCCGCCCCTTGGACGGCACCCCGAGTTTCAGCGTCATGCCAGCGCCTCCGTCAGCGACAGCACCAGTTCGGGCCGGACCACGCCGCCGACCGCGGGCACCTCGCGGCCGCGCCCCAGAATGCGGGTCAGCGCGTCATAGCGCCCGCCCGTGGCGACCGGCGGCAGCCCCGGCTTGCGCTCGGCGTAGAAGCCGAAGACGAAGCCGTCGTAATATTCCATCGTGGTCCGGCCATAGCTCGCCTCGAAATCCAGCAGATCGACGTCGATCCCCTGCCCCGCCAGCGCGTCGAGCCTCGCCTGCATCCGGTCGACCGCGGGACCGATGGTCTTGAGGTCGACCGCAATGTCGCGCAGATGCGCCAGCGCATGGACCGAGGTCTCGCGGATCGACAACAGATCCTCCAGAAGTTCAGTCTCGCCGGTCGAAACCGGCGGCTCGGCCGCGTCCTGCACCAGCGCATGCAGCCTGTGGGCCACATCGGCGCGCGAGCGCAGCCCGATTTCCGGCGCGGCCGCCTTCAGCACCGCCTCGACCCCATGCGCCTCGATCTCGGCCAGCAGGCGCTTGCGGCTTTCGGGCAGCGGGATGCGCCCCGCGAACCGTTCCAGAAGCGCGCGGAACCGGCGCGGCCGCCAGACATGCCGACGCAGCGCCGCCTTGCGCTTGTCGGTCGTGGAAAGCCCGTCGACGGCGGCAAGGATCAGCCCGATATCGCCGGTCGCGGCCCGCAGGTCGAGCGGCGAGAGCGCCTCGGAAAACAGCGCAAACACCTCGGCATCGGCCTCGGCCGGGCTGTCGCCGCCGAAAAGCTCGTAGCCGACCTGGATATATTCGTTGGGCCGGGACGGGTCGCGTTCCTGCCGCCGGAACACCTCGCCGCAATAGGTGTAGCGGGCCGGGTCGGCGGCGCTGTCCATATGCATCTGCACCACCGGCACGGTGAAATCGGGGCGCAGCATCTGTTCGCCCCGCAGCGCGTCCGAGGTCACATAGGCCCGCGCCCGGATGTCCTCGCCATAAAGGTCGAGCAGGGTCTCGGCCGGTTGCAGGATCGCGGTCTGAACCGGCTCGGCCCCCGCGCCCCGGAAGAACACATGCAGCCGTTCGGCCTGTGCGAGGATGCGGCCCTTGTCCTGCACCGCTCAGCCCTCGCCCTGGGCCAGCAGCCGCCGGACCTCGGCCACCAGATCCGCGCGCGCCGCCTCGAACTGGGCGGGCTGGGACTTCCATTCCTCGAGGCTGGCGCTTTCGGCGATCTTCGCGCCCAGCACCAGGTCCTTGATCTGCACGACGCCGCGCGCCGCCTCGTCGCTGCCCTGGATGATGGCGACGGGCGACTGGCGTTTGTCGGCGTATTTCAGCTGGTTGCCGAAGTTCTTCGGATTGCCCAGATAGACCTCGGCGCGGATGCCGGCACTGCGCAGCTCGCCCACCATGGTCTGATACTCGGCCATCCGGTCGCGATCCATCACGGTCACGATCACCGGCCCGTCCATTCCGGCCCCGGCGCGGCCCTTGGCGCGCAGCGCCGCCAGCAGCCGGTCGACCCCGATCGAGACACCGGTCGCGGGCACGTCCTGTCCGGTGAAGCGCTTGACCAGATCGTCATAGCGCCCGCCGCCCGCGACGGACCCGAACTGCCGCGGCCGCCCCTTCTCGTCGAGGATCTCGAAGGTCAGCTCGGCCTCGAAGACCGGGCCGGTATAATAGCCAAGCCCCCGCACGACGGAGGGGTCGAGGATGATACGGTCGGGGCCATAGCCCTGGGCGTCGAGCAGGGTGGCGATGGTTTCCAGCTCGTCGACGCCTTCGGCCCCCATGGCCGAGCCCGCAACCAGCTCGCGCAGCCGCGCGCAGGTTTCGGCGCCGGTCTCGCGGCGGGCGGCCATGAAGCCCATCACCACCTCGGCCTGCGCCTCGGACAGCTTCGCGCCATCGGTGAAATCGCCCGAGTCGTCCTTGCGGCCCTCGCCCAGAAGCGCGCGCACACCCGCCTCGCCCAGCCGGTCGAGCTTGTCGATGGCGCGCAGAACGATACCGCGTGCGGCCTCGTATTTCGAGGGATCGGCGGGGTCGAGCACGCCCGCAACCTCCATCACCCCGTTCAGGACCTTGCGGTTGTTCACCCGGACAACATAGTCACCGCGCGGGATGCCGACTGTTTCCAGCGCATCCGAGAGCATCGCGCAGACCTCGGCATCGGCGGCAACGGTCGCGGCGCCAACCGTGTCGGCATCGCATTGATAGAACTGGCGGAACCGCCCCGGCCCCGGCTTTTCGTTGCGCCAGACCGGCCCCATGGCATAGCGCCGGTAGGGGCTGGGCAGATCGTTGCGGAACTGCGCCGCGACCCGGGCGAGCGGCGCGGTCAGGTCGTAGCGGAGCGCGACCCAGTCGCTGTCTTCCTCCTGCCAGGCGAAGACGCCTTCGTTGGGACGGTCGACATCGGGCAGGAACTTGCCCAGCGCCTCGACGGTTTCGACGGCAGAGGTCTCAAGAGGATCGTAACCATAGCGGTGGTAGACCTCGGCGATACGGTCGAGCATCGCCTTTCGTTCCGTGACATCGATGCCGAAATAGTCGCGGAACCCCTTGGGCGTCTCGGCCCTGGGGCGGCGGGGTTTCTTGTCCTTGGCCATCGGTCTCTCGCCACTGCCTACGCGTCGCGCGGGGTCTAGCGGAAGGGGGGCCGGGGGGCAAGGTCGCGCAAGGTCCGGAGGACGCATGGATCGGGAACTGACGGCACTGGAAACGCGGCTGACCCGGCTGGGCACCGAGGTCGAGGGGCTGACACGCGCCATCGACCGGCAGGCGAAAGAGATCGCCGGGTTTCAGCGTCTGGTCGCCGGAACGCTTGCACGCAGCGCGGCACGCGACCGGGCGGATGCGGGGTCGGAACGGCAACCGGCACAAGTGGCGCGCTGACCCCGCGGGCCCGCGCGAACGGCCGGTGGAGCGCCTTGGGTATTTGAGCCAAGAAGAAGGTCGCGAAGCGGGCGTCTTGCGGCGGGACGGGCGCGCCGCAGGCATCCCGGGCAACGCATGCGCCCCCTTTTGCGGACGGCACGGTTCCCGACCATCGGAGCGCACCGAGATCGGGGACGGTATCGCCGCCCCGAAGTCCGGCCGACGGGCAAGGCGGGTTCAGACCTCTTCGACGGTGGCGACGCCGGGCAGGCTGCGCAGCGCGCCCTTGATCTGGGGATTGACCGGATAGCGGTCGTTCAACGCCATCCGGACCTCGCCGGGCAGGTCCGACGCGATCAGGCAGAATTCAATGGGGCCGCGAGCGCGCGGGCCGCTTTCGGCTCGTGCCCGGTCCAGCAAGGCCGCGACCGCCTCGACCGCGGCTTCGGTCTCGACCACCACCTTGAGCCCGGTCGCCCCGGCATCGGCCACCACGGCATCGACCGGCTTCACCGACCGGCCCAGAAGCTTCAGTTGCTCGTTCTCCAGATTGGCCTCGACCTGGATCACCACATTCATGCCGGGTTCGAGACTGTCGCGCGCGACCTCGAGCACGTCCGAGAACAGCGTCACCTCGAAAAGACCCGTCGGGTCCGACATCTGGACGAAGGCAAAACGGTTGCCCTTGGCCGATTTCCGTTCCTGCCGCCCGGCCACGGCGCCCGCCATCTGGACGAGGGCCGGCCCCGCCTTGGTCTTTTCCTCGACCTCGGCCCGGGTCATCACCTTCTTCCGGCGCAACGCGGGCATGTAATCGTCAAGCGGGTGGCCAGAGAGGTAGAAGCCGATGGCCTTCTGCTCTTCGGCCAGCCGTTCGTTCGGCAGCCAGTCGGTCACCGGGGCCAGCCGCGGCTCGGGCAGATCCTCGCCCGCCTCGCCGAAAAGCGACACCTGCGCCGAGGCGCGCTGCTCGTGGATCGCCGCCGAATAGGCTACCAGCGCATCGAGACTTTCGAAGACCCGGCGGCGGTTGCCGTCCAGCGCGTCGAACGCCCCGGCGCGGGCCAGCATTTCCAGAGGGCGCTTGCCCACATGCTTCATGTCGACCCGGCGGGCGAACTCGAAGAGCGAGCCGAAAGGTCGGCCGTCGCGGGCCTCGACGATCAACTTCATCGCCTCGATGCCCACGTTCTTGAGCGCCCCCAGCGCGTAGACCAGCCGTCCCTCCTGCACGTCGAAGGTGGGAAGCGAGCGGTTCACACAGGGTGCGACGATCTCGAGGGCAAGACCGCGGCGGACCTCTTCGGCATAGACCGCAAGCTTGTCGGTCAGATGGATATCGCAGTTCATGACGCCCGCCATGAACTCGACCGGGTGATTGGCCTTCAGCCAGGCGGTCTGGTAGCTGACGACCGCATAGGCTGCGGCGTGGGACTTGTTGAACCCGTAATTCGCGAATTTTTCCAGAAGGTCGAAGACCTCGGTCGCCTTCTTGGCATCGACGCCGTTCTTCTTGGCGCCCTCGACGAATTTCGGGCGCTCGGCGTCCATCGCCTCCTTGATCTTCTTGCCCATGGCGCGGCGCAGAAGGTCGGCGCCGCCGAGGCTGTAGCCCGCCATCACCTGGGCGATCTGCATCACCTGTTCCTGATAGACGATGATGCCCTGGGTCTCGGCCAGGATGTGGTCGATCGTGGGATGGATCGATTCCAGCGGCTTCAGCCCGTGCTTCACCTCGCAATAGGTCGGGATGTTCTCCATCGGGCCGGGCCGGTACAGCGCCACCAGCGCCACGATGTCCTCGATGCAGGTGGGCTTCATGCGCCGCAGCGCGTCCATCATGCCCGAGCTTTCCACCTGGAACACCGCGACCGTATGGGCGGTGGCGTAAAGCTCGTAGGTCTTCGGGTCATCCAGCGGGATATGCCCGATGTCGTTCTCGGCTCCGGCCGCCGGCTGGTAAAGCTCGGCCCCGTCGGCTGACCGGTGCAGCGGCCGGCCGCTGCCGAGGATCAGGTCGATGGCGTTCCGGATCACCGTCAGCGTCTTCAGCCCGAGAAAGTCGAACTTCACCAGACCGGCCTGTTCCACCCATTTCATGTTGAACTGGGTCGCGGGCATGTCGGACCGCGGGTCCTGGTAAAGCGGCACCAGATCGTCGAGCGGCCGGTCGCCGATCACCACCCCCGCCGCGTGGGTCGAGGCGTTCCGCAGAAGCCCCTCGACCTGCTGGCCATAGGTCAGCAGCCGGTCCACCACCTCTTCGGCCTTCGCCGCCTCGCGCAGCCGCGGCTCGTCGGTCAGGGCCTGCGCGATCGAGACCGGCTTCACGCCCTCGACCGGGATCAGCTTCGACAGCTTGTCGACCTGACCATAGGGCATCTGCAGCACCCGGCCCACGTCGCGCACCGCGGCCTTGGACAGGAGCGCGCCGAAGGTGATGATCTGGGCCACCTTCTCGCGGCCGTATTTTTCCTGCACGTAATGGATCACCTCCTCGCGGCGATCCATGCAGAAGTCGATGTCGAAGTCGGGCATCGAGACCCGTTCGGGGTTCAGGAAGCGTTCGAACAGCAGCGAATAGCGCAAGGGGTCGAGGTCGGTGATGGTCAGGGCATAAGCCACCAGCGAGCCCGCGCCCGACCCCCGCCCGGGACCCACCGGAATGCCGTGATCCTTGCCCCATTTGATGAAGTCGGCCACGATCAGGAAATAGCCCGGGAAACCCATCCCCTCGATGATCCCGAGCTCGAATTTCAGCCGCTTCTCGTACTCCTCGACCGGCGCGGCATGGGGAATGACCGCCAGCCGGGCCTCGAGCCCTTCCCAGGCCTGACGGCGCAGCTCCTCGACCTCGTCATCGGCAAAGCGCGGCAGGATGGGCTTGCGCTTTTCCGATTTCACCGCACAGCGGCGGGCGATCTCGACGGTGTTTTCCAGCGCCTCGGGCAGGTCGGCGAACAGCGCCGCCATCTCTTCGGGCGTCTTGAAATAATGCTGGGGCGTCAGGCGGCGGCGCGGCTCGGCCTGATCGACATAGGCGCCGTCGGCGATGCACAAAAGCGCGTCATGGGCCTCGTACATCTCGGATTTGGGGAAATAGACGTCATTGGTCGCGACCAGCGGCAAATCCATGGCATAGGCCATCTCGACATGGCCGCGCTCGGTCTCGCGCTCGGCCTCGGTCGGCTGGCCGCCCTCGCCCGGATGGCGTTGCAATTCGACATAAAGCCGTGTCGGAAAAGCCGCGGCCAGCCGGGTCACAAGCGCCTCGGCCTTCGCGCGCTGGCCCTCGCGAATGAGCCGCCCCACGGGGCCATCCGGCCCGCCTGTCAGGCAGATCAGCCCCTCGGCATGATCGATCAGCTGATCGGGGGTAACCTGAGGCAGCTCGCCCGATTTGCCCAGATAGAGGCAGGAATTCAGCTTCATCAGATTGCCATACCCGGACTCGTCCTGCGCCAGCAGGACCACAGGCGCAGGCGCGCGCGGACGCTCGCCGGGGGCCGCCGGATCGTAGGCCAGATCGACCTGACAGCCCAGGATCGGCTGGATCCCCGCCCCCGTGGCATAGCCGGAAAATTCCAGCGCGCAGAACATGTTATTGGTGTCGGTCACGGCAACCGCGGGCATTCCCGCGGCCTTGCAGAGATCGGGCAGTTTCTTGACCCGCACCGCCCCCTCGAGCAGCGAGTATTCGGTATGCAGGCGAAGATGGATGAATCGGGGCGCGGCCATGGCCCCACCCTATCCAGAGCCGCCGCCGGGCGAAAGGCTCAGACCGGCTCCAGAAACTCGATTCGGTTGCCGAACGGGTCGTCGACATAGAACCGCCGCATCCCCGGCATCGCTCCGTCCCAGCGCGGCGCGAGGCCCGCGCGCTCCAGCCGGTCGGCAAGCGCCCCCAGCCCGCGCACCTCCAGCGCCGGATGCGCCTTGCGCGCGGCCGCAAAGGGCGTCTCGACTCCCAGATGCAACCGCAATTCGCCGCGCCGGAACCAGACCCCGCCGCGCGCCTCCAGCGCCTCTGGCTTCTGCTCTTCCTCCAGCCCCAGAAGCCCGCCGTAAAAGGCCCGCGCCTCCTCCTCGCGCCCCTCGGGCATCGCCAGCTGAACGTGATGCAGCGCGTGCGGATACATGTCGCCCCCGGTCCTTCTGCCAATTTCAGCATAGGGGCGCAGCCCCGCCCCTGCCAAGCCGCATTCCCCCAAAAGCAACGCCGCGTTCGCCCATTTTTTGGGCACCAGCCGCCGCCCCGCCGCATCTTCGCCCGGTTTTCCCTTGCCAAGCCCGGCACCGCCCGATCTGCTGAGCGACAGGACCCGACAGGGGCCGCTCCTTCTACGCCGCATCGAGGGAGCCCGGCCCGGGAACGACGGCGACAACCCGGTAAGGCGGCGGAATCACGGCATGGACATCGCCTTTCTTCTGAACGGAGAAAGAGTGGCTTTGACGGGTGTTGCGCCCACCGCGACGCTGCTCGACTGGCTGCGCGAGACACGCGGCCTCACCGGCACCAAGGAGGCCTGCCGCGAAGGCGATTGCGGCGCCTGCACGGTCATGGTGACCGATGCCGACGGCTCCCGCGCGCTCAATGCCTGCATCCTCTTCCTGCCGCAGATCCACGGCAAGGCGATCCGCACCGTCGAGGGGCTGGCGGCACCCGATGGCCGGCTGCATCCGGTTCAGCAGGCGCTGATCGACCATCACGCCAGCCAGTGCGGCTTCTGCACGCCCGGCTTCGCGGTCTCGATGGCGACGGCCCACAAGACGGGGGAAACCGATCTCGACAGCGCGCTCGCGGGCAATCTCTGCCGCTGCACCGGATATGCCCCGATCCTGCGCGCCGCCGAGACCGCCCGCCACGCCCCGGTCCCCGACTGGATCGAGGACGATGCCAGCTTCTTCTTGGCCGAAATACCCTCGGGGGGGGCCGATCCGCAGGATCGGCGGGGGGCGGACAGCCCCCCCGCCCTCCGCCCTGCCACCGCCGACGCGCTGGCCAACTGGTACGACGCCCATCCCGATGCCACGCTGATCGCAGGCGCCACCGATGTCGGGCTCTGGGTCACCAAGGGCCTCCGCGACCTCGGCCCGGTCGCCTTCCTGTCGGGCTGCGAGGACCTGAAACGGATCGAGACGACCGAAACCGAGATCCGCATCGGCGCGGGCGTCACGATCGCGCGGCTTCTCGATCTGATGCGCGCCCACCACCCGCATTTCGCGCGGATGCTGACCCGCTTCGGCTCGGCCCAGGTCCGCGCCGCCGCGACGCTGGGCGGCAACATCGCCAACGGCTCGCCCATCGGCGACAGCCCGCCCGCGCTGATCGCGCTGGGTGCCACCCTGCACCTGCGCAAGGGCGACACCCGCCGCGCCCTGCCGCTCGAGGACTTCTTTCTCGAGTATCGCAAGCAGGACCGCGCGCCCGGCGAATTCGTCGAGGCGGTGACGGTCCCGCGCCAGCCCGACACCTTGCGCTGCTACAAGCTCTCGAAACGCCGCGATCAGGACATCTCGGCCGTGCTCGGCTGTTTCAACCTGACCCTGCGCGACGGCCGCATCGAAAGCGCCCGCATCGCCTTCGGCGGCATGGCCGGCATCCCGAAACGCGCCGGCGAAGTCGAGGCCGCGCTGATCGGACGGCCCTTCACCGAAACCACGCTCGAGGCCGCCCTGCCCGCCTTCGCGACCGATTTCCAGCCGATGTCCGACATGCGTGCCTCGGCCGGATACCGGCTGCAGGCCGCCCGGAACATGCTGATGCGGCTCTGGCACGAAAGCCGGAACGAGCCCGCCGATATCGCCGAGGTCGCCCCGTGAGCGTGACGCATCCCCTGCCCCATGACGCGGCGCGCCTGCATGTGACCGGCGAGGCGCGCTATCTCGACGATATCCCGGCCCCGGCAGGCACGCTGCACCTCGCCTTCGGTCTGTCCGAGATCGCCCATGGCAGGGTTCTGGCGATGGACCTCGCGCCGGTGCGCGCCGCCCCCGGGGTGGTGGCGGTGCTCGGGCCGGACGATCTCGACCCGATGCCCGACTGTTCGCCCTCGGCCCATGACGAGCCGCTGCTGGCACCCGGAGAGATCAGCTATTGCGGCCAGCCGCTGTTTCTGGTGATCGCCGACAGCCATCTTGCCGCCCGCAAGGCCGCGCGGCGCGCGGACGTGACCAGCGAGGACCGGCCCGCGATCCTGACGATCGACCAGGCGCTGGCCGCAAACAGCCGCTTCGAGGACGGGCCGCGGATCTGGGAACGGGGCGACGCGGCCGCGGCCATCGCGGGAGCTGCCCACCGGGTCGAGGGCGTGATCGAGATCGGCGGGCAGGAGCATTTCTACCTGGAAGGCCAGGCCGCGCTCGCCCTGCCGCAGGAGGGGGGCGACATGGTCATCCATGCCTCGACCCAGCACCCGTCCGAGATCCAGCACAAGGTCGCGGACGCGCTGGGCCTGCCGATGCATGCGGTCCGGGTCGAGGTGCGGCGCATGGGCGGGGCCTTTGGCGGCAAGGAAAGCCAGGGCAATGCGCTGGCCATCGCCTGCGCGCTGGCGGCGCGCGCGACCGGGCGGCCCTGCCGGATGCGCTATGACCGCGACGACGACATGGTCATCACCGGCAAGCGCCACGATTTCCGCATCCGCTATCGGGCGGGCACCGATGGCGAGGGCCGCCTCGAAGGCGTCGAGTTCGTCCAGTATACCCGCTGCGGCTGGGCGCAGGACCTGAGCCTGCCGGTGGCCGACCGGGCCATGCTGCATGCCGACAATGCCTATTTCCTGCCCGCCGTTCGGATCGAAAGCCACCGGCTGAAGACCCACACCCAGTCCGCAACCGCCTTTCGCGGCTTCGGCGGGCCGCAGGGAATGGTCGGCATCGAGCGGGTGATGGACCACATCGCCCATGCGCTGGCCCGCGATCCGCTGGAGGTGCGGCGGATCAACTACTATGACAGCGCCCCGGCCGGGGCTGGGGGGCTGTCTGCCCCCCGCCGATCCTCCGGATCGGCCCCCCCCGAGGGTATTTCCGCCAAAAAGAAGACGACCACGCCCTATGGGATGGAGGTCGAGGATTTCATCCTGCACGAGATGACGGCCGCACTGGCGGAGCGCGCCGATTACGCCGCGCGGCGGGCGGCGGTGGCCGAGTGGAACGCGCGGCATGCCGTGCTGAAGAAGGGGATCGCGCTGACGCCCGTGAAGTTCGGGATTTCCTTCACACTGAGCCATCTGAACCAGGCGGGCGCGCTGGTGCATGTCTATCAGGACGGGTCGGTCCATCTGAACCATGGCGGCACCGAGATGGGTCAGGGGCTGTTCCAGAAGGTGGCGCAGGTCGCGGCCAGCGCTTTCGGCCTGCCGGTCGGGGCGGTGAAGATCACCGCCACCGATACCGGCAAGGTTCCCAATACCTCGGCCACCGCGGCCTCGTCGGGGTCCGACATGAACGGGATGGCGGTCAAGGCCGCCTGCGACGAGATCCGTGGCCGGATCGCCGCCCATCTGGCCGAGCTGCATCAGACCGAGCCCGCCGAGGTGCATTTCGCCGACGGCCGGGTCTTTGCCGGCGGCAACGAGATGAGCTTCGCCACGGCCGCGAAAAGCGCCTATGAGGGCCGGGTGAGCCTCAGCGCCACCGGGTTTTACCGCACACCGGGGCTGAGCTGGGACCGGATCGCGGGCACCGGCCGGCCGTTCTTCTATTTCGCCTATGGGGCGGCGGCGAGCGAGGTGGTGATCGACACGCTGACCGGCGAGAACCGGATCCTCAGGACCGACATCCTCCACGATGCGGGCGCAAGCCTGAACCCCGCGCTCGATATCGGCCAGATCGAGGGCGGCTTTGTGCAGGGCGCGGGCTGGCTGACGATGGAGGAACTGGTCTGGGACGCGAAGGGGCGGCTGTCGACCCATGCGCCCTCGACCTACAAGATCCCGGCGGTCGGCGACCGGCCCGGCATCTTCAACGTGGCGCTCTGGGACGCGCCGAACCCGGCCGAGACGATCTACCGCTCGAAGGCGGTGGGCGAGCCGCCCTTCATGCTGGGCATTTCGGTGCTGATGGCGCTGTCCGACGCGGTCGCGGCCTGCGGCCCGGGCTATCCGGCGCTTGACGCCCCGGCGACGCCTGAACGCATCCTCGCCGCCATCGACAGGGTCCGGGCATGAGCCTCGATCGGGACGCGCTGGCGCGGGCGGTGGCGGCCGAGGGCCGCGTCGTCCGGGTCGCGGTGGCCGAGACCCGAGGGTCGGCCCCGCGCGAGGCGGGAACGGCGATGCTGGTCTGGGCAGAGGGGCAAAGCGGCACCATCGGCGGCGGCGCGCTGGAATTCGAGGCCGCGGCCGGGGCCCGCCGCCTGCTGCGGGACCGGGGCAGAGCGCGGGTCGCGCGGGTAGCCTTGGGTCCCGGGCTCGGGCAATGCTGCGGGGGGGCGGTGACGCTGGTCAGCGAGGTCTTCGATGCAGAGGCGGTCGCGGCCCTGACCCGCGAAGTCCATGCCCGCCGGGTCGAGGGCGACGGCCCGATGCCGCTGGCGGTGCGCCGGGCTCTGACGGGCGTCCGGGGCGGGCTTGGCGCGCCGCCGGTCCTGCTGAAGGAGGGCTGGTTTCTGGAACCCGTGGCACCGCCCGCCCGGGCGCTCTGGATCTGGGGGGCGGGCCATGTCGGCCGCGCGCTGGTGGGGGTGCTGGCGCCGCTGCCGGGGCTGGCCATCACCTGGGTCGATACCGCGGCCGCACGGTTTCCCGATGTGCTTCCCGACGGGGTGGTGCCCCGGGCAGCACCCGATCCGGCCGCGCTGGTGCCCGAGGCGCCGACCGAGGCCCACCACCTGATCCTGACCTATTCGCACGCGCTCGACCTTGCGCTGTGCCATGCGCTGCTGGTCCGGGGCTTTGCCTCGGCAGGGCTGATCGGATCGGACAGCAAATGGGCGCGGTTCCGGGCTCGGCTTGGGCAGCTTGGGCACAGCCCTGCCGAAATCGCACGCATCTGCTGCCCGATTGGGCAGAAGTCCCTGGGGAAACACCCTCAAGCCATTGCGATTGGCGTCGCCGCCGCGCTACTAAGCGAGGGCGTAGACCGGATCGCAGCGAGGGACATCGCGGGGTGACAGCGCTTCTGAAAGTCGAGGGCCTGACCAAGGCCTATCCCGGCGTGGTCGCCAATGACCATGTGAGCTTCGAGATTGCCGAGGGCGAGGTGCATGCGCTTCTGGGCGAGAACGGCGCCGGGAAATCCACCCTCGTCAAGATGATCTACGGGCTGGTGCAGCCCGACAGCGGGCGGATGACCCTGCGCGGCGCGCCCTATGCGCCGCCCGAACCCAGCGCCGCGCGGCGCGCCGGGGTGGCGATGGTGTTTCAGCATTTCTCGCTGTTCGACGCGCTGAGCGTGGCCGAGAACATCGCGCTGGGCATGGAGACGCCACCGCCGATGCGCCGCCTTGCGGGCCAGATCCGCGAGGTCAGCGAAACCTACGGGCTGCCGCTGAACCCCGACCGCCTGGTCGGCGATCTTTCGGCGGGCGAACGCCAGCGGGTCGAGATCATCCGCTGTCTGCTGCAGGACCCGCGCGTCCTGATCATGGACGAACCGACCAGCGTGCTGACGCCGCAGGAGGTCGATATCCTGTTCGCGACGCTCAGGAAACTGGCGGCCGAGGGCACCGCGATCCTTTATATCTCGCACAAGCTCGAAGAGATCCGGGCGCTGTGCGACCGGGCGACGATCCTGCGGCTGGGCCGGGTCGTCGAAAGCTGCACCCCGCACGAGAAGACGGCGGCCGAACTGGCCGAGATGATGGTGGGCGCGAAACTCGCCACCCCGTCGCGGGCGGGCAGCGCGCCGGGCGCCCCGGTGCTGGAGGTCTCGGGGCTCAGCCTGCCTTCGCCCAACCCGTTCGGCACCAGCCTGCGCGACATCACCTTCACCGTCCGCGCGGGCGAGATCCTCGGCATCGGCGGGGTCGCGGGCAACGGGCAGGACGAATTGCTGGATGCGATTTCGGGCGAGGCGCCGGTCGCGCCCGACACGGTACGGCTGCACGGTCAGGCCATCGGCGCGCTGGGGCCGAGCCTGAGGCGCCGGATCGCCGTGCTGGCCGCGCCGGAAGAACGGCTTGGCCATGCCGCGGCGCCCGACATGAGCCTGACCGAAAACGCGATGCTGACCGCCGCGATCCGCCAGGGTCTGGCCACGCGCGGCTTTCTGAAATGGCCCGCCGCCCGCGCCTTCGCCGAAAAGGTGATCGACGCCTTCGACGTGCGCACCCCCGGCCCCGGCAATGCCGCGCGCTCGCTGTCGGGCGGCAACCTGCAGAAATTCGTCATCGGGCGCGAGGTGCTGCAACGCCCCGAGGTGCTGGTGGTGAACCAGCCGACCTGGGGCGTCGACGCCTCGGCGGCCGCCTCGATCCGGCAGTCGCTGCTGGATCTGGCCGAGGCCGGGACGGCCGTCGTCGTCATCAGCCAGGACCTGGACGAGCTGATGGAGATATCCGACCGCTTCGCCGCGCTGAACGAGGGCCGGTTGTCGGCCCCGCGCCCGGCCAAGGGGCTGAGCCTCGAGGAAATCGGCCTGATGATGGGCGGCGCCCACGGGATGGAGGTGGCACATGTGGCCGAGTGAGGAGACGGCCCTGTGATCCGTCTGGAAAAACGCCCCTCGCCGTCGCGCGCCTGGACCGCGGCGACGCCGGTTCTGGCGGTCGCACTGACCATGGTGGCGGGCGGCGTGCTATTCGCGATGCTGGGCAAGGACCCGGTCGCGGCGATCCGCATCATCTTCTGGGACCCGCTGTTCAACGAGCAGTTCGCCAGCTACTCGCGCCCGCAGCTTCTGGTGAAGGCCGGGCCGCTGATCCTGATCGCCATCGGGCTGAGCCTCGGGTTTCGCGCGGGCATCTGGAATATCGGCGCCGAGGGGCAGTACATCATCGGCGCGCTTGCGGGCGCGGGCGTGGCGCTGGCCTTCTATCCGCTGGAGGCCTGGTTCGTCTTTCCGCTGATGGTGATCGCGGGCGGGCTTGGCGGCTGGGCCTGGGCAATGATCCCGGCGATCCTCAAGACCCGGTTCCGAACCAACGAGATCCTGGTGTCGCTTTTGCTGGTCTATGTGGCCGAGCAGATCCTGGCAGCGATGGCGCTGGGGACCATGCGCAACCCCGAGGGCGGCGGCTTTCCGGGCAGCCGCAACCTGCAGCAATACCCCGCCGCCGCCAATACCGAGCTGATCGCCAACAGCGGCATGCATTGGGGCGTGGTGGCGGCCTTCGTCTCGGTGATCGCGGCCTATGTCCTGCTGAACCGGCACATGCTGGGCTTTCAGATCCGGCTGACCGGGCAATCGCCCCGGGCCGCGCGCTTTGCCGGCGTCAATCCCAATGGGCTGATCGTCTTCTGCCTGGGCGCATCCGGCGCGCTGGCGGGACTGGCCGGGCTCTTCGAGGTCTCGGGCCCCGCGGGCCAGGTCTCGATCGACTTCAATCAGGGCTACGGCTTTACCGCGATCATCGTGGCGTTCCTCGGGCGGCTGAACCCCGTGGGCATCCTGCTGGCGGGGCTGCTGATGGCGCTGACCTATATCGGGGGCGAACTCGCGCAATTCATGCTGAACCTGCCCGCCGCCGCGATCCAGGCGTTTCAGGGGATGCTGTTGTTCTTCCTTCTGGGGCTCGACGTGCTGACCAATTACCGGCTCCGCTGGGGCAAGAGGGAGATCGCCTGATGGACCTGTCCGCCATCGACCCCGTCATCCTGATCGCCTCGCTGATGGTGGCCTCGACCCCGATCCTGCTGGCCGCGACCGGCGAGCTGATCGTCGAGAAATCGGGTGTGCTGAACCTGGGCGTCGAAGGGATGATGATCACCGGCGCGATCTGCGGCTTTGCCGCCTCGGTACAGACCGGCAGCCCCGCGCTGGGGTTTCTGGCCGCAATGGTCGGCGGCGCGGCGCTGTCGATGATCTTCGGGCTGCTGACCCAGGTGCTGATGTCGAACCAGGTTGCGACGGGGCTGGCGCTGACGCTGTTCGGGCTGGGGCTGTCGGCGCTGATCGGTCAGGGCTATGCCGGGATGAAACCGCCGCCGACCCGGCCGCTCGACCTTGGGGTCCTGTCGGATCTGCCGGTGATCGGAAAGATCGTCTTTTCCCATGATGCGATGGTCTATGTCAGCCTCGCCCTCGTGGCGCTGGTCTGGGCCTTCCTGCGCTATACCCGCGCGGGCCTGATCCTGCGCGCGGTCGGCGAAAGCCACGAAGCCGCCCATGCGCTGGGCTACAAGGTGGTGCGCATCCGCCTGATGGCGATCGGCTTCGGCGGTGCGATGGCGGGCCTGGGGGGCGCCTATCTGAGCCTCATCCGCGTGCCGCAATGGACCGAGGGCATGACCGCGGGCGCGGGCTGGATCGCGCTGGCGCTGGTCGTCTTCGCCTCCTGGCGGCCCTGGCGGCTGCTTCTTGGGGCCTACCTGTTCGGCGGCATCACCGTGCTGCAGCTGAACCTGCAGGCCGCCGGTGTCGCGGTTCCGGCAGAGTTCTTGTCGGCCACGCCCTATCTGGTAACCATTCTGGTACTCGTGCTGATGTCGGCCGACCGCAGCCGGGCCGCCCTGCATGCGCCGGCCGATCTGGGCAAGACTTTCCACGCCTCGAGCTAGAGGCGCGCGCAACCGACGGGGCCGCCACGCGCCCCGGACACGTATCGGAGACAGAGACCCCATGAAACGCAGAACATTCCTTGCCACCAGTGCGCTGGCCCTCGGCCTTGCCGGAACCGCTTTCGCCCAGGACAAGGTCAAGGTCGGCTTCATCTATGTCGGCCCCGTCAACGATGGCGGCTGGAGCCAGCACCACCACGAATCCGCGATGGTGATGAAAGAGCATTTCGGCGATGCCATCGACCTGGTGGAACAGGAAAGCGTGCCCGAGGGCGCCGATACCGAACGCGCACTGACCCAGATGGCGCTGTCGGGCTGCGACATCGTCTTCGCGACCTCCTTCGGCTTCATGGACCCGACGATCAACGTGGCCAAGAAGTTCCCGAAGGTGAAGTTCGAACACGCCACCGGCTACAAGCGCGCCGAGAACGTCTCGACCTATTCGGCCCGGTTCTATGAAGGCCGCGCGGTGCAGGGCCTGCTGGCCGGCCGGATGACCCAGTCGAACGTGATCGGCTATATCGGGTCCTTCCCGATCCCCGAGGTGATCCGCGGCATCGACTCGGCCTTCATCCACGCCCGCAAGGTCAACCCCGACGTGCAGTTCAAGGTGGTCTGGGCCAATACCTGGTTCGACCCGGCCAAGGAGGCCGACGCGGCCACCGCGCTGATCAACCAAGGCGCCGACGTGATCCTGCAGCATACCGACTCGACAGCGCCCCATGCCGCCGCCGAGAAGGCGGGCAATGTCTATACCTTCGGTCAGGCCGCCGACATGGCCGAATACGCGCCGAAGCCCCGGATTTCCTCGATCATCGACAACTGGGCGCCCTATTACATCGAGCGCGTGCAGGCGGTCATCGACGGCACCTGGGAAAGCACCGACACCTGGGGCGGCATCGCCTCGGGCATGGTCAAGATCGGCGAGATTTCGGACGCGGTCCCGGCCGAAATCCGCGACGAGGCGCTGGCACTGGAAGAGTCGATCTCCAGCGGGGCTTATCACCCCTTCACCGGGCCGCTCAACAAGCAGGACGGCAGCGTCTGGCTGGCCGAGGGCGAAGTGGCCGACGACGGCACGCTTGCCGGTCTCAACTTCTACGTCGAAGGGCTGAGCGGCGAAGTCCCGAAATAACCCGGTCGTTCCCCGACAGGTCGACGGAAGGGCCCGTGCGCGGGCCCTTCGCATGTCGAGGCCCCTCCAGCGCCAGCCCCCTCGCCGTGCCCCGGGACCAATCCGACGCCTGTGACAACGGGCCTCGCATAATGTTTCAAAACCGCGTCCGAATCTGCTAGTTTCCCTAACGTAATTCATTTGTGGGGCCAGCCGTCCGGGGCGTCGAACCGGCGCGTTGGTCGGGATCTTCCCGCGCTTGCCCTCACCCCAAAAAAGGCATGTCCTGCGGGCGCCCGCCCGCAGACATGTGTGCTTTGTCCACGGACCGGGACCGCGGGCAACCGACCGAACTCTGAGGCGGCACTGCCTCCTGCGGCGCCGGTCCTCTGGCGGCCCGGAAGGGTGGTACCTGCCGGGCAGTCCGAGAGACATGCGCCCGCGCGCGGTTGCTGCATGACCGCGTGCACCCGCCGCCTCCGGAGCGGCGCGCGGCAGGGGTTTCCCTCTGCCGCGCGCTTGTGCTTATCTCGCGCCATGGATACGGATTTCATCGTCATCGGCGGCGGCATCGCCGGGGTATCGGTCGGGGCGCGGCTCGCACCTCTGGGCCGTGTCACGTTGCTCGAAACCGAAAAGGCGCTGGGCTATCATGCCTCGGGCCGCTCGGCCGCGCTGTTCGACGAATGCCTGGGCGCCCCCCCGATCGTCGCGCTGAACCGGGCCGGGCACAGCTATCACCAGACCGCCGATGGCGGCGTGCTGTCGCCCCGGGGGCTGATGGTCGTGGGCCGTGCCGAAGACGGCGCCGCCTTCGAGGCCGACCGCCGCCACATGGACCTGCGCGCGCTGACGCCCGACGAAGCACAAGAGATCGTGCCGATCCTCGATCCCGCCCGCGTCGCCTTCGCCGGGATCACCGACCGTGCCTGGGACATCGACACCGACCGGCTGCTGCAAGGCTTCGCCCGCCAGATCCGCAGCCAGGGCGGCCGGATCGAGACCGGGCGCCAGGTCACCGCCATCGCGCGGGTCGAAACCGGCTGGCAGGTCACCGCAGGCGGCGAGACCGTCGAGGGCCGCGTCCTGATCAATGCCGCCGGCGCCTGGGTCGACGACGTCGCCCGGATGGCCGGGCTGGCCCCCTTGGGCTTTACCCCGATGCGCCGGTCGATGGCCCAGTTGCCCGCCCCTGCCGGGCAGGACCCGCGCCGCTGGCCGATGATCCTTGGCGCGGGCGAACGCTGGTACTGCAAGCCCGAGGCGGGCAAGCTTCTGGTGTCGCCCGCCGACGAAGACCCGATGGCGCCCCATGATGCCTTCGCCGACGACATGGTGCTGGCCGAGGGGCTGGCGCGCTACGAAGACATGGTGACCGCGCCGGTGACCCGGGTCGAAACCAGCTGGGCGGGCCTGCGCACCTTCGCGCCCGACCGCCTGCTGGTGATCGGCTTCGATCCGCGCGATCCGGCCTTCTTCTGGCATGCGGGTCAGGGCGGGGTCGGGATGCAGACCTCGCCCGCCGCCAGCGAACTGGCCGCCGACATCCTGGGCGGCCGCGCCTCGGAGCTCCGGCGCATGCTCGAGGCGACCTTCAGCCCGGCCCGGTTCTGCTGATGCCCCGGCGGCTGGACCTGCCCGACAGCGCCTCGGTCGCGACGTCGGGCATGGGCGGGCGGCTCAGCGCGCCCTCGGCCTTGCGGAACGCGGATGCGATCTGCGCGGTTCTGGAAACCCTGGCCCCGCCTCGCGGGCGCGTGCTGGAACTGGCCTCGGGCACCGGCGAACATGCGGTCCGCTTTGCCGCGCGCCTGCCCGGTCTCATCTGGCAGCCGACCGAGATCGACCCGGCGCGCCGCGCCTCGATCGACGCCTGGGCGGCCGAGGCGGCGCTGCCGAACCTGCGCCCGGCGATCGCGCTCGATGCCTGCCAGCCGGGCTGGGGCGCGACCCATGCCGGGCAGGACCTGATCTTCGTCAGCAACATCCTGCATCTTGTCAGCGCGGCCGAGGCTGAAACCCTGATCGCCGAGGCCGCCCGGGCGCTGGCGCCGAAGGGCGTGCTGGCGATCTACGGGCCCTTCCTGCGTGAGACCGGCTTCGCCAGCCCCGGGGATGCCGCCTTCCATGCCAGCCTGACCGCCCAGGACGCCCGGATCGGCTACAAGCCGGTGGCCACGGTGACCGGCTGGGGCGTTGCCGCCGGATTGTTGCCTGAGGCACAGATTTCCATGCCGGCCAATAATCTGACGATAATTTTTCGCCTCCCCCTGTGAACGCGCAACGAAACCTATAATTAGGGCAAGGTAAAACGCATCTCCGACTCAGCTTCGGACCAAAGGAGACCGATATGGACTGGACCGCCAAACGCGATGGAACCAAGGACCAGCTGCGCCGCCTGAACAAGGCCATTCCCGAGCAAACCAAGGCCTTCGGCGCGCTCGGCAAGGCCGTCAAGGAAGGCGGCGAGCTTGACTTCAAGACCAAGGAATTCATCGCGCTCGGTATCGCGGTCACCCAGCGCTGCCAGGCCTGCATCGTGCTGCACATGGAGGCCCTGGTGCGGGTCGGCGCGTCCCGCGAAGAGGTCGGCGACGTGCTGGCGATGGCGATCCAGATGGGCGGCGGCCCGGCCATGATGTACGCCGCCGAAGCGATGGAATGCTACGACCAGCTGACCGAAGAAAAGGCAGCGGCCGCCGAATAGGCCCAGGGGGCCGGGGCGCCTTAAGGCGCCCCGGCCCTGCTGCAGTTGCCGCAGGCCGCGGATGCGACTACCTCTTGGACACCGCGATCCAAGGAGTCCTCCGATGCGCCGCCCCATCCGTTCCGCCCTTGCCCTTTCGGGCTTCGCCCTTGCCCTTGCCGCCGGGTCCGCAGCCGCGGACACCCAGCGCGCGCCCATACTCTACGAGAAATGGGACGCCGACCGCAGCGGCACCATCAACCGCCATGAACTGCAAAGCCAGGCCCGCCACATCTTCGCGGCCTTCGATACCAATGGCGACGGCCATCTCGACGCGACCGAAGCCGCGGCCTTCGACCGCGCCCGCGGCCCCTTGGCCTATTTCCGCGGCGAAGAGGCCTACGAACGCAAGGTCGTCGTCAAGGGCCAGAAGCTGATGCGCAACGACCTCGACGGCAACGGGCGCATCGAGCTTTCGGAATTCCGGATGGCAGCCAATGAATGGCTCGCGATGCACGATCGCGACGGCGACGGGCGGCTCACGCTCTGGGACGTGTCCGCCCGCTGACCGGTGGGGAAGGCGGGCGGCTCAGCCGTCCGCCCGGATCCGTGCATTCGTCGGGTCGTGGGGGCTGTCCTCGACCACCTCGGCGGTCCAGAGCGCGTCGAACATCCTGATGCTCAGCCGGGTGCCCGGCACCGCCAGCTCGGGCCGCACATAGCCCATGCCGATGGACTTGCCGAAGGCGACCGACCAGCCGCCCGAGGTCAGCCGCCCGACCCGGGTCTCGCCATCGTAAAGCGCCTCGCGGCCCCAGGGATCGGCATCCTCCGGCCCGTCGATCAGCAGCGTGACGCATTTCGAGCGGAGGCCCTTGGCCTCCATCGCCGCCTTGCCGTGGAAGTCTTTCGACAGATCGACGAAACGGTCGAGCCCGGCCTCGAGCGGCGTCGCATCGCGCCCCAGTTCGGTGCCGAAGGCGCGATAACTTTTCTCCTGCCGCAGCCAGTTCTGCGCCCGCGCCCCCACCGGCTTCAGCCCATGCGCGGCGCCTGCCTCCATCAGCCGGTCGAACAGGTGGTTCTGCATCTCGATCGGGTGATGCAACTCCCATCCCAGCTCGCCGGTATAGGCCACGCGAAGCGCGTTGACGGGGACCATACCCAGCTCGATCTGCCGCGCCGACAGCCAGGGGAAACGCTTGTTCGACAGCGCCGTCGCCGGGTCGGCATCGCGGATCAGCCCGGCCAGGATCGCCCGCGCATTGGGTCCCGCCAGCGCGAAGACGCCATGGCGCGTGGTGACATCCTCGACGATCACCGGGCCGAACTCGGCCGCCTTGTCCTCGGCCGCCTTCAGCAGGAAATCCTCGTCATAAGCGTGCCAGGCCCCGGCCGAGACCAGATAATAGACATCCTCGGCCTGACGGACGATGGTGTATTCGGTCCTGACCGTGCCCGCGACGCTGAGGGCATAGGTCAGGTTGACCCGACCCACCTTCGGCAGCTTGTTGCAGGTGAACCAGTCGAGGAAGGCCGTCGCCCCGGGGCCGCGCACGACATGCTTGGCAAAGGCTGTGGCGTCGATCAGCCCGGCCGTCTCGCGGATCGCCCGCGCCTCGGCCTCGGCATATTGCCACCAGCCGCCGCGCCGGAAACTGCGCGCGGCATGGTCGTCAAAGCCCTCGGGGGCGAAGTAGTTCGGCCGCTCCCAGCCATTCACCTGACCGAACTGCGCGCCCAGCGCCTTCATCCGGTCATAGCAGGGCGCGGTTCTCAGCGGCCGGGCAGCCGGGCGTTCCTCGTCGGGATGGTGCAGGATATAGACATGCTCATAGGCCTCTTCGTTCTTGGCCACGGCATAATCGATCGTCATCCAGGACCCGTAGCGCCGGGGGTCGAGCGCGCCCATGTCGATCTCGGCCTCGCCCTCGGTCATGAGCTGGGCAAGGTAATGGCCCGACCCGCCCGCGGCGGTGATCCCGAAGGAAAAACCCTCGGCCAGCCACATGTTCCTTAGCCCCGGCGCCGGCCCCAACAGCGGGTTGCCGTCGGGCGTATAGCAGATCGGGCCGTTGAAATCGTCCTTCAGCCCCACCGTCTCCGAACTGGGCAGCCGGTGGATCATCGACATGTATTCCTCCTCGATCCGGTCCAGATCGAGCGGGAACAGATCGGCGCGGAAGCTGTCGGGGCAGCCATAGGCGAACCGCGCGGGCGCGTTCCGTTCATAGGGGCCGAGGATCCAGCCGCCGCGTTCCTCGCGCACATACCATTTGGCATCGGCATCGCGCAGGACCGGATGTTCGGGATTGCCGGCCTTGCGCCATTCGACCAGCGCCGGGTCGGGCTCGGTCACGATATACTGGTGCTCGACCGGAATCGCCGGAATCTTGAGGCCCAGAAGCCGCGCCGTGCGCTGCGCGTGGTTGCCGGTGGCGGTCACCACATGTTCGGCGGTGATGACGGTCTGTTCCTCGGTCGGCACGAGGTTGCCGCCCTTCTCGGCCATCTTCGTGACCGTCACCCGCCATTCGGACCCAGTCCATTCGTAAGCGTCGACCTGCCATTTCCGCTCGATCACGGCGCCCAGTTGCCGCGCGCCCTTGGCCATGGCCTGGGTCACGTCGGCCGGGTTGATGTAGCCGTCGGTCGGATGGTAGATCGCGCCGATCAGATCGTCGCAGCGCATCAGCGGCCAGCGCTCTTTCAGCTGCGCCGGGCTCAACCATTCATAGGGCACGCCACAGGTCTCGGCCGTTGTGGCATAGAGCATGTATTCGTCCATCCGCGCGCGCGTCTGCGCCATGCGCAGGTTGCCGACCACGCTGAACCCTGGGTTAAGCCCGGTCTCGGCCTCGAGCGTCTTGTAGAACTTGATCGAGTAGTCGTGGATATGGGTCGTCGCGAAGGACATGTTGAAATAGGGCAAAAGCCCGGCCGCATGCCAGGTCGACCCAGAGGTCAGCTCGTCCCGCTCCAAAAGCATGGTGTCCCAGCCGGCCCTGGCCAGATGATATGCGATCGAGGTGCCGACGGCGCCGCCGCCGACGACCAGGGCTTTGACATGAGTCTTCATCGGCCTTCACTCCTGCTTGCCGCTCGTTTCCCCCAGTTAGGCAGGATTCGGTCGGCGCGGCGGGGGCCATCCGACCCGAAATGGACGGAAACCGACGCGGGGCTGCGCGCGCTTACCGCAGGGCCGCGCCGAAATCGAAAAGGGTCACCACTATCTCGCGCGGGGTGCCCTCGTCGAAACGGTAGGGCACCTGCACCTCGCGGGTCAGCACCGGCTCGGGCAGGCTCTCGCCGGGATAGCCCTGCTCTTGCAGCAGGCCTAGGATGCCCGGCACGCCCTTGCGGTCGACGACCACCAGCACCCTGCCCTCCGGCTCGGCCAGTTGCCGGGTCGGGAAGGGCGGAAATGCCGCCCAGTCCGGCAGATGCAGCAGCAGGTTGCCGGTATAGTAATGCGGCCCCAGCAGCACCGGCCGGTCGGGCAGCGTTTCGGCCAGGGTCTCGGCCAGCAGATCGACCCGAAGCGAATCGCTTCCAGCGCCGCGCAGCCGGGTGTCGGCAATGGCCGCGAGGATCAGCAGCGCAAGGCCCGCCATGGCGCGCAGGAAATTGCGCCAGACGCGGGCCGGGGCGTTGCCGAAAACCGTCATCGCCAGCGGCGGCAGACCAAGGATGAAAAGCGGCATCAGCCAGCGCGACCGCACAAAACCGGTATCGGTCGCCACCACCCCGACCGCGGTCAGCGCCAACCCGATCAACGCCGCCCGCAGCAGAAGCTGCGCCTCGGGCGGGGTTTTCAGGCTGCGGCGTGCCGCGGCCCCGCCAAGCCCCAGGGCAAGACCGACGGCCAGCAGCATCGGAACAAGCTCGAGGAGGGTGGACTGCCCCAGATAGGCCAGCCCCGCAGGCCACATCGCCTGCGCAGGTCCGCCAGCGCCCGTGCGGAACTCCCACAGATCGGAGAAGGCCGCCAGCGGATCGGCCAGCATCGCGGCATAGGGCAGGATGGCCACGGCCAATGCCACAGCCGCCGTCAGCCAGAGCCGCCGGTCCCACAGGAGCGGACGGAGCGCAGCCATGCTGAGCCCCGCCAGAATCAGCGCGGGCGGCACGATCCAGAAATTCGGCTTGGCAAGCCCGCCCAGCCCGACCGCGAGGCCAAACAGCACAAAGCCGCGCGTGCCGGGGCGGCGCAGCAGCCACAGGAAGGCCGCGACCGTCAGCACCGTGGTAAAGGCCAGCGCGATGCTGTGCGACCCGGTCCGCTGGCACCACCAGGCAAGGTTCGGGATCAACCCGAGGGCAAGTGCGCCCGCCATCGCGGGCCGGGTTCCTGCGACAGGGCGCAAGGCGAGGAAGGCCGTCGCATAAGTGCCGAACAGCAGAAGGTTCTTGGCCAGCACCAGACCCAGCGTGTTGACGCCGAAGAGGTCGAAAAAGACGGTCTGATACCAGTTGTAAAGCGGCGGCTGCGAGCCATAGGCGAAATGCCAGTCCCGCGACAGGACGACCATTTCGGCCTCGTCGCCTTCGAAACTGCCCCCCAGCCACAGCCGCAACCCGATCTGCGCGGCGAAATAGGCGGCGATCGCCAGAAGAAAGAGCGTGACGGTGCGGGCGTCTTTCGCGCGAGCGGCGGTCATGGCAAGGCGGGCGTTCTGGCAAGGACAAAGCGGAAGGGCATTTCTGCCCCGGACCGGCGGTATGGCAGCGTAAAGCCGCCCTCCTCCAGCACCTCCGGTTCGGTGCCCGGCGGCCATCCGGCCTGGGCGAGACCGGCCGCAAGGTCGCGGGGCACGGTCTCGCGCATCAGAAACAGCACCGGCCCGCCCGCAAAGCGGTGCACCGCGAAGGGCAGATAGGGCGCGATGCGCCAATCCGGCTCGGCGGCGGCAAGGTTTCCGGCGGTGTAGAATTCCGCGATGACCGGCACGCCCTCGGCGCCCTCGATCCCGGCCAGGCGCCCGGGCAGGCCGGTGAAATCGACGTCGCGCCGCGCGCCCTCCTTGAAGCGGTCATAGGTCAGGCCCGCGCAGACCAGAACGGCAAAGACCGCCGCGGCAGCGAATATGCCCCGCCGCGCGACCGGGCCGATCCGGGGCGCAAGCGCCAGAAAAAGACCCGGCGCGGCGAGGAAGGCCAGAGGCAGCAGCCAGCGCGCCGTGACCGTGCCCGCCTGCGCAAGCCAGACGCCCAAGGCCATCAACACGGCCACGACCGCGCCCGCCCGCAGCAACAGCGCGGGCAGCGGCCCGACCGGGTCCGGTTCGGCCCGCCGCCGCCCGAAGGCCCAGGCCACCGCCGCCACCAGAAGCGGCAGCGCCAGAAGCGACAGCATGCCGCCCGGCAGCATCGCCAGCCCATCGGGCAGCACGGCGCGGGCGCTGTCGGTTTCAAGCCGAAGCTTGCCGACCGAGGAGAACGCAAGGTCGCGATTCTGCACCATCCAGCCATAGGGCGCCGCCAGAATGGCGGCGGCGATGGCGGGCACGACCAGCGCCCGGCGCGTCATGATCCGGGCGCGGAACGGGGCCAGCGTCAGCGCCGCCGTCAGCAAGCCAACCGGGACCAGGAAGAAATTGTATTTCGACAGCCCCCCAAGCCCCACGGCAATGCCCAGCGCAACCCAGGCGGCCCAGCTTCCGCCCCGCATCGCCCAGAGAAAGGCCGCCAGCGTCGCCGCCGAGACCGAGATCAGCATGTTGGAATGGGTGGTCGCCCGCTGCGCCTCCCAGGCGATGTCGGGCACGAAAAGCAGCGACAGCGCGCCCAGAGCCGCGACACCTGCGGGCAGCCACAGCCTGAACCCAAGGAAAACCAGAAGATAGGTCAGCCAAAGCAGCCCGTTCTTGAGCAGCGACAGCGCCAGCAAAGACCTGCCCAGAAGCTCGAAAAGTCCAAGCTGCAACCAGTTATAAAGCGGCAGTTGCGGTCCATAACCCAACTGAAAACCGGGGGTCATGACCAGCATTTCGGCTTCGTCGGTTTCAAAGGCGCCGCCCAGCGTCAGACGCAACACGACTTGCACTGCGAAATAGGCCGAGATCGCGAAAAGGAAAATAGCGGTCGCGGTTCTGCCACCTGTCCCGGACATCGCAGGCGCCTAGAGCATGCTGGGCACGACCAGATCCGGTGGCCGGTGCCCATCGGCGAAGGTCTTGATGTTGATGATGACCTTTTCGCCCATCTCGCTGCGCCCCTCGATCGTGGCGGACCCCATATGCGGCAGAAGAACCACATTGGGCAGCTCGCGCAGGCGCGGGTTGATCTCGTGCCCATGTTCGAAAACATCAAGCCCGGCGCCCGCAATCTCGCCCGCGCGCAGCATCCGGGTCAGCGCGTTCTCGTCGATGACCTCGCCCCGCGAGGTGTTCACGATCACCGCGTCCTTCTTCATCAGCTTGAGCCGCCGCGCGTTCATCAGATGGAACGTCGAGGGCGTATGCGGACAATTCACGCTGATCACGTCCATCCGGCTGACCATCTGGTCGAGGCTGTCCCAGTAGGTCGCCTCGAACTCGGCCTCGATCTCGGGGCGCAGGCGCTTGCGGTTGTGATAGTGGATCTGCATGCCGAAGGCCCGCGCCCGCCGCGCGACCGCCTGCCCGATCCGTCCCATCCCGAGAATCCCCAGACGCCGGCCGCCGATCCGCCCGCCCATGAAGGCCGTGGGCGCCCAGCCGCGCCAGTCGCCCGCCTGCATCACATGCAGCCCCTCGGGGATGCGGCGGGTCACCGCCAGCATCAGCGCCAGCGTCATGTCGGCGGTATCCTCGGTCACCACGCCGGGCGTGTTCGACACCAGAATGCCGCGCTGGCGGGCGGTCTGCACATCCAGATGATCCACCCCGGCGCCGTAATTCGCGATCAGTTTCAGCCGGTCCCCGGCCTGGGCCAGCATCGACTGGTCGATCACGTCGGTCACGCAGGGCACCAGCACATCGGCGCGGCGCATCGCATCGACCAGCTGCTCGCGGGTGAGCTTGACATCGGCCTCGTTCAGCTCGACGTCGAAAAGTTCCTTCATCCGGGTCTCGACCGCCTCGGGCAACCGTCGCGTCACAACCACACTGAGACGTTGTGCGGGCATCCCAGAGCCTCCCTGCTTTTCATCCCTTGGCGTCAGTGGCAAACTGTCCGAGATCGGGGCGCGGCACAAGACCCCGAAACCAGCTGGCAGGACGTTATGCGGGCACGACTGCGCGAACGCGCATCTCTGGCGATTTCCCTTTTGTTTCTGATTGGCGTGCTCACCTCGACGGGTCCCGTCCTGGCCGAGGAACGCGGGCGGGTGACCAATCTGCCGCTGCCGCGCTATGTCTCGCTGAAGGCGGCCGAGGGCAATGTGCGGCGTGGCCCGAGCCTCAGCCACCGGATCGACTGGGTCTATACCCGGCGTGGCGTGCCGTTGCAGATCACGGCGGAATTCGGCCATTGGCGGCAGGTGCGCGACCGCGACGGCGCGGGCGGCTGGGTGCATTATTCGCTGCTGTCGGGCGTCCGCACGGTGATCGTCGATCAGGACATGCTGCCGCTTCTGCGCGCGCCCCGCCGCGAGTCCGAAGTGCTGGCGAAGGCCGAAGCCGGGGTGATCGCCCGGCTGGGAGAATGCAGTATAGACTGGTGCCGGATCAGCGCCGACGGCGCGGCGGGCTGGGTGCCCAAGGCCGCGATCTGGGGCGTGGACGCCGACGAGATCCGCGAGTGAGCTTGCCCCGCCATGCGCTCGGCTGGTAAGCGGGGGCCGCACCCCCTGTCGAGCCAGCCGCCATGCTCAAGATCTCCCGCCTTAACCTCTCTGCCGGGGTCGCCTCTGTCGCCACCGCGATCACGCTTGTTGCGCTGAAGCTCTGGGCGCTGGGCCAGACCGGGGCGCTGTCGATCGCGGCCTCGCTGGCCGACAGCGCGCTCGATCTGATGGTCTCGCTGGGCGCGCTGACCGCGATCTTCTATGCCGCGCGGCCGCCGGACGACGATCATGCCTTCGGCCACAGCGCGGCCGAGGATCTGGCCGCGCTGGGACAGGCGGTGTTCATCCTGGCCTCGGCCAGCATCATCGCGTTCGCGGCCATGACCCGGCTTCTGGAGGCAGATCCCGAACCGCTTTCGCAGGAAGGACCCGGGATCGTGGTGATGGCGCTGTCGATCACGCTGACGGCGATGCTGGTGTTGTACCAGCGCTGGGTCGCGCGGCGGACCGGCAATCGCGTCGTGGCTGCCGACTCGCTGCATTATCTGGGCGATCTGCTGCCCAATATCGGGGCGATCTTCGCGCTTTGGGCCTCGGCCAATCTGGGGCTGGTGCGCATCGACGCGGTGGTCGCGCTGGCCGCGGCGGGGATGCTGGCGGTCGGCGCGCTGGGGATCGGCAAGGGGGCGTGGGACGCGCTGATGGACCGCGCCGCGCCGCCCGAAACCATCGCGCGGATCGAGGCGCTGGCCAAGGCCTGCACGGGCGTGCGGGGCTTTCACGACCTCAAGACCCGCCGGTCCGGCCCGCGCCTTTTCGTGAACCTGCATATCGAGCTTGATGGCGCACAAAGCCTGAACGATGCCCATGCCATCGGCGCCCGGCTGAAACACGCGATCCTTGCAGAGTTTCCGGTCGCGGATGTGATCATCCATTTCGACCCGGTACGCTGAGCCCTCAGAGCCGAACAGCGCCACAGGCCGGGCAGTCTTCTCGGCGGTGGAGCGCGATGGTCCGGGTCTCGCCGTAAAGCGCGTCATAGATCAGCATCCGCCCGCCAAGCCCTTCGCCCGCGCCGATCACGAACTTGATCGCCTCGACCGCCATCATCGCGCCCACGACGCCCGGAAGCGCGCCCACGACGCCCGCCTCGGCGCAGCTTGGCGCAAGCCCCGGCGCCGGGGCCTCGGGAAAGATGCATTGATAGCAGGGCGTCCCGTGCGCCGGGTCGTAAAGGCTGATCTGGCCTTCCCACTGGGCGATGGCCCCGGCGATCAGCGGCTTGCCCAGACGCGCGGCCATCCGGTTGACCAGATAGCGCGTTTCGAAATTGTCGGTGCCGTCCAGGATCAGATCGTAATCGGGAAAGAGTGCGGCGGCCGACTCTTCATCCAGACAACGCTTGTAGGGGCGTATGGTGACAAACGGATTCTGAGCCAGAATGGCCTTTTGCGCGGAAAAGACCTTGGGCATGCCCAGCCGCGTATCGGTATGGATCACCTGACGCTGAAGGTTCGAAAGATCCACGTCGTCGGGATCGACGATGCCGATGGTGCCGACCCCCGCCGCCCCGAGATACAGCAAAGCGGGGGAGCCGAGCCCGCCGGCCCCGATCACCAGAACCCGCGCCTCTTTCAGCTTGCGCTGGCCCGGCCCGCCGATTTCGCGCAGCATGATGTGGCGGGCATAACGGTCCAGCTCGACCGGCCGCAGCGGGCCTTGGGGGGCCATCGGCACGACCTCGCGGGCCACGCGCCGCTTGAGCGCGCCCAGCACGCCGCGATAGGCCACGACCAAGAGCGCCAGGACCCCAAGCGCCGCCCATCCCTCGGGCGTGCCACCGATGGCCTGGCGCAGGGGATGGCCCGCGGGCATGGCGATCTGCAGGATCAGGACGCCCGCATAAAGCCCCCCGATCATGCCCCAGCGCCCCTGGCGCGAGATCCGAAGGATCATCCCCAGCGACCAGAGCACCAGCGCAATTCCCAGCACCAGACCCATCAGCCGCGCCCCGTCGACCCGAACCCGCCCTCGCCGCGCACGGTCTCGTCCAGCGCCTCGACCACCTCGAAGGCGGCCTGCACCACCGGCGCCACGATCATCTGGGCGATCCGGTCGCCATGGCGGATGGTGTAGGGCTCGGCCCCGAAATTGACCAGCAGCACGCCAAGCGGCCCGCGATAGTCGCTGTCGATGGTGCCGGGCGTGTTCGGAAGCGTGATCCCGTGCTTCAGCGCCAGGCCCGAGCGCGGACGGATCTGCACCTCGAACCCAGCGGGAAAGGCCATCCGGAAGCCCGTGGCCACGATCCGGCGCTCCATCGGCGCCAGCGTCAGCCCGGCCTCGCGATCTTCGGGCGGCAGGTTCGCGCGAATGTCGGCTCCGGCCGAGCCCGGGGTCTGATAGGCGGGCAGCGGCAGGCTGCGATCGGCCCAGTCTTCCCAGACGATCTGCAGACGCGGGCTCATGCCAGCGCCTCGGCGATCCGGCGGGCAAGCCGCTGGGCGACCTCGTCCTTCGACAGACGCGGCCAGGTTTCGGCGCCCGAGGCGGTAATCAGCGTCACCTCGTTCTCGGCCCCCCCCATGATGCCGGTCGCGGGCGAGACGTCATTGGCAACGATCCAGTCGCAGCCCTTGCGCGCGCGCTTGGCCTCGGCATGGGCCACGACATCATGGGTTTCGGCGGCAAAGCCCACCACGAGACGCGGCCGGTCTTCGGCCCGCCGGGCGATGCGCGCCAGAATGTCGGGGTTTTCGGCGAAATCCAGAACCGGCGCCCGGCCCGAACCGTCCTTCTTCATCTTGCGGTCGGCCGCATTGGCGACATGCCAGTCGGCAACGGCGGCGGCGCAGACCGCGGCATCGGCCGGAAGGGCGGCCTCGACCGCGGCCAGCATCTCGCGCGCGGTCTCGACCCGAACGATCTCGACACCCTCGGGCGGCGGCACCGCGGCCGGGCCGGTCACGAAAACCACCTCGGCGCCCAGCGCCATCAGCGCCCGGGCCAGCGCCGTGCCCTGTGCGCCCGACGAGCGGTTGGCGATGTAGCGGACCGGATCAATCGGTTCATGCGTCGGGCCCGAGGTCACGACGATGCGGCGCCCGGCAAGCGGCCCCGCCCCCAGCGCGGCCTCGATCGCGGAAAGGATCTCGGGCACTTCGGCCATCCGCCCCGGCCCGTATTCGCCGCAGGCCATGCCGCCCTCATTGGGCCCGACGACGCGGATCCCATCCGATTGCAGGGCAGCCAGATTGCGCCGGGTCACGGGATGGGTCCACATCCGCACATTCATCGCGGGCGCGACCAGAACGGGCGAGTCGGTCGCCAGCAGCAGGGTCGAGGCCAGATCGTCGGCGAGCCCGCCCGCCATCTTTGCCATCAGGTTCGCGGTCGCGGGCGCCACGACCACCAGATCGGCCGAGCGCGAAAGCTGGATATGCCCCATCTCGGCCTCACGGGTCAGATCGAAGAGGTCGCGATGCACCGCCTCGCCCGCCAGTGCCGAGACCGACAGCGGCGTCACGAAACGTTCGGCCGCCTGCGTCATCACCGGGGTGACCGCCGCGCCCCGCTCGCGCAAGCGGCGGATCAGATCGAGTGTCTTGTAGGCGGCGATGCCCCCCGCGACGATCAGAAGAATGCGTTTGCCGGAAACCATGCCGCCCGCCCGTCAACCTCTTGCCAGAACACCTTGGAAAGACAGTCTTAGGCCCCGGACGGGGCCGAGACAAGCACGCCCACCGGCCCTAGCCGCCAGTCAGCGCGGCGCAGGGGTCGCCGCGATCGGCCGCCCCCGTGACCAGCCAGTAATCATAGGGCGGCGTGCCCGTCGCGGCCCCCTCGAGCTGGCCGACAGAGATCAGCCGGGCGCCCTCGGCGACCCGGGCAAAGGCCGCGGGCAGGCCCCAGTCGGTGCGAGCATGGCCGTTGCCCGCGATCACCGCGACCGGGCCGCCGGTGTCGTCCAGCGCCTGACGCGCGGCCCGGGCCAGCGCGGCATCGCGCAGCCGCTGAGCCTCGACCATACCGGGCAGAAGATGTTCGGGCAAAGCGTTGCAATGGGCCTCGCGCTGATCGTTGATCCGTTGCTCGCCTTCGGCCTCGGGCAGCGGGTCGGTCAGGCCATAGGTCGCGGCATCGGCACCGAAGACGGCCGCCGCCCCATCGGTCACGGCCCGGCGGACCTCGTCGCGGGGCAGCGCCGCACCATAGATCCGCGCCTCGGGCGCGGCCGAGAAAATCGGAAAATACATCGCGAAATCAGGCCAGCCCGAGGCCTCCCAGCCCAGCGCCTGGCCCAGCGCCACACCGTCGAGCCGAAGCCCGGGCGTCACCTTTGCCGCCTGCTCGGGCGTCAGCATCTCGAAAACCAGCGCCCTGGGCGCCAGCGCCTTGACGGCTGCGGCCTGATTGGCGTGCTGGTCGGGGTTGTCATGGGTCTCGCCCAGCACCACCACATCGGCGGCAGGCAGCGAGGCGAAAGCCGCCGGGCCGATTTCCTCGGCGCCGACGGCATGGGCGGTCAGGGCCACGGCCAGCGCGGCGATTCGTGCAACATGTCTCACGCGAGGAAGTGAAGCACCTCGGGCGACTGGGCTTCAAGGCTCTTGCGCATCTTGCCGAAGGCCGCGGCCTCGAGCTGACGCACCCGTTCCTTCGACAGGCCAAGCTCGTTGCCAAGACTTTCAAGCGTCCGCGGGTCGTCGCGCAGCTTGCGTTCCTTGACGATGAAACGTTCGCGGTCGTTCAGCTGACCCATGGCATGGACGAGCCAGCCGCGCAGTTGCGCCCGGTCGCGCCCCTCCTCGACCAGTTCGGCCGCCTGCGCGCTGTCATCCTCGATGGTCTCGATCCATTCGCGCCCCTCCTCGTCGGTGGATTGCGAGGCGTTCAGCGAGAAATCGGACCCCGAGAGCCGACCCTCCATCATCTCGACATCCTGCAAGGGCACGCCGACCTCGGAGGCGATCATCTGGCGCAACTGGTGCCGGTCAAGCGTCTCGCCCCGGCCCGCCGCCTCGCGTTCCAGCCGGGCCTGGACCCGGCGCATGTTGAAGAACAGCGATTTCTGGCTGGAGGTCGACCCGGTCCGCACCATCGACCAGTTCCGCATCACATAGTCCTGGATCGAGGCCTTGATCCACCAGACCGCATAGGTCGAAAACCGCACACCCCGGTCGGGGTCGAACTTGTCGGCGGCCTTCATCAGGCCAAGGCTCGCCTCCTGGATCAGGTCGTTCATCGGCGCGCCGTAGCGCTTGAATTTCGCCGCCATCGAGATCGCCAGCCGCATATAGGCCGTGATCAGGCGGTGAAGGGCTGCCTCGTCGCGTTCGTCGCGCCAGGCATAGGCAAGCTTCAGTTCGGTCTCGGCGTCCAGAAGCTCCGCCTTCATCGCCTGACGCGACAGCGTGTTCGCATCGAATCCATCAAATGCCATGCCAAATTCCCGTCAGACAGAGTTTTATCGTTTCCTAAACTATACTGCGCCGATCCGGTTCCGGATCACACAAGAGCTTGAGCGACTCGAAATATTCCCGCGATACTTGTGTGCAAATTCGCACATATTCATGGGTTTCACTTGGGCATCGCGCGCCGACATCGGAACGATCACGAAAATGCGCTTTCTCCGGACGCGCCCGGAGGCTAGCCTCAGTCCATGACATATACGCTTTTCATCGGCGACCGGACCTATTCCAGCTGGTCCCTGCGCGGTTGGCTGATGCTGGAGAAATTCGGCCTGCCCTACCGGATCGCCGAGGTCGGGCTATACACCGGCACCATGCGCCGCGACCTCGCTCCGGCCGCGCCCGCGCATCTGGTGCCCGCGCTCTTGCCCCCCGAGGGCGAGCCGCTGGGCGATACGATGGCCATCGCCGAGACCCTGGCCGAACGCCATCCCGGGGCCGGGCTCTGGCCCGAGGACGCGGCGGCGCGGATGCGCGCGCGCTGGCTGGCGGCCGAGATGCATTCGGGCTTTGCCGCGCTGCGGTCGCGCTGTCCGATGGTGCTGTCCCATTCCTATGACGGCTTCCTGCCGCCGCCCGAGGTGCTGGCCGAACTCGACCGCCTGCAGGCGATCTGGGCCGAGGCCCATGCCCGGTTCGGCGCGGGCGGACCCTGGCTTTTCGGGCGCTATTCGCTGGCCGATGCCTTCTACGCCCCGGTCGCGGCAAGGATCGCGGCCTATGGGCTGCCGGTCGGCGATGCCGCCGCCAATTACGTGGCGCAGCATCTGGCGGACCCGGCCTTCCGCCGCTGGCGCGCCGAGGGGCTGACCGTCGGCTACGACCCCGAACCCTATGCGATGGCCCTGCCGCGCCTGCCCTGGCCCGGCCCCGAACCGGTCGCCGCCCGCGCCGTCGCGTCCGGCCCTTCGGTCAACGCGGCCTGCCCGTTCTCGGGCCAGCCGACGACCCATTTCCTCAAGACGCAAGGTGTGGTGATCGGCTTTTGCAACGCGCGCTGCCGCGACAAGGCCGCGAACGACCCCGAAGCCTTCCCCGAAGTCAGCGCCATTTACCATTCGGTAACCAAGCAGGCGTAGCCGTTTTCCGATTCAGACCGGAGAGCGCGAAATGGTGGCCCGGGCCTATACGGTGGCCTTCGACGGCATCGAGGCACAGATCGTCGAGGTGCAATGCGCGGTCGCCCCCGGGCTTCCCGCCTTTTCAGTGGTGGGCCTTCCCGACAAGGCGGTCAGCGAAGCCCGCGACCGGCTGCGCGCGGCGCTGGCGGCGATGGGCGTGGCGCTGCCCTCAAAGCGGATCACGGTCAATCTTTCGCCCGCCGATCTGCCCAAGGTGGGCTCGCATTTCGACCTGCCCATCGCGGTGGCGCTGCTGGCCGCGCTCGAGGTCATCCCCCGCGACATGGCGGAAGGCGTGGTGGCCCTGGGCGAGCTGTCGCTCGACGGGCGGCTGGTGCCGGTGATCGGGGCGCTGCCCGCGGCGATGGCCGCCGCCGAAGCCGACCGGGCGCTTCTATGTCCGCGCGCCTGCGGTGCCGAGGCGGCCTGGGTCGGCGCGACCCAGGTGCTGGCCGCGCCCGACCTCGCCTCGGTGGTGCGCCATTTCACCGGCCAGGCCCCGCTGGCCCCGGCCGAGCCGGGCGAGGTCCAGCCGGACGCGCCGACGCCCGATCTGGCCGAGGTCAAGGGCCAGGAACGGGCCAAGCGCGCGCTCGAGATCGCCGCGGCAGGTCGGCATCACCTGCTTCTGGTCGGCGAGCCCGGCTCGGGCAAGTCGATGCTGGCGGCGCGGATCCCCAGCCTTCTGCCGCCGCTGTCGCCGACAGAGGCGCTTGAAACCTCGATGATCCACTCGCTGGCGGGGCTGCTGGACGAGGGCGGCATCTCGCGCCAGCGCCCGTTTCGCGACCCGCATCACACCGCCTCGGTGGCCGCCATCGTCGGCGGCGGGCGCGGCGCCGGACCGGGCGAGATCAGCCTGGCCCATAACGGCGTGCTGTTCATGGACGAGTTTCCCGAATTTCCGCGTCAGGTGCTGGACACGCTGCGCCAGCCGATCGAGACCGGTGAAGTCGTGATCGCCCGCGCCAATGCCCATACCCGCTATCCCTGCCGTTTTTTGCTGGTCGCGGCGGCCAATCCCTGCAAATGCGGCTATCTCGCCGACCCGTCCCGGGCCTGCGCCCGGGTGCCGCAATGCGGCGCGGACTATCTTGGCCGGATCTCGGGTCCGTTGATGGACCGGTTCGACCTGCGCGTCGAAGTGCCGCCGGTCGCGTTCCGCGACCTGGACCTGCCCGCCTCGGGCGAAAGCTCTGCCGCCGTGGCCGCCCGGGTCGCCGCCGCCCGCGCCCGGCAAACCGCGCGTTTCGAGGCGCATCCCCGGGTGCGCGTGAATGCCGAGGCCGAGGGCGCGCTGCTCGACCAGATCGCGACGCCCGACGCCGAAGGACGCGCGCTGCTTTTACGGGCGGCAGAGCGGTTCCGGCTGACCGCGCGCGGCTATCACCGCGTTTTGCGCGTCGCCCGGACCATCGCCGATCTCGACGGCGCCCAGCAGGTTGCGCGGCCCCATGTCGCCGAGGCCGTCGGCTTCCGCTTGGCCGTCGGCGATAGCTAGAAGGCTGTCAATGATCGCGCCGAACCTCACGATCCCACGATCGTGGCATTTGCAGGAACCCTGCGGCACCCGGGTTGTTGACCAGGTCGAACCTGCAAACATCGAAGGAAGGATGCCACGATGACCGACAGACATGGCCTCATGACCGATACCCCCACTCCGCTGTCGAGCCGGTTCGGCTGGCCGCTGCTGAGCAATCGCAAACCCGATGTCGAGTTGGGCAAGGTCCGCGATCACCCACTGTCAGACGCGCTGAACCTGCCATTGCTGAGCGAGAGACAGGGGTCGTCGACCAAGCTGATGACCGACATGCCGACCCCGTTTTCAAGCCGGTTCGGCTGGCCGCTGCTCAGCGGGCGCCGCTCCGACCTCGAGCTGATGACCGACAATCCGACGCCGTTCTCGGCCGCCCTGGGGCTGCCGCTTCTCAGTGCGAGCGAGACCGATACCGGTGCCGCCCCCAAGACCGGCGAGGCCCGCAACATGTCCTGGCGCACGGGCCAAGGCTCCGGTTCGGACGGACCGGTCGCGAAATTCATCCGGCAGATCATCACCGGCGAAGTGCAGAAATGACTGGCGGTCGAAGCGGGCTCAGGCCCGCTTCGCCTCGATGGCGTCCCAGATCCGGGCGGCGATGTTCACCTTGTCGAAGCGCTCCAGTTCCTGGATGCCGGTGGGCGAGGTCACGTTGATCTCGGTCAGATGATCGCCGATCACGTCGATCCCCACGAAAACCTGACCGGCCTCCTTCAGCGTCGGGCCGATGGCGGCACAGATCTCCAGATCGCGGGGCGTAAGATCCGCCCGTTCGGCACGGCCCCCCACATGCATGTTCGACCGGGTTTCGCCCTCGGCCGGAACCCGGTTGATGGCTCCGACCGGCGCGCCGTCGACCAAAATGACGCGCTTGTCGCCCTTGCGAACCGCAGGCAGGAATTTCTGCGCGATCAGCGGCTCGCGGCTCATGCCCGAAAAAAGCTCGTGCAGCGAGGCCAGGTTGCGATCGTCGGGGTCGAGCCGGAAGATCCCCGCCCCGCCATTCCCGTAAAGCGGCTTGAGAATGATGTCCCCATGCAGGTCCTTGAAGGCACGCAGAGTTGTCAGATCGCGGGCAATCACAGTCGGCGGAATGAGTTCCGGAAAACGAAGGACCAATAGCTTTTCCGGGAAATTACGCACCCAGAACGGGTCGTTCACGACGAGGGTAGCAGGCGTCAGATGCTCCAGCAGATGCGTGGTGGTGATGTAGCCCATGTCGAAGGGCGGGTCCTGCCGCAGCCAGACGACATCGTAGGCGCCAAGATCAACCTCCTGCTCGGGCCCCAGAGTGAAATGATCGCCACGCACCCGGCGGACCTCCAGCGGCCAGCCCCGCGCCATGACCCGCCCATCGTTCCAGAAAAGCCGGTCTGGGGTATAGTAGAACAGGCTGTGTCCGCGCGCCTGCGCCTCTTCGGCGATCCTGAACGTGCTGTCCGCGTCGATATTGACGGCCCCGATCGGGTCCATCTGAATGGCAACCTTGAACGGCATCTGGTGCTCCCTCGCCCGGCCTTCCCCGCCGCTGCCCCTCGCCCGGGCGCCACGGCGCCCGCTCTGGATGGCCGAGCCGCCGGGGATTTGCAACCGCGCTCAGGCGCAGAATGCGTTCTCGAGAATATCGACTTCTCCGATCCCGTTCACCAATGCGACATCGAAGCGGATATCGGTGAGTTGCCCCTTCGGCTCGCCAGCCAGAAATTCCTGTGCTGCGGACATCACCCGAACCATCTGCCGCCGCGTGACCCGTTCGGCCGCGCGGGCGAAGCTTCGGCTGGCCTTGACCTCGACGAAGACGAGACCGTCGCCATCCCGCGCGATCAGATCGATCTCACCGGCGCCGCCGCGCCAGCGACGCGCCGCAATCGCCATGCCACGCCGTTCGTAACCACGGGCGACACAGTCTTCGGCCGAATATCCCGAATGATACGACACAGTTCCGCTCACAATCCGCCCTCCAGAGCTACGCCTTGCCCTCTCGGTCGAGGGCGGCGCGATAGACCTGCCGCCGTGGCAGGTCCAGCGCCGAGGCAACCTCGGCCACCGCATCCTTGACCGACAGCCGCGCCAGAGCTTCGTCAAGCGCGGCCTCAAGATCTTCAGCCTTTGCCTGGCGCGGCGCGGCTCGCCCGACCAGCAACACGATCTCTCCCTTGACCTCACGCTCGGCAAAGGTCTGGGCAAGGTCCGCAAGCGTGCCGCGCGAAATCTCTTCGAAGCGCTTGGTCAGTTCCCGGCAGACCGCAGCCTCGCGATCCGGGCCGAGGGATACCACCATTTCCTCTAACAGTCGGCTAATGCGCCTGGGCGATTCGTAGAACACCAGCGTCGCCGGCACCAAAGCGAGGTCTTCCAGCATCCGGGCCCGTGCTCCGGCCTGGGCTGGGGGAAACCCGGCAAAGAGCACCCGATCGCTCGGCAGCCCCGCAACCACCAGTGCCGCCAGCATCGCCGAGGGTCCGGGCGCGGCATGCACGGCAACCCCGGCCGCGATGGCGGCGCGCGCCAGAGGAAAGCCCGGGTCCGACACCATCGGCGTGCCCGCCTCGCTGACACAGGCGACCGACTTGCCCGAGGCCGCCATTCCGACCAGGCCATCCCGAACCGAGGGCGCGGAATGGTCGTGATAGGCGATCAGTGGCCGGTCGCCCAGCGCGATCCCGTGGATCTGCATCAGATGCCGCGCGGTGCGCGTGTCTTCCGCCGCGAGCACGTCTGCCGAGGCCAGAATATCCAGCGCCTTCAGTGTGATGTCGCGCGCGGCACCAATGGGCGTCGCGACGAAATAAAGCCCCGCAGGCAGCGGATCACGCAGGATTTCCAAGGATTCTTTTACCTGTCTGACGTTTACTTGCCCCGCCGATACGCATAGGTTCGCCGCCGAGACCGCCCCAGTGAAGGAGAGCGTCATGATCGCCGTTTTTCGCGCCTGCCGCAAGCGGTCGGCTCCCGCCTTGACGTCGGCCCTGGCGCCGGTCCTGGGCCTGGCCGCCCTTGCTCTGGTCGCGGCCTGCCAGCCGTCAGGACTGGGAGGCGGCCCCTCGATTAACTCATCGAAACCGGTTCCGGTGGCGCTTCTGGTGCCCCACGGGTCGGGAACGCCGGGCGATGAGGTGGTCGCGCGCAGCCTCGAGAATGCGGCGCGGCTTGCGATTTCCGACCTCAAGGGCGTGCAGATCGACCTTCGCGTCTACAATACCGGTGGCAATCCCGACATCGCCGCGAAGGTCGCGGCAGAGGCCGCCTCGGACGGGGCCAAGATCATCCTCGGGCCGCTTTATGCCCAGTCGGCCAATGCCGCGGGCCTGGCCGTCGCCCGGCGCGGAATCAACGTGCTGAGCTTTTCCAACAATACCCAGATCGCCGGCGGCAACGTCTTTGTGCTGGGACCCACCTTCGAGAATACCGCCGACCGGCTGGCGCGCTATGCCGTGGCCCAGGGCCGAAGCCCGGTCATGATCGTGCACGACCCCGACGTAGCGGGCGAGGCCGGGCGGGCGGCCATCGCCTCGGCCGTCGCGCGAAGCGGCGGCACGGTCGCCGCGACCGGCAGCTACGAGCTGTCGCAGAACGGTGTGGTTCAGGCCGTGCCCGGTCTGGCGCGCAAGGCCCGCGACTCGGGCGCCTCGGCGGTCTTCTTCACCGCCAGCACCGCAGGCGCGCTGCCCCTTCTGGCGCAGCTCCTGCCGGAAAACCGCGTCGATCCGGCCCAGATCAAGTTCATCGGGCTGACGCGCTGGGATATTCCGCCCTCGACACTGGCGCTGCCGGGCCTTCAGGGCGGCTGGTTCGCCCTGCCCGATCCGGGCGTTTCGGACCGGTTCGAACGGCGCTACATGGCCGCCTATGGCGAGCCCGCCCATCCCGCCGCCGGCCTTGCCTATGACGGCATCGCCGCGATCGGCGCCCTTGCCAGCCAGGGCCGCAGCGATGCGCTGACGGTGTCCGGGCTGACCCAGCCTTCCGGCTTCGTCGGTGTGAACGGCGTGTTCCGACTGCGCTCCGACGGCACGAACGAGCGGGCCTTGGCCGTGGCCGAGATCCGCGACAACCAGGTGACCGTGATTGACCCCGCTCCAAGAAGTTTCGGCGGCGCAGGCTTCTAGCCCGTCCAGATCCCGCCGCGCAGACCCGGCGCCGGACAGCCTGATCTGTCCGGCGTCCGACATTTTCGACATGGCCGCCTTCGAGGCCGAACTGACCCGTCTGACCGCCGAGGGGATCGACCCCAAGGCGCTGCGCGGCGCCGTGGTGCAGTATCTGACCGAAGCCCGGCAGAAAGGCCGCGAGGTCATCGCCGCAGGCTTCGCCGAACGGCCCTTCGACGCGGGTCCGACCGTGCGCGCCTATACCTGGCTGACCGACTGCCTGCTGCGCGCGACGATGAGAGTCTCCTGCGAGATCCTGCATCCGCGCCCCAACCCGACCGAGGGCGAACGTCTCGCCGTCTTTTCCGTCGGCGGCTACGGGCGGGGAGAGATGGCGCCGCATTCCGATGTCGACCTGCTGTTCCTCACTCCCTACAAGCTGACCGCCTGGGCCGAGAGCGTGATCGAATCCATGCTCTACATGCTGTGGGACCTGCGGCTGAAGGTCGGCCATGCCTCGCGCACGGTGAAGGATTGCGTCCGGCTGGGCCGCGAGGATTACACGATCCGCACGGCCTTGCTGGAAAACCGCTTCCTCGGCGGGCACCAGCCGCTGGACAAGGCCCTGAACACCGCGCTCTGGGACGATCTCTTCAAGGGCACCGCCGCCGAATTCATCGAGGCCAAGCTGGCCGAACGGTCCGAACGGCTGCGCAAGCAGGGCGGTCAGCGCTACGTGCTGGAACCCAATGTGAAAGAGGGCAAGGGCGGGCTGCGCGATCTGCAATCGCTGTACTGGATCGCGAAATACGTCTATCGCGTCGACCGCGCCTCGCAACTGGTCAAGCTTGGCTTTTTCATCAGCGACGAGTTCACCGGTTTCGTCGAGGCCGAGCGGTTTCTCTGGGCCGTCCGCTGCCATCTGCATCTGATCGCCGACCGGGCGATCGACCAGCTGACCTTCGACATGCAGGTCGAGGTGGCGGCGCGGATGGGCTATGCCGACCATGGCGGGCGCCGCGCGGTCGAACATTTCATGCAGGATTATTTCCGGCACGCCACCACGGTCGGCGACCTGACCCGGATCTTCCTGACCAAGCTCGAGGCGGCCCATGTCAAGAAGGAACCCGCGCTGATCGGGCTGTTCCGCCGCCGCCGCAAGGTGCCGAAGGGCTACGAGATCGTGCAGAACCGCATGAACGTCTCGGACCCCAAGGCGTTTCTGGCCGACAAGCTGAACCTTCTGAAGATCTTCGAAGAGGCGCTGCGGACCGGCACGCTGCTGCATCCCGACGCGATGCGGCTGATCCAGGCCAACCTGCGGCTGATCGACGACGAGGTGCGCGCCGACCCCGAGGCCCAGCGGATCTTCCTTGACCTGCTGCTCAAGCACGGCAACCCCGAACGCTCGCTGCGGCGGATGAACGAGCTGGGCGTGCTGTCCGCCCTGATCCCGGAATTCGAACCCATCGTGGCGATGATGCAGTTCAACGTCTATCACAGCTACACGGTGGACGAGCATACCATTCAGTGCATCTCGACGCTGGCCCAGATCGAGCGCGGCGAACTGGTCGAGGAACTGCCCATCGCCAGCCGCATCCTGAAGGACGGCGTGAACCGGCGCATCCTGTATGTCGCGCTGCTGCTGCACGATATCGGCAAGGGCCGGCCCGAGGATCATTCGGTGCTGGGGGCGCAGATCGCGCGCAAGGTGGCGCCGCGGCTGGGGCTGAAGGCCGAAGAGTGCGAGACCGTCGAATGGCTGGTGCGCTATCACCTGCTGATGTCGGACATGGCGCAAAAGCGCGACCTGTCCGATCCTCGGACGGTGCGCGACTTCGCCAAGGCGGTGAAGACCCGCAAGCGGCTCGATCTGCTGACGGTTCTGACGGTCTGCGACATCATCGGGGTGGGCCCGGGGACCTGGAACAACTGGAAGGCCCAGCTGATCCGCAGCCTTTACCGCGAAACCGTGACCGCGCTGGAAGGCGGGCTGGAGGACATCAACCGCGAACGCCGCGAGGCGGAATCGAAACGCGCGCTGCGCGAGGCGCTGGCGGGCTGGGACGCCAAAGAGCTTCGGCTTGAGACCGGGCGCCATTACGGGCCCTACTGGCAGGGCCTGCCAAGCGGCACCCATGTGGTGATGGCCAACCTCTTGCGCGGCATCAGCAATGACGAGATCCGGATCGACCTGGCCGAGGATGCCGACCGCGACGCCACCCGCGTCTGCTTTGCGCTTTCGGACCATCCGGGGATCTTTTCGCGGCTGGCGGGGGCGCTGGCACTGGTCGGCGCCAATGTCGTCGACGCGCGCACCTATACAACCAAGGACGGCTACGCCACCGCCGCCTTCTGGGTCCAGGATGCGGACGGGTCGCCCTACGACTCCTCGCGGCTGTCCCGGCTCAGCCAGATGATCGAAAAGACCCTGATGGGCGAGGTGCGCCCGCGCGAAAAGCTGGCCGACCGCGACAAGGTCAAGAAACGCGAGCGCGGGTTCAAGTTCCCGACCTCGATCACCTTCGACAATGACGGGTCCGAGATCTACACCATCATCGAGGTCGACACCCGCGACCGGCCGGGGCTGCTGTACGACCTGACCCGGATCTTCGCGACCTCGAACATCTACATCGCCTCGGCGATGATCGCGACCTATGGCGCGCAGGTGGTCGACAGCTTCTATGTGAAGGACAGTTTCGGGCTGAAGCTCTATTCGAAATCCCGGCAGGACTCGCTGGAACGCAAGCTGCGCGAGGCCATCGAGAAGGGTACCGAGAGGGCCTATAACTGATGCGGCCGATCCGGCTGGTGTCGGGCTTTCTGACCGTCGGCGTCTGGACCCTGGCAAGCCGCATCCTCGGTTTTGCCCGCGACATCCTCATTGCGGCCTATCTGGGCACCGGACCGGTGGCCGAGGCGTTTCTGGTGGCCTTCTCGCTACCCAACATGTTCCGCCGCTTCTTCGCCGAAGGCGCGTTCAACATGGCCTTCGTGCCGCTGTTCTCGAAAAAGCTGGAACGGGACGAGGGCGCGCTCGACTTCGCCCGGGACGCTTTCACCGGGCTCGCGACGATCCTGATCGGCTTTACCCTGCTGGCGCAACTGGCGATGCCCGCGCTGGTGCTGGCCATGGCGGGCGGGTTCGCAGCCGATGAGCGGTTCGATCTGGCGGTGGTCTTTGGCCGCATCGCCTTTCCCTATATCCTCTTCATTTCGCTGGCGGCACTTTTGTCGGGCGTGCTGAACGCGACCGGACGCTTCGTCGCCGCGGCCGCGGCACCGGTCCTTCTGAACGTGCTGCTGGTCGGCGCCATGCTGCTGGCCGCCACGATGGGCTGGCCGGTCGGCGACGCGCTGGTCTGGACGGTGCCGCTGGCCGGGATCGCGCAGATGGCGCTGGTCTGGACCGCCGCCGCGAAGGCCGGGTTCCGGCTGACCCTTCGCCGCCCGCGCCTCACGCCCGAGTTGAAGCGGCTGGCCATCATCGCGGCCCCGGCGGCGCTGGCGGGGGGCGTGGTGCAGGTCAACCTGCTGATCGGACGGCAGGTCGCCAGCTTCTTCGAGGGCGCGGTGGCCTGGCTGTCCTATGCCGACCGTCTGTACCAGTTGCCGCTGGGCGTGGTCGGCATCGCCATCGGCGTCGTGCTGCTGCCGGATCTTTCGCGCCGTCTGGGCGCGGGCGACACGACGGGCGGGCGCGACGCCTTCAACCGCGCGGGCGAATTCGCGCTGGCCCTGACCGTGCCCGCCGCCGTCGCGCTGGCCACGATCCCCGGCCCCATCGTGGGCGTGCTGTTCAGGCGCGGCGCCTTCGATCAGGCGGATGTCGCGGCCACCGCCCTGGCGGTCGCGGTCTATGGCGCGGGGCTGCCGGCTTTCGTGATCCAGAAGGTGCTGCAACCGCTCTTCTTCGCGCGCGAGGATACCCGGCGGCCGTTCTATTACGCGCTGGGGGCGCTGGCGGTGAATGCGGGCGTCGCGATCGGGCTTGCTCCGGTCTTCGGCTATATCGCGGCGGCCTGGGGCACGACGCTGGCGGGCTGGGCGATGGTCGCGCTGCTTTGGCACGGGTCGCGCCGCTATGGCGCGGCGGCCGCGATCGACGCGCGCCTCAGGCGCCGGGCCGGGCGGATCGTGCTGGCTTCGGGGCTGATGGGGGCGCTGCTGTGGGGCGCGGCCCGCGCCGCCCAGCCCTGGCTGGCCGAGGACGGGCTGCGCTATCCGGCGCTGGCCGGTCTGGTGGCGCTGGGGATCGTTTCGTATTTCGGGCTGGGTCACGCTTTGGGCGCGTTCCGCCTGTCCGAATTCCGCCGGGCGATGCGCCGTCAGCGGTGACGGATCTTCGCCCGCACCCGGGCCCAGCCGCCGGGGCTGACCAGGAAGGACAGCACGAACCCGGTGCAGAATCCGGCCAGATCGGCAACCCAGTCCATCGACCCGCCGAAAAGCAGGCTGAACAGAAGCTGGATGCCCAGCAGCACCCCGATCAGCGTGAAGGCCCGGTATTGCGTGGCCCCTGTCCCCGCCAGCCGCACCCACATCAGGAAAGTGAAGGCGCCGATCAGCCCGTAGACGCCCGGATAGCCGCCGATCAGCGGCACCGGGCTGTCGATCAGAAGCCCATAGGTCGCCGCCCCGACGATGGCCGCGCCGAAAAAGACCAAAAGCACGGCCCAGGCGCGGAACACCTCGCCCACCATCTTGCCCAGCGCGAGGATGAAGACCACGACGAAGACCGCATGGGTCACGCTGCCATGGATGAAGGGATAGGTCACAAAGCGCATCATCTGGTCGGGCGGAAACTGGCCGGTCTTCAGCATCCAGTCGAAGACCTGCCCCGAGAAGCCGTAATCGCGGATCGCCTCCATCCGCCAACCGACCGCGCCCGGCCCGCCCGCCAGCCCGCTTTCGCCGAGGCTCAGCACCGCCTCCATCGCGATCACCGGCAGGGTCAGAAGCCAGACCACCGCGGGCAACGGGTTGATCGGCGGAGCGTTCGGATCGGACTGCATGCGACACGGGCCTCGGTTGACGCTGTTCCCCCGCATCGGTAAGCGAGCGGGGCGTGAAATTCCAGACGGAGATGAACCGATGGCCGAGGTGGTCCACACACCGCGAGTCTTTTCCGGCATCCAGCCCTCGGGCGGGCTGACGCTGGGCAACTACCTGGGCGCGCTCAAGCGCTTTGGCGAGACTCAGGACCGGGGCGACATGCCCACGATCTATTGCATCGTCGACATGCATGCGATCACCGTCTGGCAAGACCCCGAAAAGCTGAACCGCGCCACGCGCGAGCTGACCGCGGGCTTCATCGCCAGCGGCATCGACCCGACCAAGTCGATCCTGTTCAACCAGTCGGCGGTGCCCGGCCATGCCCAGCTGGGCTGGATCTTCAACTGCGTCGCCCGGCTGGGCTGGATGCAGCGCATGACCCAGTTCAAGGACAAGGCGGGCAAGAATTCAGAGAACGTCTCGCTGGGCCTCTTTGCCTATCCCGCGCTGATGGCGGCCGACATCCTCGTCTATCATGCGACCCATGTGCCGGTCGGCGAGGACCAGAAACAGCATGTGGAACTGACCCGCGACATCGCCATCAAGTTCAACAACGACTATGGCGTCGACTTCTTCCCGGTGCCGGAGCCGGTGATCGAGGGGGCCGCCACCCGGGTGATGTCGCTGCGCGACGGCACCAAGAAGATGTCGAAATCCGACCCCTCGGACATGAGCCGGATCAACCTGACCGACGATGCCGATGCCATCGCCAAGAAGATCAAGAAGGCCAAGACCGACCCCGAACCCCTGCCCGAAACCCTCGAAGGGCTGGACGGCCGGCCCGAGGCCCGCAACCTCGTCAACATCTATGCAGCCCTTTCCGGCAAGACTGCGGCCGAGGTCGTGGCCGAGTATGCCGGGCAGCCGTTCGGCACCTTCAAGCCCGCGCTGGCCGATCTGGCGGTGGACCGGCTGTCGCCGATCTCGACCGAGATGAGCCGGTTGATGCAGGACCCGGCCGAAATCGACCGCATCCTCGCCCATGGCGCCGAGCAGGCCAACGCCATCGCCGAGCCCATCGTGCGGCGCGCCTATCAGATCGTCGGCATGGTCGGCGCCTGAGACACTGCAAAAACGCAATGCCGCGCGGGTTTCCACGCGGCATGTGCGACTGACGGGGTGTTGTCTTCTCTATCGAAGGTGCCCCATGTCGCAGAAGCTCGCATCGGCCATGTCCATTTGAAGGTGGCCGATCTGGACCTTGGCATTACCTTCTGTTCGGGCCTGCCTAGGTTCGAGCTGCAAGAGCGCTACGGGTCCGGCTCTGCGTTTGGTTCCGCTGGCGGCGATCACCACCATATCGGCCTGAACGCCGGGGCCAGGCTTGGCGCGCCCCTGACGCCGGGCCATACCGGGCTTTCTTCACACCACGCCCCTCTATCCCGGCAGCAAGGGCCTTAGCGTCACGCCGGCCCGGGTGCTGGCCGCCGGCCTCCCGATCGACGGCGCGGCCGGTCACCGGGTCAGCGAGGCCATCTGCCTGGCCGATCCGGTCCCCATAGGCGAATTCACAAAACGGAAACGGGCCTGACACAAAATGGAATCGCTCGCCGCACAGGGTTGGGCGGTCGGGTTCCGCTACGGTACCGTTTATCCGGGGGCCGCCTCGTCATCCCCAAGTCCGGCGCATCCGCCCGTTGCGCCAGTGCCCGCGGACTGCGAGACCCGATCCGCCCCCGGCCGCCCCGCCGGGGGCGCGTCTTTTTATGGCCGGCGCGCGCCTGGCCGGATGGTGGCGATGCTCTGCGGTCTGGACGCTCCGGCAGCCCGGGTCTAGGGTGCGCGACGAATTTCCGAAGAGGTACGCCATGGCCACAGGCACGAATATTCGCACGTATTACAACGGGACCTGGCACCGGGGCGACATTCCGGTGATGTGCGCCGCCGATCACGGGTCCTGGCTGGGCACCACGGTCTTCGACGGAGCCCGCTATTTCGAGGGCATCGCCCCCGATCTTCAGGCCCATTGCGACCGGATCAACCGGTCGGCCGAAGCGCTGATGATCACCCCCACCATCGGCGGCGGCGAGATGGCCGAGATCGTTTGGGAAGGACTGAAGACCTACCCTGCCGATGCCGCCGTCTATATCCGGCCGATGTACTGGGCGCTTGAGGGCGACTCGCTGGGGGTCGCGCCGAAGCCAGGCGCCACCGGCTTTGCGATCTGCCTCGAGGAAATCCCGATGGCCGCACCGGGCAGCGCCACGACGATGACGACGACGCGCTTCCGCCGCCCGACGCTGGATTGTGCCGTGGTCAATGCCAAGGCGGGCTGCCTGTATCCCAACAACGCGCGGATGCTGGCCGAGGCGCGGGCCAAGGGGTTTGGCAATGCGCTGGTCGCGGATGCGCTGGGCAATGTCGCCGAGACCGCGACCGCGAATGTCTTCATCGTCAAGGATGGCGAATTCTTCACGCCCATCGCCAACGGCACCTTCCTCGCCGGGCTGACCCGCAAGCGGCATATCTCGAACCTGACGGCGGCGGGCTACACCGTGCATGAAACGGTGCTGAGCTTCGAGGATGTGCGCCAGGCGGACGAGGTGTTCCTGTCGGGCAACATGATGAAGGTGACGCCGGTCAAGGCCTTCGATGATGTGCAGTACGAGCACGGGCCTCTGACCGCGAAGGTGCGCGAGTTGTATTGGGACTGGGCGCATTCGGCCGCCTGAGCCCTGCCCCTGTGGGAGCGCGCATCTGCGCGGTTTCGCTATGGGTATTTGAGCCAAGAAGAAATCAGCAGGTCAGGCCCGTCCTCCGTGGACGGGCCTGCGGCAGGAGGGGGGAGTTGCCAGCGCGCGGCCGGTCGGTCATGCTGAGGCGCGGTTCCCGGAGGAGGCCCCGATGCGCAAGTTTCTGGTGGTGCTGGACGACAGCCGCGAATGTCTGAACGCGATGCGCTTTGCCGCGCTCCGGGCCGCGAAGACGGGCGGCGGGGTTCAGATCCTGTCGGTGATCGCGCCCGAGGAGTTCAACCACTGGATCGGCGTCGGCGATCTGATGCGCGAAGAGGCCCGCGAACGGATCGAGGCGCATTTCGAGGTCTTCGCCAAATGGATGCGCGACCGGCAGGGGATCGACCCCGAACTGGTGATCCGCGAGGGCGAGGCAGTGCCCGAGATCCTCGCGCAGATCCGGGAGGATTCCGAGATCGGCGTTCTGGTCCTGGGCGCGGGCACCGACAGCAAGGGGCCGGGGCCGCTTGTCACCCAGCTGACCCGCGGGGCGGGAAGCCTGCCGATCCCGGTGACGATCGTGCCCGGCGCGCTGTCGAAGGAACGGCTGGAAGCGGTGTGCTAGGCCCCCCCTCCGAGGCGCTCCAGAGGCCGCGCGAAGCGGCCCGAAGTTCCGCAAAAGTTGACAAATCGGCCTGTCGAGCGCATATCCGAGCGCAAAGCTAAGGAATAGGCACATGTTTATCCAGACCGAATCCACTCCGAACCCCGCCACGCTGAAGTTCCTGCCCGGCCAGGCGGTGCTGGAGGCGGGAACGGCGGACTTTCCCTCGGCCGAGACCTCCGGAACCTCGCCGCTTGCGGCACGGATCTTCGGCGTCGAGGGCGTGCGCGGGGTCTTTTTCGGCACCGATTTCGTGACCGTGACCAAGGCCGAGACGGTCGACTGGGATCATATCAAGCCCGCGATCCTCGGCGCGATCATGGAACATTTCCAGTCCGGCCAGCCGGTCATGACCGGCGAGAACGCCGAGGCGGGTCACGCCGAACATGACGGCCCCGATGGCGATATCGTGCGGCAGATCAAGCAGTTGCTCGATACGCGCGTGCGTCCGGCCGTGGCCCAGGATGGCGGCGACATCACCTTCCACGGCTTCGACCGGGGCGTTGTCTATCTGCACATGCAGGGCGCTTGCGCGGGCTGCCCGTCCTCGACCCTGACCCTCAAGATGGGCATCGAGAACCTGCTGCGGCACTACATCCCCGAGGTCACCGAGGTCCGTCCGGTCGCCGACGCGATGTGATGGGCCGCGCCCTCGCACCGATCCTCGGGTTCGACACCTCAGGTCCCTATTGTGCCGCAGCGCTGCTGCGGGACGGTGGTGTCGTGCTGTCCCGGCACCGGGACATGGCGCGCGGTCAGGCTGAGGCGCTGATGCCGCTTCTGGGCGAGATGCTGGCCGAGGCCGGGCTGGGCTGGTCCGATCTGGGCGGCATCGGCGTCGGTGTCGGCCCGGGCAATTTCACCGGCATCCGCGTATCGGTCGCCGCAGCGCGGGGGCTGGCGCTGGCCTCGGGCGTACCGGCCGTGGGCGTCTCGATGTTCGAGGTGCTGCGCCGCACCCAACCCGACCCGGCCCCCGATCTGCTGAGCCTCGAGGCGCCGCGCGGATTGGCCTATGTTCAGCCGCGATCCGGCGGCGTGCCGGGTGCGGCCCGGATGATCGCGCCCGACACCCCCGGCGAGGCGGCGACGCTGGACGCCGCGGGCGCCCGTCATGTCACGGGCTTTGCCGCCCGGCAGATCGGCACCGCACTCGGCATCGGCTGGACCGAGGCCGCGCCCGCCGAGATCGCCCCCCGGATCGCCCGCGCGGCCGCCGAAATTCTCGCGACCGGTGCGCTGCCGATGCGTCCGGCGCCGCTTTACGTCCGTCCCGCCGATGCCGCGCCGCCCGCCGATCCGCCGCCGGTGATCCTGCCGTGATGCCCGATGCAAGCCGGGCCCTGAGTTCCGGAGCGCTTGCCGATCTGCATGCGCGGTGCTTCACGACGCCCCGTCCCTGGAACGCGGCCGAGTTCGACGACCTGCTGGCCACGCCGGGGACCTTTCTCTGCGGCGACGCGCGAGGGTTCTCCATGGGCCGCGTCGCTGTCGGCGAGGCCGAGCTTCTGACCATTGCGGTCGCCCCCGAATGCCGACGGACGGGCCTCGGCCGCGCTAGGCTGGACGCGTTCGAGGCCGAAGCGCGCGCCCGCGGCGCGCAGGAAGCCTTTCTGGAGGTCGCGGTCGACAATGCGGCGGCCTGCGCGCTTTACACGGGCGCGGGGTTTGTGCTGGCCGGGCGGCGGCCGCGCTATTACGGTACGCCCGACGGCCGCCGCATCGACGCTTTGGTGATGCGCAAGGCCCTGCTGGCCAAGTCCTAAAATCCGGTTGACGCTCGCCCCGGCGGACGGCCTTAATCGGGGCGGGCAAACGGCCTCCCCGGGCGCGCAGGATCGCCCCCGAGGCCGGCCAACCAACCGGGAGAAATCTGGATGACGAACACGCAGAAGGTTCTGGGCGCCGCGGCCGTTCTGGCGCTGGCCGGAGGCACCGCGCTGGCCGACCCGGCCCTGATCTACGATCTTGGCGGCAAGTACGACAAATCCTTCAACGAGGCGGCGTTTACCGGCGCGGAACGCTGGAAGGCGGAAACCGGCGGCACCTATCGCGAGATCGAACTGCAATCCGAAGCCCAGCGCGAACAGGCGCTGCGCCGCTTTGCCGAGGCCGGGCTGAACCCGATCGCGATGACCGGCTTTGCCTTCAAGTCGGTTCTGGAAGAGGTCGCGGCCGATTATCCCGACACGAAATTCGAGATCATCGACGATCTGGTCGATGCGCCCAACGTGCGCTCGATTGTCTTTTCCGAACATGAGGGCAGCTATCTCGTTGGAATGATGGCCGCCATGGCGTCAAAATCGAACACCGTGGGGTTCGTCGGCGGCATGGACATCCCGCTGATCCGGAAATTCGCCTGCGGCTATGCCCAGGGCGCGAAGGCGGTCGACCCCGAGACGACGGTTCTGCAGAACATGACCGGCACCACCGCCGAGGCCTGGGCCGATCCGGTCAAGGGCAGCGAACTGGCCCGGGCCCAGATCGGCCAGGGGGCCGACGTGATCTTTGCCGCTGCGGGCACCACCGGGCTTGGGGTGCTGCAGGCCGCGGCCGATGAGGGGATCCTGTCGATCGGGGTCGACAGCAACCAGAACCACCTGCATCCGGGGCAGGTTCTGACCTCGATGGTCAAGGGCGTCGATGTCGCCGTCTACAATGCGTTCAAAGCGGGCGACGCGCTGGAAACCGGCATGTTCCGGCTGGGGCTGGCCGAGGACGGCGTCGGATATGCCATGGACGACAACAACAAGGATCTGGTGACGCCGGACATGATCGACGCGGTCGAAGCCGCCAAGGCCAGGATCATTTCGGGCGAGATCGAGGTGCATGACTACATGTCCGACAATACCTGCCCGGTGAAGTGACCGGCATGGCGGCGGACGCCGGGACCGGCACATCATCGGCCCCGGCCATAGAATTGCGGTGCATTTCCAAGGCGTTCGGGCCGGTCCGGGCGAACCGCGACATTTCGCTTGTGGTGCGGCGCGGCACGATCCACGGCATCGTCGGCGAGAACGGCGCGGGTAAGTCGACGCTGATGTCGATCCTTTACGGCTTCTACAAGGCCGATGCCGGCGAGATCCTGATCGGCGGGCGCCCGGTCCAGATCGGCGACAGCCAGGACGCGATCCGCGCGGGCATCGGCATGGTGTTCCAGCATTTCAAGCTGGTCGAGCCCTTCACCGTGCTGGAAAACGTGATCCTGGGCACCGAGGACGGGGCACTTCTGAAACCCTCGCTGGCCAAGGCGCGCGGCACACTGCGCCAGCTGGCGGCCGACTACGAGCTTGAGGTCGACCCCGACGCGCGGATCGAGGATCTGGGGGTCGGCATGCGCCAGCGGGTCGAGATCCTGAAGGCGCTGTATCGGCAGGCGGATATCCTGATCCTCGACGAACCGACCGGCGTGCTGACGCCCGCCGAGGCCGATCACCTGTTCCGGATATTGGAAAACCTCAAGTCTCAGGGCAAGACGATCATCCTCATCACCCACAAGCTGCGCGAGATCATGGCCGCGACCGATACGGTTTCTGTCATGCGGCGCGGGGAGATGACCGCCACCTTGCGGACCGCCGACACCAGCCCCGCCGAGCTGGCCGAGCTGATGGTCGGGCGAAAGGTCTTGTTGCGAATAGACAAGTCTCCGGCACGGCCGGGCCGCACGGTTCTTGAGATCGAAAATCTCTGCGTCACCGATGCGCAGGGCATCGCCCGGCTGTCCGACGTGTCGCTGAGCGTCCGGGCAGGCGAGATCCTCGGTATTGCCGGGGTGGCCGGAAACGGCCAGTCGCATCTTCTGGAGGTGCTGGGCGGCATGCGGCCCGCGACCGGCCATGTCCGGATCGACGGCAAGGAGCTTGACCTGTCGGGGCCAGGCTGCGACGGGCGGTCGCGCCGCGCGGCAGGCATCGCCCATGTGCCCGAGGACCGGCAGCGCGAGGGGCTGATCATGCCCTTCCATGCCTGGGAGGATTCGGTCTTCGGCTATCACTCCGACCCCGCTCTGCAGAGCGCGCCGGGCCTGATGGACAATGCCCGCATCCGCAGCCGTGCCGGGGACCAGATGGCGCGGTTCGACGTGCGCCCGCCCAATCCCGATCTGGCAGCACAAAGCTTTTCCGGCGGGAACCAGCAAAAGCTGGTGCTGGCGCGCGAAATCGAACGCAATCCCGATCTGTTGCTGGTCGGTCAGCCGACCCGCGGCGTCGATATCGGCGCCATCGAGTTCATCCACCGCCGCATCCTCGAGTTGCGCGACGCGGGCAAGGCGGTGCTGCTGGTCAGCGTCGAGCTGGACGAGATCCTGGGCCTTTCGGACCGGATCGCGGTCATGTGCGGCGGGCGGATCATGGGCGAGCGGCTGGCCTCGGACACCGACGAGACCGAACTGGGCCTGATGATGGCCGGAATGAAGGGAAAGGCCGCCTGAGATGAGCCAGATGCCGAAATGGGCCGATCTGGTCCTCATTCCGCTGATCAGCCTCATCGTCGCGGCGCTGCTGTCGGCGCTGGTGATCCTCGGGATAGGCGAGGACCCCGTCGCGGCCGTCAAGATGATGGTCACCGGCGCGCTCGGCTCGACCTATGCCTGGGGCTATACGCTTTACTACGCGACCAATTTCATCTTCACCGGGCTTGCGGTCTCGGTCGCCTTCCATGCGCGGCTGTTCAATATCGGCGGCGAGGGGCAGGCGACGCTGGGCGGGCTGGGCGTCGCGCTGGTCTGCCTTGCGCTGCCCTGGCCGCATTGGGCACTGGCACTGCCGGTGGCCGCCCTTGGCGCAGCACTGTTCGGCGCCGCCTGGGCCGCCATTCCGGCCTGGCTCCAGGCCAGGCGCGGCAGCCATATCGTCATCACCACGATCATGTTCAACTTCATCGCGGCCTCGCTGCTGAACTATCTGCTGGTCAACGTGCTGCGCCCGACGGGATCGATGGACCCCTCGACCGCGCGGTTCGCAGACGGCACCCATCTGCCCACGCTGCATGACCTGCTGGCCCCCCTTGGCATCGCCTTCTCGAAAGCCGCGCCCGCCAATATCAGCTTTCTGCTGGCGCTGGCGGCCTGTGTCGCGGTCTGGATGCTGATCTGGCGAAGCCGCCTTGGCTATGAAATCCGCGCGCTCGGCCATTCCGAACCGGCCGCGATCTATGCCGGTATCCGGCCCGTGCGCACGGTGATGTGGGCGATGCTGATCTCGGGCGCGCTGGCCGGGCTGATGGCCGTCAATACCGTGATGGGCGAGGCCGAGCGGCTGGTGCTGAACTCGGTCGAGGGGGCGGGCTTCATCGGTATCGCCGTCGCGCTGATGGGCCGGAACCACCCCGTCGGCGTCTTTCTCGCCGCGATCCTGTTCGGCTTTCTCTATCAGGGCGGGGCCGAGCTGGCGCTTTGGACCGACATCCCGCGCGAGCTGATCGTGGTGATTCAGGCACTGGTGATCCTGTTTACCGGCGCGCTTGACAACATGGTGCGGATGCCGCTGGAACGACTGTTTCTCGCGCTCCGGAAAGGGCCCGCGTGATGGATTTTCCGACGCTGCTGCAGGTGCTCGATTCCACCGTCCGGCTGGCCACGCCGCTGCTGTTGGCGTGCCTTGCCGGGCTGTTCTCGGAACGCTCAGGCATCTACGACATCGGGCTCGAGGGCAAGATGCTGGCCGCGGCCTTCTGTTCGGCCGCGACGGCGGCGGTGACGGGCTCGGTCTGGCTGGGGCTTCTGGCCGGGATCGGCGGCTCGATGCTGCTGGCCGGGCTGCATGGGCTGTCGGCCATCACCTTCCGGGGCAACCAGCTGATTTCGGGGGTCGCCATCAACTTCCTGGCGGCCGGGCTGACCGTGGTGCTGGCCCAGGACTGGTTCCATCAGGGCGGGCGCACGCCCTCGCTGCTGGGCGGTGCGCGGTTCGAGGCCATTACCCTGCCCTTCGCCGAGACGCTGCGCCCGGTTCCGGTGCTGGGCCCTGTCTATGCCGAACTGATCTCTGGTCACACGCTGCTCGTTTATGTCGCCGCCCTGCTGGTTCCGGCCAGCTGGTGGGTGCTCTACCGGACGCGCTTCGGGCTCAGACTGCGCGCGGTCGGCGAAAACCCCGAGGCGGTCGATACGGCAGGCGTCTCGGTCCAGGCCACGCGCTATGCGGCGGTGGCGATCTGCGGGCTTCTGTGCGGGCTGGCGGGGGCCTATCTGGCGACCGCGCTGCAGGCGGGCTTTTCCAGGGACATGACCGCCGGGCGGGGTTATATCGCGCTGGCAGCTTTGATCTTTGCGAAATGGCGGCCGTGGCAGGCGCTGGGCGCGACGCTTCTTTTCGGGCTGCTGCAGGCCATTGCGCTGCGCTATCAGAACATCGAGCTTGGCGGGGTCGGCCTGCCGGTGCAGGTGATGGATGCGCTGCCCTATATCCTGACCGTGGTGATCCTCGCGGGCTTCGTCGGACGCGCAATCCCTCCCCGCGCAGGCGGCGAGCCCTATGTGAAAGAGCGGTAAAATCTGACCCCGCCGGGCCGCGCATCCTTGCCAGGACCGGGAGAGGCGCTTTAGGGACCGGTCATGCAGATCTACCTACCCATCGCCGAGGTTTCCGTGAACGCCTTCGTCCTGCTGGGACTGGGCGGGATCGTCGGCATCCTGTCGGGGATGTTCGGCGTCGGCGGAGGGTTCCTGCTGACGCCCCTGCTGTTCTTCATCGGCATCCCCCCGGCGGTCGCGGTGGCGACCCAGGCGGCGCAGATCGTCGCCTCGTCGATCTCGGGCGTGCTGGCGCATTTCCGGCGCAAGACGGTCGATCTGCGCATGGGAACGGTGCTGCTGGCGGGCGGCATGTGCGGCGCGGTGCTGGGGGTCTGGATCTTCAACCTGATGCGCGGCATCGGCCAGGTCGATCTGCTGGTCAAGCTCTGCTACGTGGTCTTCCTGGGCGTGATCGGCGCCCTGATGTTCGTCGAGAGCCTTGCCGCCATCAACCGCACGCGCAAGGGCGTCGTGCGCAAGCGCAAGCAGCGCACCTGGTTCGACGCCCTGCCCTTCAAGATGAAGTTCCGCACCTCGGGGCTGTACCTCTCGGCGATCCCGCCGCTGATCGTCGGCGCCTTCGTGGGCGTGCTGTCGGCGATCATGGGCGTCGGCGGCGGCTTCATCATGGTGCCCGCGATGATCTACCTCCTTGGCATGCCGACCAAGGTGGTGATCGGCACCTCGCTGTTCCAGATCATCTTCGTCAGCGGCTTTACGACGATCCTGCATGCCACGACCAACCACACCGTCGATCTGGGGCTGGCGCTTCTGTTGCTGATCGGGGGCGTGGTCGGGGCCCAGATCGGCACCGGCATCGGGCTGAGGATGAAGGCCGAACAGTTGCGCATCTGGCTGGCGATCCTGGTGCTGGCGGTCTGCGGCAAGCTGGCGCTCGATCTGCTGATCGAACCGGCCGAGCTTTATTCGATTGCCGAAAGGGTGCGCTGATGGCCTGGCGTCTGATCGTCGTGCTGTTGCTGGCCGCCCTGCCCGCCCGGGCCGAGCAGGTGGTGGCCGGTCTCAGCCAGACCCGGGTGTCGATCACCACCAATTTCGCGGGCTCCGAGATCCTGATCTTCGGCGCGGTCAAGCGCGACGCCCCCGCCCCCGCAGGCCCCCCGCTCGAGGTGGTGGTCACCGTCGCCGGGCCCTCGGCCCCCGCCACCGTGCGCAAGAAGGACCGCCGCGTCGGGATCTGGGTCAATACCGAATCCGTCCGGATCGCGGCAGCACCCAGCTTCTATGCAGTGGCGACGACCGCGCCGCTGGATCAGGCGCTGTCCCAGACCGAGGACCTGCGCCACAAGGTGTCGATCCCGCGCGCGATCCGGTCGGTGGGTGTCACCGAAGAGGCCCCCGAGGCGCAAAGCTTCATCGACGCGCTGATCCGCATCCGGTCCGAGACCGGGCTTTATCAGGAACTGCCCGGCGCGGTCGAGCTGGACGAACAGACCCTGTTCCGCACCTCGATCGCGCTGCCCTCGAACCTGACCGAGGGCGACTATGCCACCCGGATCTTCCTGACCCGGGGCGGTGACGTGGTGGACGCCTTCGAGACCACCATCGGCGTGCACAAGGTCGGGCTGGAACGCTGGACTTACCTGCTGGCCCACGAGCATCCGCTGGCCTATGCGATCCTGTCGCTCGGCATCGCCATCGCCGCGGGCTGGGGCGCCTCGGCCGCGTTCCGGATGATGAAAAGCTGATCAGCCGCGCCCGATATAGGGCATCGTCGTCGCCATCACCGTCATGAACTGAACATTGGCCTCGGGCGGCAGGTCGGCCATGTGCAGGACCGAGCGCGCGGCATGGGCGACATCCATCGTGGGCTGCACCGGCCGTCCTTCGGCCCGCGCGCGGTCGGTCAGATCCTCGACCAGCGCGGTGCGGGCATTGCCGATGTCGATCTGCCCGCAGGCGATCCCGAAAGGCCGCCCGTCGAGGCTGAGCGTCTTGGTCAGCCCGGTCACCGCATGTTTGGTGGTGGTGTAGCAGACCGAGCCCTCGCGCGGGACATGGGCCGAGAGCGAGCCGTTATTGACGATCCGCCCGCCCTGCGGGTCCTGCGCCCGCATCCGCGCGAAGGCCGCGCGCGCGGCCAGGAACATGCCGCCGACATTGACGGCCAGCACCTGCGCCCAGGCAGCCGGATCGATGTCGTCGATCGAACCCGAGGGGCCGAAGGTGCCGGCATTGTTGAACAGCACGTCCAGCCGCCCGGCCCAGACCATGAAGGCGTCGAAGGCGGTCTCGACCTCCCCGGCATCGGTCACGTCGGCAGGCAACGCCAGCGCACCCTCGTGTCCCGCCGCGATCTGATCCAGCAGATCGGCGCGGCGGGCCAGCAGCCCGACCCGCCAGCCATGGTCCAGAAACAGCTCGGCCGTGGCGCGGCCGATGCCGCTGCTGGCGCCGGTGATCAGGATCGTCCTTGCGGTCATGGGCGCGCCTCCTCGGCGGTCAGGGTCAGGGGGGCGGGCGCGGCCACCAGATCGTCGGCGGTCAGCGCCCGGGTCGGCCGCGCAAGCCGGTAGCGCGTGACCCAAAGCAGGCGCTCTTCGGCGCGGGTGATCGCGACATAGGCCAGCCGCTTCCAGAGAGGCTGGCCCGCCTCGACCCGACCCGCCCGGGCGGCCGCGTAAAGATCGGGGGCAAAGACCTGCACCGCGGGCCATTGAGAGCCCTGCGCCTTGTGGATCGTCACCGCCGCCCCGTGCAGGAAGGCCGCGCCCATGGTGGCGGCATAGGGGATGAAGGGTTCCTCCTCGTCCGGCAGCTCGATCTTGACGATCGAGGCCACCGACAGCCGCGGATCCTCGGCGCCGACCACATGCATGATCGAAAAGCCCGGCTTTCGCCCCGGCCCCACATAGATCACCTGCGCACCCTTGATCAGCCCGCGCGCCTCGAGGTCGATCCGTTTCTTGCGGTGTTTCAGCGGCAGCTCGATCCCGTCGCAGATCAGCGGCTCGCCCGGCAAAAGCGCGTCCTCGGGCGCGCCCTGAGCCTGGCGGAAGGCGTTGATCAGCCGGATGCGGGTGGCATTGCGCCAGACCAGCACCGGCGAGCGCGCCATCAGGTCGGAATCGACGCGGGGCGCCAGCTCGACCCGGGGGTCACGGGCGGCGGCCTGTTCGACCATCCGCTCGAACCGCTCGAAATCGACCTCGGGGTCGGCCAGCGCATGGGCCAGATCGAGGATCGGGTTGTCGTCCTGCTGGCGGTGGATGCGCTGCAGTTCCAGCGTCTGCGGCCCGGCCAGACGGTCGAACACCATCTTGCCCGACTGGTTGACCGGCGCAAGCTGCGCCGGATCACCGAAGAGGACGAGCGCGGGGAAAAGTTCGCGCAGGTCGTCGAACTGGCGTTCGTCGAGCATCGAGGCCTCGTCGACGAACCCGATGTCAAGCGGGTCTTCGCGCCGCTTCCAGCCCTTGATGAAATCGCTGCCCTTGAGCCCCGCCGCCGCCAGCGCCCCCGGCACCGAGGGCACCGCGGCATAGAAGGCCTGCGCCCGGTCGAGCGCGGCTTCGGTCAGCCCCTCGATCTCGGGGCGGTCGCCCTCGCCGGTCAGCCATTCGGCGATCTTCTCGTATTCGGGGTCGTAGACGGGCGTATAAATGATGCGGTGGATCGTGGTCGCGGGCACGCCGCGCTGGCGCAGCACGCTGGCAGCCTTGTTGGTCGGCGCCAGAACCGCCAGCGTCCGGCGGTCCTTGCGGCGCTTGCCCTCATAATCGCCCGAGACGATCTCGACCCCCGCCTCGACCGCGGCGCGCACCAGTTCGGCCAAGAGCAGCGTCTTGCCCGACCCCGCCTTGCCGGTGACCGCCAGAACGCCGGTCTTGCCCTCGCTCCGGGCGCAGAGGGTTGCGTCATCGAGATCGACGCCAAAGCCGCGCAGCATCCCTGCCACGCGGTCATGGGCTTCGGCCTGGTCCTCGGAAAAGCGCAGCGCGGGCACGGTCATGGGCGCAGCCTACAGGCCGCGCCCGTCCGGTGCCAGCGCGTTCAGGCGACGGCGAGTTCCCGTTGCACCGGGGTCGGCGCCGAGAACGAGGCGCGGAACCAGTCCAGCGAGGTCTCGCGCCCGATGCCGAGGCGCGCCAGGGTGCGGGGCCAGGCGGCCTCCTGCATTTCCCACAGGCCCACGCCGATGCGGTCGCGCCCCTGGCCCGAAGTGCCGATCACGTTGGGTTCGACGCCCATCAGCCGGTAGATCCGTTCCATCCGCGGGTCGAAGACAGCGACGAAATGCTCGACCGCGAACTGGGCCATCACCTCGCCCGCGCCCAGCACCAGCCCGGCCGAAACCTCGCGGTCGGCATCGGGGGCCAGACAGAAGCGCGTGCATTCCCAGATCAGCGGGCTTTCGATGCGCGCGCCGCCGGTCGCATGCAGGAAGTGTTCGTTCACCATCGTCCGCCCGGTCGTGGGAAGGAACCGCATCGATCCGCCATGGCGTCCGTCGGGTTGCTCCCAGATCACGTAAAGCGGGTTCAGAGCGTCATACTGGTCGCGCTCTTCGCCCCTGTCATTGACGCTGACAGCCCAGCCGAGACGGTCGTGGAACTGAAGCGCGCGGTCCCTGAACATGGTGTCGCGCAGAAGCGGGAACTTGTGAAGGTCGACACCGTAGATGTAACGCAGCATGTTTGGTAGCCCTCTGCCGATCACTTGATGGGCTCAGGCTACGGAGAGCTTGGTTACCAGCGCGCTAACCAAGCGCCCTCTAACGCCACGTCATGGGGATATTTCTTTTCCTAACAGATAGTTAAGCCTAGACGACGATCAGGCCGGCACTCAGCGCGCGGGCCACCGCATGGGTCGTGTTCAGGGCTCCGAGCTTGTGGCGGGCGGTCTCGACATAGACCCGCAGCGTGTGTTCGGAGATCGACAGTTCCTGCGCGGCCTGGGCCCGGCTCATGCCCTTGGCCAGAAGGGTCATGGCGCTGAGTTCGCGCGGGGACAGGGCAGCCCGCGGGGCAGGATCGGCCGCTTGTTCTAATTCCAGCGCCTTCTTGTTGAAGTCATGGGCGATCAGGATCAGGTCGCGAAGATTGAGTTGCTTGAACATGTCCCAGGATACATCTGAACAACTGTCGTTCACGGTGAAGAGCGCGAACTGCCCCTTGGGTCCATGCAACGGGATCGACACTCCCTGATTGCCAAGTCCGTGGGCGATGGCGTCTTCGAGGAAGGCTCGTGAGGCTTTGGTGGACCAGTCGAGCTCTTTCCAGTCGACCGGATGGAAGCGGCTGTAGCAGCCGAAGATCACCGGATCGATCATCAGGTAGTCGCGGTCGAGATAGCGGTCGACCCATTCGGTCGAGTAGGTGCCGGCGCCGTAGCGTTCGCCGACGCTGTTCACCCAGTGGTAGACGACGTGGAAGACGCCGTAGCGGTCGCGCAGGTCTTCGGTGGCACGATACAGGTCCTCAAGCGTCGTTGCCCGTTGCAGCCGGTCGAGGAACGATTCTAAGCCGCCTTGCATCACATGAATCTGCATCGCCCCACGTCGTCACAGACGACGCTCTTTCCCCAACCTGAGCCCGCGCACGGCCTGCCTCGAGGGACGAGATCTCGACAGCTGCCAGAGCCTGGCAGGTGAGGAGCTCCTCGGACAGAGCGGTCAACCCATTCTTTCTCGCATAGTTCTTGAGGTCGCCAAGAATGTCGATCAGCCACTCGTGCTTCATGATCGTTGTCCCGTCCTAGTGGTTAATGAAACGTTAACATAAGTCTAGCACAGGACAAAAAACGCCGAAATTCGCGAATTCTCCCTCCCCAGAAATGGGGAGGGGGCGTAAATGCAAGCTCTTGATTTCCAGTCGGAGGAGAAGCGATTCGCATCCAGACGGCGGATTCGCGAAGGACACACGCTATGCGTGTGCCCTCCAATAAACCACACCCTCAGGGTAGAATCAAGCGGCGGGACCCGCGTCCAGAACGTCGGCGAAAGTCCGCAGACCGGTGCGGGGGGCCTGCACCAGAACCGCCATGTTGCCCGGCTTGTGCTCGTTACGGAGCATCTTCAGATGCGCCTGCGGGATCTCGTTCCAAGGGAAGACCTCGGACATGCAGGGGTCGATCCGGCGCTGCACCATCAGCCGGTTCGCCGCGGCCGCCTGCTTGAGATGGGCGAAGTGGCTGCCCTGGATGCGCTTCTGGTGCATCCAGACATAGCGGGCATCCATGGTCAGGTTGAAGCCGCTGGTGCCCGCGCAGATCACCACCATGCCGCCGCGCTTGACCACGAAGGTCGAGACCGGGAAGGTCGCCTCGCCGGGATGCTCGAACACCATGTCGACATTGACGCCCTTGCCGGTGATGTCCCAGATCGCCTTGCCGAACTTGCGGACCTCGCCGAACCACTCCTTGTATTCGGGCGTGTTGACCTTGGGCAGCTGGCCCCAGCACTTGAAGTCCTTGCGGTTGATCACGCCCTTGGCACCCAGATCCATGACGAAGTCGCGCTTGGACTCCTCCGAGATCACGCCGATGGCATTGGCGCCCGCGGTGTTGATCAGCTGGATCGCGAAGGACCCGAGCCCCCCCGAGGCGCCCCAGACCAGCACGTTCTGGCCGGGTTTCAGTTCATGCGGATGGTGACCGAACAGCATCCGGTAGGCGGTCGCCAGGGTCAGCGTGTAACAGGCCGACTCCTCCCAGGTCAGGTGCCGCGGCCGTTCCAGCAATTGCTGCGCCTGCACACGGGTGAACTGGGCAAAGGACCCGTCCGGGGTCTCGTAGCCCCAGATCCGCTGGCTGGGCGAGAACATCGGATCGCCGCCATTGCATTCCTCGTCGTCGCCGTCGTCCTGGTTGCAGTGGATCACGACCTCGTCGCCCACTTTCCAGGTCTTCACCGCCGAGCCGACCGCCCAGACGATGCCCGAGGCGTCCGAACCCGCGATGTGATAGGGCGCCTTGTGGCCATCGAAGGGCGAGACGGGGATGCCGAGGCCCGCCCAGATGCCGTTGTAGTTGACGCCCGCCGCCATCACCAGGACCAGCACCTCGTGGCTGTCGATGGCGGGCGTTTCGACCACCTCGACCTGGAACGACTTGTCGGGCTCGCCATGGCGGTCGCGCCGGATCGCCCAAGCGTACATCTTCGGCGGAACGTAGCCCAGCGGGGGCATCTCGCCGATTTCGTAAAGTTCCTTCTCGGGCGCCTCATAGGGCGCGATCCCGGGATTCTGATCAAGGGCCATGGCTGCCTCCTCAAGAAATGCTGCGCCGCAGAGTCGCGCTATTCCCGAGGAAATACGGTCCGCCGCGAAACATTGCAACCCGCGGTGAGCCAATCTTGAAACTTTATGTCCAAGAGAAAGGGAGCGGCGGCCTAGTTGTAGGTGAAGGTGCCGATCTCGCAGACATTCACGCGCGGTTCGACCAGTTCGTCGCCATCCTCAAAGACGGCGCGGAAGTCGAACAGGCAATAGCCGGACCCGTCATGGAAATTGATCATCACCGACTGGCCCGAATAGAGGATATCCGGCCCAAGGATATCCTCTTCCCAGCTACTGGCGCCCGTGTTCGATCCGTAGAATTCCACCAGCGCGAAGCCGGTGTTGTTGACGATCCTGACGTGGCGGTCGAGCGCGAAGGCGGGACTCGCGACAGATGCGGCGACGGCCACGGCAAGCACAGGAGAAAAAGGGCTGCGAACTGACATTGGCGCCTCCGCAAGGATACAGGATCACGCCGCATACCATCGCAACGTGTGCCACACCGTCGCCGCGATTCTGGGCCATTGAAGGGAGAAAACGGGGCAAAAGCCGCGATTGACGTCGATGCCGCGCCGCGGCGAATTGACAGCGACAGATTCTTTCTTCTATCTGCATTTGTATCGCAACATTGTTACGGTCACGGCAGTCAGTCACCAGCCCAGGGAGGTCCGTATGCCCAACGACACTCAAACTCCGGTCCGCGATCGGCCCTGGCTCTTCCGCACCTATGCGGGCCATTCGACCGCCGCGGCCTCGAACGCGCTTTACCGCGCCAACCTCGCCAAGGGACAGACCGGGCTGTCCGTGGCCTTCGACCTGCCGACCCAGACCGGCTATGACAGCGATCACGAACTGGCGCGCGGCGAGGTCGGCAAGGTCGGCGTGCCGATCGACCATCTGGGCGACATGCGGACGCTGTTCGACCGCATCCCGCTGGAACAGATGAACACCTCGATGACCATCAACGCGCCCGCGCCCTGGCTGCTGGCGCTTTATATCGCCGTGGCCGAGGAACAGGGCGCCGATGTGTCCAAGCTGCAGGGCACGGTGCAGAACGACCTGATCAAGGAATATCTGAGCCGCGGCACCTATATCTGCCCGCCGAAGCCCAGCCTTCGGATGATCACCGATGTCGCGGCCTATACGCTTGAGCATCTGCCGAAATGGAACCCGATGAACGTCTGTTCCTACCATCTGCAGGAAGCGGGCGCGACGCCGGAACAGGAGCTGTCCTATGCGCTGGCGACCGCGACCGCGGTGCTCGACGATCTGCGCGGGAAGGTGGCGCCCGAGGACTTCCCGGGCATGGTCGGACGGATCTCGTTCTTCGTGAATGCGGGCATCCGCTTCGTCACCGAGATGTGCAAGATGCGCGCCTTCGTCGAGCTCTGGGACGAGATCTGCCAGGACCGATACGGCGTCGAGGACCCCAAGCACCGGCGCTTCCGCTACGGGGTGCAGGTCAACAGCCTCGGCCTGACCGAGCAGCAGCCCGAAAACAACGTCTACCGCATCCTGATCGAGATGCTGGCGGTGACGCTGTCGAAGACCGCCCGCGCCCGCGCCGTGCAGCTTCCGGCCTGGAACGAGGCGCTGGGTCTGCCGCGCCCCTTCGACCAGCAATGGTCGATCCGGATGCAACAGATCCTGGCCTACGAGACGGACCTTCTGGAATACGAGGACCTCTTCGAGGGCAACCCCGCCGTCACCGCGAAAGTGGAAGAGCTGAAGCGGAATGCCCGGGCGGAACTGGCGCAGATCGACGCGATGGGCGGCGCGGTCGCCGCGATCGAGCACATGAAATCGCGGCTCGTCGAAAGCAATTCCGACCGCATCGGCCGGGTCGAGACCGGCGCAACGGTGGTGGTCGGCGTGAACCGCTGGACCGAGGGCGAGCCTTCGCCTCTGACCTCGGGCGAGGATGCGATCATGGTGGTCGATCCCAGCGTCGAGGCCGACCAGATCGCCCGGCTGGCCGCCTGGCGCGACAGCCGCGACAGCGCGGCGGTCGAGGCAGCGCTGGCCGCGCTCCGCGAGGCGGCTGCGACGGGCCGGAACATCATGCCGCCGTCGATTGCCGCAGCCAGGGCGGGGGCCACGACCGGCGAATGGGGCGACGTGATGCGCGCGGTCTTCGGCCAGTATCGCGGCCCCACGGGCGTCTCGAAAAGCCCCTCGAACCGCACCGAGGGGCTCGACGAGATCCGGGCCGAGGTCGATGCGCTGGCCGGACGGCTCGGGCGGCGGCCGAAGTTTCTGGTCGGCAAGCCCGGTCTCGACGGCCATTCGAACGGCGCCGAACAGATCGCGGCGCGCGCCCGCGATTGCGGCATGGACATCTCTTACGAGGGCATCCGGCTCACGCCTTCGGAAATCGTGGAAGCGGCCAAGGCCGAGCGGGTCGACATCGTCGGGCTCTCGATCCTGTCGGGCAGCCATATTCCGCTGATGGAAAGCCTGATGCGGCTGATGAAAGAGCACGATCTGACCCATATTCCGGTCGTGGTGGGCGGCATCATCCCCGAGGAGGACGCGAGGCGGCTGCGCGCGATGGGCGTGGCCAAGGTCTACACGCCGAAGGATTTCGAACTGAACCGGATCATGTTCGACGTGGTCGGGCTGATCTCGCCCGAACGGGTGGCGGCGGAATAGCCAACGGCTATAACGGGGGTCTCAGCGGTTGAGGAGACCCCCATGAGCCTTCATATCGGCGCACACCCCGGCGAGATCGCCGAGACCGTCCTGCTGCCCGGCGACCCGCTGCGGGCGGAATGGGCGGCGCAGACCTTCCTGACCGACCCGGTCTGCGTGAACCGGGTCCGGGGCATGCTGGGCTTTACCGGGTTCTGGCGCGGCCACCGGGTGACGATCCATGGCAGCGGCATGGGGATGCCGTCGCTGTCGATCTACGCCAACGAGCTGATCCGCGAGCATGGCGCAAAGACGCTGATCCGGATCGGATCGGCCGGCGCGATGCAGGAGCAGGTCGCGCTGCGCGACATCGTGCTGGCGATGACCAGCTCGACCCTCTCGACGCCCTCGCGCGGCACCTTCCGCGAGCTGAATTTCGCGCCTTGCGCCGATTTCGGGCTGCTGGCGGCGGCGCACGGGGCGGCGCTTGCCAAGGGCGCCCGGACCCATGTCGGCGGGATCTATTCGGCCGATGTCTTCTATGACGAACGTCCCGACCTGAACGCCGAGCTGACCCGGCACGGCGTTCTGGCGGTCGAGATGGAGGCGGCCGAGCTGTACATCCTGGCCGCACGGCTCGGGGCGCGGGCGCTGGCGGTGTTGACGGTGTCTGACCATCTGCTGACCGGGGCGGCGCTTTCGCCCGAGGAACGCCAGACAGGGTTCGCCGAGATGGTCGAGATCGCGCTTGAGGCCGCGTTTTCCTGACCCGGAGTCGGGGCAACCGGCGGGCGTTGCGGCTTGGGTATTTGGGCCAAGAAGAAGATCAGAGCCCGTGCGAGCGGTCGTAGGGCGCGGGCGTGGGCGGGGTCCAGCCGCCGAGCGCGCCCCCATCAAGCACAGCCGCGGCCGGGGCGAAGATCTCGACGCCCAGCGGATGGCAGCGCGCTTGGTCCGTCGAGTTGCCGGTGCAATCGCCCCAGGGACAGGCGCTGAGCGCACAAAGCAGGTCGATCTCGGCGAAGAGGTCGAGATGGTCGCCCGGGCGGACAGGGCTTGCCTTGGTGAAATAGCGGTGGGTGTCGCGGGTGAAGCCCGTGCACATGAAGACGTTCAGCACGTCATGGACAAGGGGTTCGGCCGCGGCCGGGGCAAGGCCGGTTTCGGCGACCAGCGCCCGGATCAGGTTCGAGTGGCAGCAGCGGTGGAAGGGGGCGCCGCCAAGCCGGGCATTGGTATAGGGATCGCAGCGGGTGCCGATCACGTCATGGACCCCCGCGCCATCTGCGTCAAAACCGTACCAGCCGAGGCTGTCGGCGATGACGGTCGCCATCGGGCGCAGATGCGGGAAGCTCGACCAGAGCCGGTCCCCGGTGCCGACATGCGTGCCGTGCAGCGCGCGCGTCTTGCCGGAATAGAACCGCTCGGACAGGTCATGGGCGTTCCAGAGGTTCAGATCGCCGACCTGAGGCCCCTCGATGCAGGAAATCCGCAGCACGTGGCCTGCCGGAACGCGGAAGGCCCGGGCGTCGCGGGCGGGGATCTCGAGCCGTTCGACCGGAGTCATGCCGGCCCTTAGCGCCGCATATAGCGCCATGGGCGGCGCGGGCAGGCTTTCGGGCGGGTAACAGACGACAGGGGCGGCGGACCGGCGCTCGGCGGCATCGGCGGGCTCGGGAAGAGGATCGGTCGGCATCGGGGGCTCCTTATTCAACCGGGCGGCCGAGCACTGCGATGACAAGCCCCAGCCCGCCCAGGGCGGCAAAGCCAACAGCGCGGCCGCCCTGCCCCGCCGAGCGCGCGGCCAGCGCCGCGATCGCGGCTTCCAGCGCATAGTAGAGCGCGAAGGCCCGCGAGGCATAGGAGATGATCGCGAAGACATCCGCCGTCCAGGTCAGCCCGATGCCCGCCGCAACCAGAACCGCATAGGCCGCGCGGTTGCCGATGAGGCCCTTCGAGCGTTCCGAGACAAGCCCGCCCGCGCCGGTCGTGTCGGCGACCGAGGCGCTGAACTGCGCGGCCAGCGCCGCCACCGTCAGCACCAGCGGCAGAAGCGGCGAAACCGCCGACGTCATGCCGATGATCGCGGTGTCGTCGAGCGCGCCCTTGCCCGGCGCAAAGCACAGCACCAGGAGCGTGACATAGACGAGATAGATCGCGGTCGAGACATATTGCGCGCCCCGCATCGAGCGGATCCTGAGATCGGCGTCATATTCGGCGCCAAGATAGCGCGAGGTCTCGAAGCCCTGAACCGTCACGATCAGCCCGAAGAACAGCGTCAGCGCGGCCCAGGGGCTCACGCTGGCGGGCGTCAGCACCGGGCCGGTCGTGGCGGCCGTCTCGCCGAAGAACAGCCCGAGCCCGACCAGAAGCCCGCAGATCGCCGCGAGATTGAGGCTGACCGCGTATTTCTCAAGCCCTTCCAGCGCCTTGAACCCTTTGGTCAGGCCGGTCGTGAGGATCAGCAGAAACACCGTCGTGGTCACCCCCCGCGCCGCAAGCGGCGTGTCGAAGGGGGTCAGGCGGACCGCGAAGGCGCCCAGAAGATTCAGGTAATAGGCGACCGAGATGACGTAGGAAAAGGCCAGCGTCCAGCCTGCCGCCGTTTCGGCCAGGGCGCCGAGGCGACCCGGCGGGCTGCCATGCGCGCCCGCGGCGATGCTGTAGCGGATCGCGCCGCCGAAGCCGAAGGCGATCAGGGCCAGAAGCGCCATCGCGGCGGGGGACCAGATGCCGAGGCTCTGGTTCAGGATCGGCCCCAGCACCAGAAAGCCCGAGCCGATGATCGAGGCAAGCGGCGTCACCATCGCCCGCCAGAACCGCCAACGCCGCATCGGCGGCGACAGGATCAGAAGAAGTCCTGCCGCCGCCGTGCCGAAGATCAGGACATCGCGCAGCACCGGGCGCGCGTCAGACCGTCCGCTCGACCATCATCTTCTTGATCGAGGCGATGGCCTTGGCCGGGTTCAGCCCCTTGGGACAGGTCTTGGTGCAGTTCATGATGGTGTGGCAGCGGTAAAGCTTGAACGGATCTTCCAGCGAATCCAGCCGCTCGCCAGTGGCCTCGTCGCGGCTGTCGATGATCCAGCGATAGGCATGCAGAAGGGCTGCCGGGCCCAGATACTTGTCGCCGTTCCACCAGTAGGACGGGCAGGAGGTCGAACAGCTGGCGCACATGATGCACTCGTACAGCCCGTCGAGCTTCTTGCGGTCCTCGATCGACTGCCGCCATTCCTTGGCAGGCGTGTTCGACTTGGTTTCGAGCCAGGGCATGACGCTGGCGTGCTGGGCATAGAAATGGGTGAGGTCCGGCACCAGATCCTTGACCACAGGCATGTGCGGCAGCGGGTAGATCTTCACGTCGCCCTTGATCTCGTCCATGCCACGGGTGCAGGCCAGCGTGTTGACCCCGTCGATATTCATCGCGCAGGACCCGCAGATGCCTTCGCGGCAGGACCGGCGGAAGGTCAGGGTCGGGTCGATCTCGTTCTTGATCTTGATCAGCGCGTCGAGAATCATCGGGCCGCAGGTGTCGAGATCGACGAAATAGGTGTCGACCCGCGGGTTCTCGCCGGTATCCGGGTCCCAGCGGTAGATCCGGAAGGTGCGGATATTCGTGGCACCCTGCGGCTTCGGCCAGGTCTTGCCGGTCTTCACGACCGAATTCTTGGGAAGCGTGAGTTCAACCATGGGTTCAACCTTTCTTGGCTAGACGCACAGGCGTTCGGTCTGGGGACCGCCGCGCCGGGCAACGGGCGCAGGGCGGCCAACACGGGGCATGGGGGCCCGAGCCTTGGCCCCCGAACGCCGGATCGCGTCGGGCCGCACCGTCGGCGGAAGGCTCGGCCCGACCATTCCCCGGCTCAGTAGACGCGCGCCTTGGGCGCGATCTTCTTCAGGTCGATGCCGCCATCCTCGGTGCGGGTCAGCGGGTCCAGATGCACCGGCCGGTAGGTCAGATCGACCGACGCGCCCTCGACGCGCGACAGCGAGTGCTTGCGCCAGTTGGCATCGTCGCGGTCGGGATAGTCCTCATGGGCATGGGCGCCGCGGCTTTCCTTGCGCGCCTCGGCCGCGACGACGGTCGCGAGAGCGTTCGGCATCAGGTTGGTCAGCTCCAGCGTTTCCATCAGGTCCGAGTTCCAGATCATCGACCGGTCCGACACCTTGATGTCGCCCAGCTTGCCCGCGACCGCGGTCATCTTCTCGACACCGTCGGCCAGCGACTTGTCGGTCCGGAAGACGGCCGCATCGGCCTGCATCGTCTTCTGCATTTCCAGCCGCAATTCGGCCGTCGTGACCGTGCCGTTCGCGTGACGCAGCCCGTCCATCCGGCCCAGCGCCTTGTCGATCGCGGCCTTCGACGGCAACGGCACCGCGGTCGAGGGATCGACGATCTGCCCCGCGCGGATCGCGGCCGCCCGGCCGAAGACCACGAGGTCGATCAGCGAGTTCGACCCGAGCCGGTTGGCGCCATGGACCGAGGCGCAACCCGCCTCGCCCACCGCCATCAGGCCCGGCGCCACGCGGTCGGGATCGCCCTCGGCCGGGTTCAGCACCTCGCCCCAGTAGTTCGTGGGAATGCCGCCCATGTTGTAATGCACGGTCGGCAGAACGGGGATCGGCTCCTTGGTGACATCGACGCCCGCGAAGATCTTGGCGCTTTCGGAAATGCCCGGCAGGCGCTCGGCGAGCGTCTCGGGCGGCAGGTGGCTGAGGTTCAGGTGGATATGGTCCTTGTTCGCGCCCACACCCCGGCCCTCGCGGATCTCGATGGTCATGCAGCGCGACACGACATCGCGCGAGGCCAGATCCTTGTAGGTCGGCGCGTAGCGTTCCATGAACCGCTCGCCTTCCGCGTTGGTCAGATAGCCGCCCTCGCCGCGCGCGCCCTCGGTGATCAGGCAGCCCGACCCGTAGATGCCGGTCGGGTGGAACTGCACGAACTCCATGTCCTGCAAAGGCAGACCGGCCCGCGCGACCATGCCGCCGCCATCGCCGGTGCAGGTATGCGCCGAGGTGGCCGAGAAATAGGCGCGCCCGTAGCCGCCGGTCGCCAGCACCACCATCTTGGCGGCAAAGACATGCAGCGTGCCGTCATCGAGCTTCCAGGCCAGCACCCCCTGGCACTGCCCGTCCTCGGACATCAGAAGGTCGATGGCGAAGTATTCGATGAAGAACTCGGCCTTTTCCTTGAGGCTCTGGCCGTACAGCGTGTGCAGGATCGCATGGCCGGTGCGGTCGGCCGCGGCACAGGTGCGCTGCACCGGCGGGCCTTCGCCGAATTCGGTCGTATGGCCGCCGAAGGGACGCTGATAGATCTTGCCCGCCTCGGTGCGCGAGAAGGGCACGCCGTAATGTTCCAGCTCATAGACCGCCTTGGGCGCCTCGCGGACGAGATATTCCATCGCGTCGGTATCGCCCAGCCAGTCCGACCCCTTCACGGTGTCGTACATGTGCCATTGCCAGTTGTCGGGCCCCATGTTGCCCAGGCTTGCGGCGATGCCGCCCTGGGCTGCCACCGTATGCGACCGGGTCGGGAAGACCTTGGTCACGCAGGCGGTGCGGAGGCCCTGTTCGGCCATGCCCAGCGTGGCGCGCAGACCGGCGCCGCCAGCCCCCACAACCACCACGTCATAGTCATGCGTCTCGTATTCGTAAGCGGCCATGAACCCTGCTCTCCGTTAGCTTCAGATCGCGATCCGGACGATCGCGTAAAGGCCCGCCGCCATCACCAGGTAGCTCAGGCAGATCACGGTCCACAGCATGACCTTGCGGGTCATGCCGCCCCAGTAGTCCTCGATCATCATCTGCGCGCCGCGGCGGAAATGCAGCATGCCGGCCGCGATGGTGAGCCCGACGATCACCGCAGGGAACGGCTGCGACAGGGTGGCGACGACCTCTTCATAGGGCGCGCCCAGCGAGGTCCCGAGGATGAAGACGAAGAACGGGATCAGAAGGGTCAGACCGACGCCGCTGACATTCATGTACCAGTGGTGTTCGGTGCCTGCCTTCGACGCGCCTAGCCCTTCGGCACGCTTTCGGTCGGTGAGATAGCGCATGTCGCGGGCCTCCTTCAGAAGATCCACAGGGTGAGGACGGTCAGGACGGTCAGCACACCGGACCCGAAAATGACGATCCAGCCCAGCTTTTCGGCGGTCTCGAGTTCAAGCCCGTAGCCGTTGTCCCAGATGACGTGACGGATCCCTGCCAGCGTGTGATACCAGAGCGCCCAGAGCGAGCCGAACATCACCAGATTGCCCAGCCACGAGGTCAGCACCCAGTCCGCGCGGGCGAAGGCTTCGGGTCCGGCACCGGCGGCGATCAGCCACCACACGATCAGCACCGCGCCGACGATAAGCGCATTGCCGGTCACGCGGGTAAAGATCGACGTCACCGACGTGATCTGCGGGCGGTAGATCTGAAGATGGGGGGAAAGCGGGCGGTTTCCCCGTTCGATGTCAGCCATGGGGTCCCTCTCGTGCTGGGGGTCTGCTGTGGGGCGATGTGATACCGGATTTTGAGGCGGAGTCACGGTGTGAACACTGAATTGCGCACGTTTTTCCGCTGCACCCGCGAAAAAAATGATGTTTGTGATCACGGCTTGACAGGTCGTGATCACGGTTTCAGATCTGTTCCTTGTGATCCGGCAGGCAAAGCCAGCGAAAGCGGCGCCCGACGCTTGGCACCTGCCGCACCAGCAGCAGCCGACAGATGTCGGTCCCGCTTTCGTAGCCGAGGAGCTTGCCGCCCCCAGCCGGCAGTCCTTTCCGTCGAAGGCCGGATCGGCATCCCCCAAGCCCCCCGCAGAACCGTCAGCAGGACGACGCGGCTGTCGCTGGCCTCGACCTGCCGGGTCTCGAGCACGGGCAGATCGAAGATGCCGAAGCTTCCGTGGGCGACCACGGCGGTCGCGTCGTCCGGCGGCCGCGCCGCCACCCGCGCCGCCTCGGTCACAATGGCCGAGCGTGCCGCAGCGTCGGTCGTATCGCCGACGATCCGGTCCATGCCGTCGGCGATCCGGGTCAGTCGGGCCAAGGCCCCTTCGGTCGCCCGGGGCAGCGGGTCGTTCAGGACGGCGGAGAAGCCCAAGGCCGCAAGGCCCGCCGTCGCGGCGCTGCCGACAGAGGTTCCGATCGAAACAAGCCTGTGCAACATCCGCGCAAATGAAAACGAGGGCCCCAAGACCCTCGCATCCTGGCACGAACCGGCCCTCTTCCCTAGACCGGCATCAACGCCCAGTAATCGAGATCCAGCAGCACCTCGGGCCGGTACTTGCCCTCCTCGCCGCGCAGCGCGCCGGGCACGCCGCCCGCCTTGACCGCCACCAGCCGCAGCCGGATCGCGCCGACGCCCGGTGCCGACGTCTCGGCCTTGTCCAGCACCTCGGACCAGGCGCGGACCGTATCGCCCGCGAAACACGGGTTGGCATGGGCACCGCCGTTCAGCCCGACGATCATCTGCGCATTGGCCAGTCCGTTGAAGGACAGCGCGCGGGCCAGGCTGATGATATGACCGCCATAGATCAGCCGCCGGCCATCTTCGCGGAAAGTGGCGTCGAAATGCACCTTGGCGGTGTTCTGCCAGAGCCGGGTGGCCTGCATGTGCTCGGCCTCCTCGACGGTCACGCCGTCGACATGGTCGATCACCTCGCCGATCTCGTAATCGGCCATCCGGTGCGGCTCGCCCGCCAGGGTGAAATCGTAGCCGGTGAAATCGAGCCCCTCGGGCACCACCAGATCGCTTGCCGCCACGGCCTTGGCGAGGTCGGGCACGACCGTTTCGGGCGCGGGGGTCCCCTGGTCGCGCTTGCGCACCATCACCCAGCGCACATAGTCGAGCACCAGCTCGTCGCGCTGGTTCAGCCCCCGGGTCCGCACCCAGACCACGCCCGACTTGCCGTTCGAGTTCTGCTTGAGCCCGATCACCTCGGATTGCGACCGAAGCGTATCGCCCGCCCGCACGGGACGGTGCCAGCGCCCCTCGGCATAGCCCAGATTGGCCACCGCGTTCAGCGAGATATCGGGCACCGTCTTGCCGAAGACCGTATGGAACGCGATCAGATCGTCCAGCGGGGCCGCGCCCAGACCGCAGGCGGCCGCGAAGGCATCCGAGGAACAAAGCGCATGCCGCGCCGGATACAGCGCGTGATACAGCGCGCGCTCGCCCCCCGACAGGGTGCGCGGCACGGCATGGGCGATCACCTGCCCCACCGCGTAATCCTCGAAGAAACGGCCCGGATTGGTCTTGGCCATGGCTCAGAGTTCTCCCAGTTTCAGGTCGGGGGCGCACTCGCCCTCGACATCCTTCACAACCGCCTGGGCACAGCGCATCTTGCCGGTCGCAGGGTCATGCGCATAGGCGGGCGAGCCGTAAAGCGCCCAGCCCTGCGCCAGAGCCGCCGTCACCTTGTGGCAGAAGGCCGGGGTATCCTCCTCGGTCAGCAGGCGGTAGGCTTGCATCACGACGCCATCGGCAGCGGCATCACGCCCGCCCAGATGTGCAGAAGGATGATGACGACATAAAGCGCGACCGCGATCCCCGCGAGCCGCAGGTCGCCTTTCAGCGAGCCGCCGGTATAGCGGGTGACACCCTTCTCGGTCTTGTTGATCAGCACGATCTCGGCCACAGCCCAGGCGCAGAGCCCGCCGAACAGGACGATCGAGGCAAGGTCCCAGTTCACCAGCAGATGCGCCACCGCCCAGGTGATGAAGCCGTACAGCATCGGGTGGCGGAACCATTGCCGCGCATGGCTTTTCGAGCTGCCGACCCCGAAGAGCGCGACCGCGCCCAGCATCAGCGTGTTGTTCACGTGGATCAGCCAGGACGGCCCGGCAAAGCGCTGCGGCAGCCCGGCGGACTGGTAGCCGATCACCATCAGCACGACCGACACCACCAGCGGCACCGCGAACAGCGCCTTCGACGCCATGCCCAGCTTGTCGTCCAGCATCGCGCGGACGCCCGGGAAGAGCCGCTTGAAGAGATGCGCAAAGCTCCAGAGAGCCACGCCGAGGATAAGAAGAAACATCAGACCGCCTCCAGTTCTGCAATCGCGGCCGCCTTGGCCAGCGTCTCTCTGGCCGTAACGATATGCAGGTTCTCGACAATGCGGCCATCCACCACGGCGACACCCTGCCCGGCGCGCTCGGCCTCCTCGAAGGCGGCGATCTGGCGGCGGGCCAGGTCGATCTCGGACTCGGTGGGCGCGAAGGCGGCATTGGCGATGGCCACCTGCGCCGGATGGATCAGGGTCTTGCCGTCAAAGCCCAGATCGCGGCCCTGATCGCATTCGGCCTTCAGCCCGGCCTCGTCCTTGAAGGCGTTATAGACGCCGTCGACCGCGACGATGCCATGGGCGCGCGCGGCCAGCAGGCAATGGGTCAGGCTCGCGGTCAGCGCCAGCCGGTCGGGCCGGAACCGGCAGCCCAGCTCCTTGGCCAGGTCGTTGGTGCCCATCACGAAGCCTTCAAGCCGCGGATGCGCGGCCAGCGCGGCGGCGTTCAGGATGCCCCTGGGCGTCTCCATCATCGCCCAAAGCGGCACATCCGGGATCGCGGCCGCCAGATCGTCCAGTTGGGCCGTGGTCTCGACCTTCGGCAGCAGCACCGCATCGGCCCCCGCTCCGGCAATGGCCGCGACGTCGTCCCGGCCCCAGGGCGTGTCGAAGCCGTTCACCCGCACGATCTTGAACCGGCCGCCATAACCGCCCGCCCTTAGCGTCTCGGCCAGCAGCGTCCGCGCCGCGGGCTTCTCCTCGACCGCGACGGCATCCTCGAGATCGAAGATGATCGCATCGACCGGCAGGCCCCGCGCCTTGTCAAGCGCGCGGTCCTTGGAACCGGGAATGTACAGCACCGAACGGAAGGGGCGGGCGCGCGGGTCCATTGATTCTCCTCCGGAGTCATTTTGTTGCGCAAACCAACACGGCAGAGTCAGAAGGCGCAACCCCTTTTGCGCCGCGCCGCAGAAAATGCAACGCGCGCCCCGCTAGGGCGGCCTTGGCGAAGCTCACGCAATCCTGTGCGCAAGCGAGTGTTTCCGTCCGTCCCCGCCCCAGCTTCCGCGAAAGGAGCCCGCCATGCGCGCCCCCCTGCCCCTTTGCCGTCCCCTGTCCGGCCGCCCCGCACTTGCACTGGCGGCGGCACTGGTCGTCTGGCCCGTGCTTGCCCTGCCCGTACCGGCCGGGGCGCAAACCCAGGTTCAGTCCCAGGCCCAGCGCCAGTGCGGCCCGCGCGAGGGCATCCTGTCCCAGCTGCGCGACCGCTATGGCGAGTCGCGTCAGGCGATTGGGCTGGCCGCCAACAATGCGGTGGTCGAGGTCTTCGCCAATACCCAGACCGGCACCTGGACCGTCACCGGCACCTTTGCCAACGGCCTGACCTGCCTGATCGCCAGCGGCGGGTCCTTCGAGACGCTGGACGAGCCGTCGGGCCAGGGGCTTTAGGCGCGGCGCCTCAGGTCAGCCCGTCCCACAGAAGCTTCGCCCCGGTCAGCGTCAGCGCGACATAGGTGATGCCGAAGAACCAGCGCTCCGGCACCAGCCGGTGCGCCCGCACCCCCAGCCAGACGCCCAGGATCGCGACCGGCGCCAGCAGCAGCACCGCCAACCAAGTGTCGGGAGTGAAGATGCCGAGAAAGGCATAGGGGCCGAATTTCAGAAGGTTGATCGCCCAGAAGACCAGCACCGTGGTCGCCTGAAACGTGGTCTTGTCCAGCCGCTGCGACAGCAGATAGACGGCGACCGGCGGCCCTCCGGCATGGCTGACGAAGCTGGTGAACCCGGCCACGGCACCTGAAATCGCCCCGGCAGGCCGCCCGAAGGGCTTTTCCCGCGCCGGGATCAGCTTCATCCTGACCGCCAGCTGAAAGCCCACGAAGCCCAGCGCCACCAGCCCGATCAGCACCCGGAAGACATCCGGGTCGGTCAGATGGAACACCGCCGCCGCCAGCGCAATGCCCGGCACCGCCCCCAGGATCAGCACCCGCGCCGCCCCCCCGTCCCAGCGCCGCCAGTAGGGCCGGAGCGCGGTCACGTCCATCAGCATCAGAAGCGGCAGCGTCACCCCCAGCGCCACCGCCGGGCCCAGAATCACGACCATCACCGCCGAACCGGCGAAGGCCACCCCGCCGCCGAAGCCGCCTTTCGAGAGGCCCGCGAACAGGATGGCCGGGATCGTGACGGCAAAGAAGAACGGATCGAAGTCGATCACTTCAGGGACCTCCGGGCGTCGGAACAGGCACGAACGGGTCTTGCCCGCCCGTCTTGCCCGCCCGTCTTGCCCGCCGGTCTAGCCCATCGGCGCGCCCGGCGGAACCGTCTGGACAGGTCTGCTGCATTGCGGCAGCCTTGCGCCGAAGGCGCCAAAGGACTAGGCATCGCGCCGGAACCAACCAATCGGGGAACAATCAGACATGGCCAGACCCAAGATCGCTCTCATCGGCGCGGGGCAGATCGGCGGCACGCTCGCCCATCTCGCCGCGATCAAGGAACTGGGCGACGTCGTTCTTTTCGACATCGCCGATGGGGTGCCCCAGGGCAAGGCGCTCGACATCGCCGAGTCCGGCCCCTCCGAAGGCTTCGATGCGGCGCTGAAGGGCACCACCGATTACGCCGACATCGCGGGCGCCGATGTCTGCATCGTGACGGCCGGCGTGCCGCGCAAGCCCGGCATGAGCCGCGACGACCTGCTGGGCATCAACCTCAAGGTCATGAAATCGGTCGGCGAAGGCATCCGCGACAACGCCCCGAACGCCTTCGTGATCTGCATCACCAACCCGCTCGACGCGATGGTCTGGGCGCTGCAGCAATATTCGGGCCTGCCCCCCGAGAAGGTCGTCGGCATGGCCGGTGTGCTGGACAGCGCGCGCTTCCGCCACTTCCTGAGCCTCGAGTTCAATGTCTCGATGAAGGACGTGAGCGCCTTTGTGCTGGGCGGCCATGGCGACACCATGGTGCCCCTGACCCGCTATTCGACCGTCGGCGGCATCCCGCTTCCCGACCTGGTGCAGATGGGCTGGACCACCCAGGACAAGCTTGACGCCATCGTGCAGCGCACCCGCGACGGCGGCGCCGAGATCGTCGGCCTGCTGAAGACCGGTTCGGCCTTCTACGCCCCCGCCACCTCGGCGATCGAGATGGCCGAGGCCTATCTGAAGGATCAGAAACGCCTGCTGCCCTGCGCGGCCTGGGTGGACGGCGCGCTCGGGCTCAAGGGCCTTTACGTGGGCGTTCCCACCGTGATCGGTGCCGGCGGCATCGAGCGCGTGGTCGACATCAAGCTCGACAAGCCCGAGCAGGAGATGTTCGACAAGTCGGTCGACGCGGTGCGCGGCCTTGTCGAGGCCTGCAAGGCCATCGATGACAGCCTCGCCTGAGCCTCTCGCTGCCGACTGGCGCACCGAGGTCGACTACGCCGCAGATGACTGCGGCGTAGTTCTTTCTGCGTCGGGCGATGTCTATATCCGGCTTGCCGAACAGGCGGCGGCCTCGGTCCGGGCCACCAATCCCGGCCTCAGGGTCGATCTTTTCTGCGACGGCGAGGCCACGCCCGGAGCCTTCGACGAGGTGCATGTGCTGTCGCGGTCGTTCTTCCGGCCGAAATTCGAGGCCGCACTCAGGTCGCGGTTCCAGCGGACGCTGCTGATCGATGTCGACCTGGTGCTGACCGCCGATGTCAGCGACATGTTCTGGGTGCTGAACAAGTACGATCTGGCCGCCTGCCAGGTGCAAAACCGCAACCAGCGTTTTGCCAACCGGTTCTGGCGGCGCAGCTTTCCAAATGCGTTCCCGCAGATGAACGGCGGCGTCATCGCCTTCCGGCGCAACGACAAGACGACGCGCTTCTTCGAGGACTGGCAGTATCTGGTGGCCGAGGTCCGCAAGGGCGGCGCCGATCAGCCGGTGCTGCGCGAATTGCTGTGGGAAAGCGATCTTGCGGTTCATGTGCTGCCCGAGGAATACAACCTCCGCAAGCACGAGCGGCTTTACACCAGCAACTGGACGGTCCCCGCGCCGCGCATCCTGCACAGCCAGCGCTTCGTGCGCAACGCCAAGGCGGGCAAGGACGTCTCTCCGCGCGGCGTCTATGGCTGGCCGTTCATGGCGCTGCTGCGCAACCAGATCCGCGGCGACAAGCAGCTGACCTCGGACAGTCAGCGCACCGCAGGCAGCCTCGGGGCAATCCTTCGTCGACGCCTTTTCGGCGGCCGGTCGGGCCTGTCCTCCTGACCTGATCCCGGCCCACCGGTCGGCCAATCTGCGCACAGCGTCTGCGAGCTGCTGGCCAGTCGCGTCCGCCGCCCCGGCCCCCATATTTCCGCAAGACGCCGGGCCGGGGCGCGCACACGCGCCCCGGCCCGGCAAGCGTGCTCGGGTTGCCAACCGAACGTCCCTTCGCCCGGACAGTCCGGCATATCTGTCATGCACCGCCCAACCCTCCGCCCCCCCTTGGCCAGGTGCCAGAGGGCATTCCTCCTGCGCCCCGGCTCCATGTCCGCCAAGCCCTTGTCCTACAAGCGGAAAGGAGCCCCCAGATGCCGATCCTGATCCATGAGAACATGAGCCGCGGCCGCACCCGGACGGGCTGGCTCGACGCCTTTCACAGCTTTTCCTTCGGCGGGTTCCACGACCCGGCCCGGATGGGCTTCGGTCGGCTCCGCGTGTTGAACGAGGACCGGATCGTCCCCGGCGCGGGCTTCCCCACCCATGACCATGCCGATATCGACATCCTGACGCTGGTGCTGTCGAGCCGGGTCCGCCATGCCGACAGCCTTGGCAACCGTTTCGAGATCGGACCGGGCGAACTGCAGCTGATGCGCGCGGGCCTGGGCGTCACGCATTCCGAATCGACCCCCTCGCCCGACGATCCTGTCCATCTGCTGCAGATCTGGCTGATCCCTGACCGCACCGGCGGCACGCCCTCCTGCCGGCGCATCGCCCGGCCCGAGGCCCGGACCGAGCCGGTCCTGCTGGCCGCAGGCAGCCATGGCGGGGCGCCGCTGGACCTGGGGTCCGACAGCCGGGTGCTGTTCGCCCGCCCCGCGGCCGGGACCGAGACCGGGACCGGGACCGGGACCGGGACCCGGCTCGAAGTCGCCCCCGGTCGCAAGGTCTTCGTGCACCTGGTCGAAGGGCTCGCCGCCATCGAGGACGAACGGCTCGTGGCAGGCGACGGGCTGCAGCTTGCGGATACGCCGCCGCCGCTGACCTGGCGGACAGACGGCGCGATCCTGATCTTCGACATGGCCCCCTGAAAGGGGGCAGGTCCAGGCCGCGCCTCTCTGGGCGACCCGAGATCGCTCGGAGTTTCGGAAACCTCGTCTTAAGTGTCGCAGGCTAAGACGGTCGCCGACAGCACCGCGGCAGAAACGCCGCGAGCGCCTCGCACCGCGAAGGACCGGAAATGACCTCGAACGCCGAAGCCGCGCAAGACGCCCCTGATTTCGCCACCGCCCTGGCCCAGGCCCTTGGCGCGCAGATCCTCAACGATGCCTATGTGCTGAGCTTCGACATGGAGACGCGGTGCCTGGTCGCGGCCAGCGACGCCACGGTGTTCCTTCTGGACCTGTCCGAGGACGCGCTGGAGGTGAACGATTTCGCCAGCCTCGTCGCCGTCCCCGGCCAGACCTCGGATGATCTCTGGGACCGCGCCGTCGCCGGGACCGAGCCGGTCTGGTCCGGCCGCTTCATCGGCTGCCGGTCGGGCAGCACCCATGCGATGCAGATGCGCAGCGTGGTCGTGGTCTGCGCCGATGGCAGCCTCCGGCTTTCGGTCATCGGCCATCCCGCGCCCGAATCGGCGGCGGACCAGGCCGGGCGCTGGTCGCCGCTCGAGGCCGCCGTTGGCCTGATCGCCTTCGATGCCGGCGGCACCGTGATCGAGGTCAACGACCGCGCTGCGGCGCTTCTGGGCCAGACCGGCGCCGCGCTGGCCGGGCGGCCGCATCGCGACCTCTGGCCCGACGCCGCAACGGACGCCCCCGGCTATGACGGTTTCTGGGCCCGGCTGCGCCAGGGTCAGATCGTCGAGGGGCGCCATCCCCACCGCACCGGAACGGGCGGCACCGTCTGGCTGCGCTCGGCCTATGTTCCGGTCCGCGCCGCCAATGGCGCGGTCGACCGGGTGCTGCAATGCATGCTGGACGTCGATGCCGATGCCCGGACCGCCCGGGCAGAACGTGAAATCGCGACGCTGTGCGAAACCGGGCTCGCCACCGCGCGCTACGATGCCGAGGGGCATCTGACCCAGGCCTCGGCCCCGATGTGCGCGCTTCTGGGTCAGGAGGCCGAAGGCCTTGTCGGCAAGCACATGCGCCGTCTGGTCTCGAACGGCTTCTCGCGTGGCAAGCCCTTTGCCGAAGCCTGGGCCGCGCTCGGCCGGGGCGAGCGCGTGGCACTCGACATCCCGCACCCCGTCCGCGGCCAGGACACGGCCTGGACGCGGTCGCAGCTGCTGCCCCTGACCGATTCCGAGGGCGGATTCGCCGGAGCCTTCGAGATCGCAGTCGACATCACCCATGAAAAGCAGGATCTCGACCGGCTCGGCGCCCGTCAGGCTGCGCTCGACAGCCGCATCGCCATGGCCGAATTCCGCCCCGACGGCACGCTGATCGAGGCCAGCACCGGGTTCTGCAAGCTGCTGGGGATTGCGGCCTCCGATCTCGACTCTCGCAGCCACAAAAGCTTTGTGCCGTCCGACTGTGCCGACTCGCGCCGCCATGACGACTTCTGGGACCGTATCCTGCGCGGCGAGCCGGTTTCCGGCACCGTCCGGCGGCACGGCCCCGACGGACGCGCAGTCTGGCTGTCGTCTTGCTATCTGCCGCTGACCGACGCCGATGACGGCGAGGTGCGGTCGGTGCTCTTCATCGGCCATGACGTGACCGAAGCCCGTCAGGCCGAGGCCGAAGCCGAGGGCAAGCTGCACGCGCTCGACCGCGCGATGATGGTTGTCGAATACGATCTGACCGGCCGCATCCTTTCCGCCAACGGCACTTTCCTCGACACGTTGGGCCACCGGATCGAGGATATCCGCGGCCGTGGCCTTGGTCTTTTCCTCGACCAGGACCGCGTGAAAGACGGCGCGGACAGCCGGTTCTGGGAGGATCTGCGCGAACGCGACGGGTTCAAGGGCGAGGTTCTCTGGGTCGATGCCGACGGGCGCGAGGTCTGGCTTCAGACCGTTTTCCATCCGGTCGCCGACCCCGACGGTCGCCCCGGGCGGGTGGTCCAGATCGCCGTCGACATCACCGCGGCGAAACGCCGGACGCTTGATCTCGAGGGCAGATGGCAGGCCGCGCTGAACCATCAGGCGGTGGTCGAATTCGACCCCGAGGGCAAGATCCTTCAGGCCAACGAGGGGTTCCTGCGGCTGGTCGGGCATTCGCTCCGCGAAGTGGCGGGCCAGTCGCACAGTTCGTTCTGTGCGGGCGACTACATCCGCTCGACCGCCTATACCGATTTCTGGATGGCGCTGCGCAAGGACGAGCCGCAATCGGGCCGCTATCACCATATCGCCCGCTTCGACCGCGACCTCTTCCTGCTGGCCCACTACACGCCACTGAAGAACTGCCGCGGCGAGGTCGAGCGGGTGGTCATGTGCGGCTACGACATCTCGGCCCAGGTCGCGCTGGAAACCGCGACCGCCGCCCAGGCCCGTGCTCTGGCCGAAGAAATCGAAAGCCTGCGCAAGGTCAACGACACCCTGCGCGGCGATGCCGACCTGCTGACCCGCACCAACGAAAAGCTGCAAGACAGCGCCCAGAACGGGGACCGTCTGCTCGACGGCGCGCTTACCGAGATGCGCACCGCCCGCGAGGCCGCCGACAAGGTCACCGGGATTGTCGATCTGGTGGGCGACATCGCGGTCCAGACGAACCTGCTGGCCTTCAACGCGGCCATCGAGGCGGCGCGGGCCGGGGAACACGGGGCAGGGTTCTCGATCGTGGCCGACGAGGTGCGCAAGCTCGCCGAGCGCAATGGCGAAGCCGCACGCGAGATTTCCCGGCATATCGAACGCGCCAATGAAAGCATCCTGCGCTCGGCCTCAGGCACCGAACAGACACTGGAACGGATCCGCGCCATCGGCAGCATGGCCCAAGAGGCCATCGGCGGGCTCACCCAGATGGCGGCCCATGCCGGGGCAGGCGAATCCGCCGCCGCCTCCCTGTCGCGTCTGGCCGGAGAACTCGGCCAGGCCGCCGCAGAATGACCGAGACCGCGCCCGTCCCCGACAGCGCCCCCGACCGCGAGGCGACCTATGCGCTGATGGAGGTGGGCGGCGGGGTGATCGGCATCGACATAGCGCATCTGTCCGAGGTCTATCCGATCGACGCGCTTTCGCCGCTTCTGGTGGCGCATCCGGCGCTGATGGGCGCGATCCGCCTGCGCGGCCATATCATTCCGCTGGTCGATCCGCGGGCGGTCTCGGGGATCGGCCCGGTGGGCGACGCTCCCGGCATTGCCGCGATCCTGGCCCGGGGCGACCGCGTCGTCGCGCTGGCGGTGAACGCGGTTTCGGGTCTCGCCCGGCTCAGACGCGACGACGTGCAGGGGCTTGCCTCGGGCGATACCGAGGCGCCCTTCTTCGTGGGGGGCTTCTTTCATGGCGGCAAGCTGGTGAACGTCGTCGACCCCGCAGCGATCTTCGCTCTGGGCGGCCTGCCCACCGCCACCCGGTTCCGACGCGACGAAGGCGACCGCGGCGCGACCGGCGAGGGGCGCGCCTATCTGACCTTCCGGGCGGGGGGCGCCACCTTCGCCGCCCCGGCGGTCGAGGTGCATCGCACGCTTCCGCGCCAGGACATCGACCGCAACGCCCTGACAGGCGGCGACTGCCTTGGATCGGTCACCGTAAACGGGCTGCGCATCCCGGTGCTGGACGCCCCCGGCATCCTCGGGCTCGGCGCCGCGCGCGAGCGGCCCAACCCCGAAATCGTCGTCTTCAGCTTTTCGGGCGACCGGCTGATCGGCCTCGCGGTCGATGTCATCAGCAACATCGCAACCTTGCGCCAGAAGGATCTGCACGCGGCACCTGCGCTTCTGGGCGGCGGTGCCGGCAGTATCGGCGCCGTTGCCGTCGCCTCGGACGGCGCGCAGACCTACGTGATAAGGGTCGAGCGCCTGCGCGAGATGAAGGGGCTGCAGGCCATCGCCGAGATGTCGGCGCCGGTGGCACCGCAGGCCACCCGGCCAGGTCCGCCGGCCTCTGGGTCCGCGGCCGACACGGCGCCGTCGGACCAACATGACACCCTCGAACCCGCGCCGGATACCGGCCCCTTGGACGAGACCGGGATAGCGGCTGAAACGGCGCCAGAAACCGACGTGCTCCCCTCGCCCGACGCCCTGTTCCGCGACCGGCGCCGCTATCTGATCTTCCAGGCCGGAACCGCCCATGCCGCCTCGATCGAATCGATTGCACGCATCATCGAGCCGCCAGCCACGATCACGCCGATCGCCCATCCGTTCCCCGGTGTTCTCGGCTTCTTCCCGGTCGACGGGGCGACCACCACCCTCGTCTGCCTGTCGCGTTTTCTGGGTGCAGGAGCACCGCGCAAGGGACAGCATCAAAGGGTGCTGCTGGTCGGATCGGGCGACCGCCGCATCGGCTTTCTGGTGCCCTCGGTCGAGGGGATCGAGGCTGCGACCTGGCGCGCGCTCAACACCGCCGCTGCCCCGTTCCGCGAACAGATGGTCAGCCTCGGGCGGGGCGCCGATCTTCGGGTCCTGCCCTGCCTCGACATCTGCCGACTGGCCGTCGACATCGCCGAACGGTTTCACGACCACAACGTCTACGCCTGACGCGGACGGGGCCGCCTGGCGGGGTTCATACCGGTCCGCGCGTCTCGATCCGGCTGCCGGCAGGGTCCTTGCGCACATAGAACCCGTTCGGGATCGCCTCCTGGACCAGCGGCACATGCGAGATCAGGCCGACCGCGCGGGTGCGCCCGACCAGCGCGCCCAAGGCCTGCAGCACCCGGTCGAGCGTTCCGGCACCATTTTCGGTATCGAGACTGCCGAAGCCCTCGTCGATGAAGATCGTGTCAAGCCGGACTTTTCCGCTGGCGGTTTCCACCACATCGGCCAGCCCCAGCGCCAGCGCCAGCGCAGCGATGAAGGTCTCGCCGCCCGAGAGCGTCGCGGTCGGCCGCGCCTTGCCGGTAAAGAGATCGAAGATCTGCAACCCCAGACCGCGTCGCCCGCGCCCGCCGCCTTCGGTCTCGCGTTCCAGCCGGTAGCGCCCGGCGCTCATCGGCACCAGCCGCCGGTTGGCCGCGGCCAGCACACGGTCGAACATCGCACCGATGGCATGGGTCTCGAGGTCGAGCCCCTGCGGATTGCGCCCGTCGAACAGCGCGGCCAGCGACCGAAGCGGCCCGGAAGCGGTCTCTTCCGCCTCGAGCCGTCGCAGCGTTTCAGCCAGATCGCCCCGAAGCGCGGCCAGATGATCGCGGGCATGTCCTGCCCCGGACCGCCGCTCGGTCGCCGCCGACAGCCGCGCCTCGCCCGCCTCCAGCGCCGCGCGCAACGCTTCCAGATCCGGCCGGTCGCGGCCCGCGATCGCCTCTGCCGTGGCGCGGGCCCGTTCTTCTGCGACCGCCAGTGCGCGGCCATGGGCCTCGACCGCCGCTCGGTCTTCATCGAGCCGGGCGATGGCGGGCTTCAGCTCCGCCAGATCCGCCGCCGACAACCCGGTTTCGGCCAGCCGCCCGGCAAAGGCCTGCCGCGCGGCCTCGTGCCGGGCCCGCGCCTCGGCCATCGCGCGCACCGCCGCTTCATGCGCAGCCCGCGCCGCCAACACCGCCTCGCGGCTGTCGGCTGCCGCCTGAACCGCCGAGGCGCGGGCCGCCTCGCGCGCCGCCAGTGCCGCTTTCCGGGCCCCGAGCGCCGCGGTCAGTGCCGGTTCGCTGCGCAGCGCCTGGGGGACCGGCGCCAGCATCGCCTCGATCCGCGCGGACTCGCGCAGCGCCACCGCCTCGCGCTCGGCGATGGCGTCGCGGCACCGGTCGCGCGCGGTTTCGGCCGCCGCCACCGCCGCATCGAGCCGCGCCAGAAGGCCCTCGGCCACGGCGATTTCGGTCTCGGCCCCAAGCGCGGCAAGTCCCTCATGGGTCGCCCTGATCCGATCTTTCAGGGTGGCCGCATCGGTCCGGGGCCGGTCGAGCCCCGCCAGCCGTTCCTGCCGGTCGGCCAGCACACCGCGTTCCGAGGCCAGCGTGCGCTCGGCCTCGCGCAGCACCCGGTCGGCCTCGTCCCAGGCGGCGCGCACGGCCTTCAGCACCGCCTCGGGTCCGGACGGATCGCCCGCGCCGGCCGCAGCGGGCGCCGGATGGTCGATCGCGCCGCAAACCGGACAGGGCGCGCCGGGCCGCAAGCCGGCCGCAAGCTGCACCGCCTGAGCCTGTGCCAGACGGCGCTCGGCCCCGGTCAGGTCGTCGCGCGCGGCCCGGGCCCGGCG